>CAZKEX010000279.1:0-6704 GCA_964551895.1 uncultured Caldilineaceae bacterium | reverse complement strand
AAAATTATGGCAGGACGCATTTAGTTGACGATAAATACAATTCTGCAACACTCTCTAATCAACCAATCAACAAATCATCCAAACTCTACCACGACGCCAACGCATCTCAAAACCATTGGATAACCGACCTATGAACGAACCTTCCCTGGCCCCCCCGACCCCAAACACAAAAATGCCCCTTTCTTTTAAGCAAAACGAAGGACGCCCCCACCCCCCATCTCCCCAAGAGCTTGAGCTGCTGGCGGACCAAGTGCGGGCCATGCTGGCCGGGGAGATGAACGTGGACTCTGTGGCCACCACCAAAAATCCAGCCACGGACGGCATCTTGGTCGTGCGGGGGCAGTTGTTGCGCCCCAGCCACGAGCTCTTTCCCGGCTGGCTGACCAAACTGAACCGCCTGGGCTATACGCCCTTCCTGCGCCCGGACCCGGCGGGGCTGACCCCGGAGCATGTGGAACTGCGCATCGCCAAGGGGGTGGCTGGCGGATCCACCGGCAAGCCGTGGATCAATTTGGCGCTTTTTGTGGCGACGTTGGCCAGCACCCTCTTTGTGGGAGCGACCTATGGCGCCACAGAGATGCCGGACAGCCTGCTCTCCCCGGCCTTTCTGATCCAAGGCTGGCCCTTCGCCCTCACCCTGCTGGGCATCCTCACCGCCCACGAGTTCGGCCACTATTTCGCCGCCCGCTATCACAGGGTGAAGGTCACCCTGCCCTATTTTATCCCCATGCCCTTGGGCTTCGGCACCCTGGGCGCGTTCATCGCCATGCGGGAACCCATCTCCGACCGGCGCAAGCTCTTCGACATCGGCGTGGCCGGCCCCCTGGCCGGGCTGGTCCTGGCCGTGCCCCTGCTCTTTGTCGGCCTCAGCGCCAGCCCCATGACCGACTTTGCCCCTGGTCCCAACATGATGCTGGAGGGCAACAGCCTGCTCTACTACTTCGCCAAGATCGCCGTCTTTGGTCGCCCCCTGCCTGACTGGACCGCGGGGCTGGATGTACTCATGAACCAGGTCACCTTTGCCGCCTGGATCGGCCTGTTGGTCACCGCGCTCAACCTCTTGCCCGTGGGCCAGTTGGATGGCGGCCACACGGTCTTTGCTCTTTTTGGTGAAAAGGCGCGGCTGATCAACCGTATCACTTTGGGGCTGATGGCCTTTTTCGCCGTGGCAGGACTTAGCGTTGTTCAGGACGTCATCCCGGTCTTGGAAGCCGTCGGTTTCTCCGGCTGGTTCATGTGGATCGGCCTGATCCTCTTCGTCATCGGTCCCCACCACCCGCCCGCCCTGGACGACGTCACCCGGCTGGACGCCCGCCGCCGCTGGATCGGCTACTTTGTGATCTTGATCTTCGTCGTCACCTTCACCCCCGTGCCCTGGCGCTTCTTTGGCTGAGACACCCCGAGGAGTTCGCACCCCGTTCGGCTGAGCTCACGTCGAAGCCTGGTGCGAACGGGTCTGCGCCAGGGGGTGCAGGCTCCTCATCTGTGGAAACACCTATTTTCTCACCACGAAGACACGAAGACACGAAGGCACGAAGGGTGGTAAATTTCGTGTTCTTTCGTGTCTTTGTGCCTTCGTGGTGAAAAAACACCCTGTTCCGTTCAAGTCGAACGGAGATTTCACAGCTTTTGCGGGTGTTGATACAATAGTGCAGATAGCCCCGCCAGAAAGTTCGTTTTGACCTATTGAGTCATGAAGTCTTATGGAGGGAAATTATGCTGGCAGAGAAGATAGTTCACCATCCTGCTGAACCAGTACCTGAAAAGTTGCTGGCCATTCTGGACCAATTGTCGCCTGATTTGCTGCAGGAAGTAGAGGATTTTGCCCAGTTTTTGTTTGAGAAACGCAGCTATCAGCGCACAGGTCGCTTGAATCCTCAGTTGCGCGGCGTTCTTAAAGAATTGGGCGAGGAATATACTTCAGTTGAATTGCAGCACAAATCATTGGAGTGGTGGTCCGATGAAGTACCTTCTTGACACCAATATCATCCTCGAATATCTGTTGGGCCAAGAGAAGGCTGAGGAGTGCGAGCAATTGATGCGAACACTTCCCATTGAGGACATGGCAATCTCCGTGTTCTCTCTGTCCTCTCTCGGTGTCATCCTGACTCGCCGTCGGCTCTACCAAGTCTTTCAAAACTGGTTACAGGAGTTTATCGGCGCTGGTGTGCCGACTGTCGCCATGAGCGGAATGGAGATAATGATGGTGTCCAAGATCACAGAGCGTATGGGGCTGGATTTTGACGATGCCTATCAATACACTGTGGCGGAAAAATATGATCTGACCATCGTCAGCCTTGACACAGATTTTAATCGCACGCCCCGGAATCGCACTACCCCAGCGGCGATCATTGCACGTCTCAAATCAGAATAGAGAACCCTTATGACCCAGCCACTATCTTTCCAAGCCATCATCGACCGCCTGCATACCTATTGGGCGGCCCAGGGCTGCACCATCTGGCAGCCCCACAGCGAGAAGGTGGGCGCGGGTACCATGAACCCGGCCACGGTCCTGCGTGTCCTGGGGCCGGAGCCGTGGAGCGTGGCCTATGTGGAGCCCTCCTTCCGGGCCGACGATGGCCGCTATGCGGAGAACCCCAACCGCATGCAGATGCACACCCAATATCAGGTCATCCTCAAGCCCGACCCCGGCAACCCCCAGGAACTCTACCTGGGCAGCCTGGAGGCCATCGGCCTGGACCGCACCCGCCACGACATCCGCTTTGTGGAGGACAATTGGGAGTCCCCGGCCCTGGGCGCCTGGGGACTGGGCTGGGAAGTCTGGCTGGACGGCCAGGAGATCACCCAGTTCACCTACTTCCAACAGGCCGGCGGCCAGACCCTGGACCCGGTCAGCGTGGAGATCACCTATGGCCTGGAACGCATCGCCATGTATCTCCAGCACAAGACCGAGGTGTGGGCCATCGACTACGACGGCAAGCACACCTACGGCGAGATGTACCGCAACCAGGAGATCGAACACTGTGTCTATAACTTCGAGCTGGCCGACGTGGAGCGCCAAAAGCAGCTCTACGAGATCTACAAAGCCGAGGCCGACGCTTGCCTGGCCCGGGGCCTGATCGCGCCGGCCCACGACTACGTCCTGCGCCAGAGCCACACCTTCAATCTCCTCGACGCCCGAGGGGCCATCGGCGTCACCGAACGGGCCAAATTCTTCGCCGACATGCGCCGCCAAGCTCGCGCCGTCTCCGAGCTTTACGCCGCCCAGCGGCAGCACGACGAATATCCCTGGCTCGGGGATCAGGGATCAGGGACCGGGGATCAGGGATCAGAAGCCCCCCAATCCCCAATCCCCAATCCCCAATCCCCAATCCCCACCTCCCTGCTCCTGGAAATCGGCTCGGAAGAGTTGCCGCCCCAGGATGTGTTGGACGGCATAGCCCAGGTTGAGGAGAAATTAGCGGCCTTATTGGTAGACTATAAGTTGAATTATGAGAAGCTGGTCGTCACCGCCACCACCCGGCGGCTGGCGGCCTATGTGGTCGGATTGGCCCCTCGTCAGCCGGACGAGGTGGTGGAGAAGAGGGGTCCCTCCGCGGACCGGGCCTACGACGCCGAGGGCAAGCCGACCAAGGCCGCTCAGGGCTTCGCCCGGGGCCAGGGCATCGACGTGACGAACCTGGAACTGCGGGACAACTACGTCTGGGCCGTGCAAAAGGTGACGGGCCAGCCCGCCTCCGCGGTGTTGCCGGGCCTGCTCACCGCCCTCATGGACAGCCTGCGCTGGCGCAAGGTGATGCGCTGGAACAGCAGCAACCAGGGCTATCCCCGCCCCCTGCGCTGGATCGTGGCCCTCCACGGCGACCAGATCGTGCCCTTCACCTGGGCCGGGGTGACCAGCGGACGTGTCAGCCGCGGCCCCCGCTTTGCCGACGCCGCGGCCACCCTGGACGCCGGCGGCTTCACCACCTTCGAGATCGCCGACAGCCAGGCCTATTTCGGCAACCTGGCCGACCAAGGGGTGATCCTGGATCGAACTCTGCGCCGGGCGATGATCGCCGACATGGTGAAAGAGACCGCCGCCGCGGCCGGGGGCATCACCCCGGATGACCCGGATCTGCTGGATGAGGTCACGGATCTGGTCGAGGCCCCCTATGCCGTGTTGGGCAGCTTCGAGCGTAAGTTCCTCGACCTGCCCAAGCCGGTCCTGATCGGCGTCATGAAGAAGCACCAACGCTACTTCCCCCTGGTTGACCCGGAGAGCGGCGCGCTGCTCCCCTACTTCATCACCATTGCCAACAGCCGCAAACTGGCCCACCCGGAGGTGGTCAGGGCTGGCAACGAGGGGGTGATTCGGGCCAGATATGCGGACGCCGCCTTCTTCTATCGCCAGGACACAGGCCGCAAGTTGGAGAGCTTCACCCCCCGGCTGGCCACCCTCACCTTCCACGAGAAGCTGGGGTCTATGCTGGACAAGGTGCAACGCCTGGAAAAGCTGGCTCCCCAGTTGATCGAAACCCTGGGCGGCAGCGCCGAGGATCAGGTCACCGTGGCCCGGGCTGCCGCCCTGTGCAAGTCGGATCTGGTCACCAGCATGGTGGTGGAGATGACCAGCTTGCAGGGCATCATGGGCGAATATTACGCCCTCAACAGCGGCGAAACCCCTGCCGTCGCCCAGGCCATCCGAGAACACTATCTGCCCCGCCATGCCGGAGACGACACCCCCGATACCCTGCCCGGTCTGGCCCTCAGCCTGGCGGACAAATTGGATAGCATTGTCGGGTTCTTTGGGGCGGGTCTGCAACCCACAGGCAGCGCCGATCCCCTTGGGCTGCGTCGATTTGCGCTGGGCATGGTCTACAACCTGCCAGCGGCCAAAGCGGACTTCAGCCTGAAAAAGGCCCTGGCCCAAGCCGCGGTCTTACAGCCCATCGAGATCAGCCTGGCCATCTTGTCCGACGCCCGCACCTTTGTGGAGCGACGTCTGCAAGGGGTGCTGTTGGAAATGGGCTTTGCCCACGACGTGGTGGAGGCCGTGCTGGCCGTGCGGGGAGACAATCCCTTTGCCGCCCTGCGGGCCTGTCGGGCGTTGAGCGCCGTCGTTTCACAACCCTGGTGGGGCGACACCTTCACCGCCTATGCCCGCTGCGCTCGCATGGTGCGCAGTTTGGACGTCTCTCTGCCCCTGGCCCCCACGGCATACACCGTGGAGGTGGAACGAGATCTGCACGCCGCCTACATGGCCGCCGCCCAAACCCTGGCCGACGCCGAGGATGCGGGCCACGTCCTGGGCGATGTCCTGCACACTCTGCAAGCCCCCATCGACCGCTTCTTCACCGAAGTCCTGGTCAACGCCGAGGACGCGGTCGTGCGGGCCGCCCGTCAAGCCCTGATCCAGCACATCGCCCGTCTGCCCGAAACCGTGGCGGATCTGAGCAAATTGCAAGGATTTTAGGGGAATGAGTAAGGAGTAATGAAGTAATGAACGTGGTTGGGGTGGATTATTTGGATACTGCCAATGGATTCGTCCACCCAATTACTCATTACTCCTTACTCATTCCCCCACCGGGTTTGCCACCCTTCCCGCCAATCTGCTACAATTGAGCCAACCGTTATTTGTGAAGCCATCCAAGAGCCAAATCCACCTGATCTGCCAAGGGAGCAAGCGCCATGAAGGCAACGTTGTATATGGAAGACGCCAAGAAGCCGGTCGCCGAGTTTGACGAGGTCAAGGTTGTGGCCTTGAACGACAACCATCCGAAATTCAACCACAGGATCTTTTTCAAAGCTGCCCAACTGAACGCGGGCAAGGTGATGACCGAGCTGCACCGGGACCAAAAGATGACCCTGGTCCTGGCCGATGGCCGCTCCGCCTCCGTCCTGCTCCAGCACCAGAGCCTGGACATGCAGGGCAACGCCGTGGGATCCCTGACGGTTCTCAGTGGTCTGTAGGATTGAAACGAACCGATACCGCTGGGGATACCGCCGGGGATACCGTCGGGTTTCCGGTTAGCCTGTGACCGTTCACACGCCAGCTTGATGCAGTCAACTCTGCGGACGGCTGGCGTGTGTGTTAGTTTTGGAGTCAATGGGGCAAAAACATGACCACTGAGACCCAACCTTTTTTCGAAATACCCCAAGAGGCATTGCGTGATCTCTATCGAGAATCTGGGCTTGTGGATACGGCTCGTTTATTGAACCAGTTCACGACAGGGTATGGCAACTACACCGAAGAGCGCCGGGAACTGTTGAAAGACGTGACCCTGCGAGAGTCGTTGGATGAGGTGTACGCCTATCAGGCCCAACATCCACAAGATAAGTAGCGAGCCACCTATGTCACTCTCACCTAAATCCCGCAACCTATACCTCCCCGGCTTTGTGATCGGGTTCACCCTCTTCGCCTTGACCAGTTGTGGCGGCGCGGCGTTGATGCTAGGCATCAACCCGGTGGAGCTTGCCAACCTGGGCAACTCCGGCCCCGTGTGGACCCCGCCACCCCTGCCCACGGCAACCGCCACCCCCACAGTGGACGAAGCCGCGTCCGCGCCCACGCCGGTGCTGATCGCCACCTTCCGCGCCGGCCAGAGCGTGCGCAACATCACCAACAGCAAAGTCAACGTGCGCCGCACCCCCGGCTATCTGGGCAAAGCCGGCGACGACGTGGTCCTCCAGATCCAGCCCGGCGACGCGGTCACCATCCTGGAAGGCCCAACCGCCGCCGACAACCTGGTCTGGTGGCGCAT
>CAZKEX010000278.1:1451-6706 GCA_964551895.1 uncultured Caldilineaceae bacterium | reverse complement strand
GGCCATGATCGCCCTTGATCTGCCCCCTGGTTGGCAAGACGAACTCACTTGACCAAATGCTCCACGAACTGGCTGACCATTCAGCCAGTTTTTTTGTACCCTCTTTCCGCTCTTCGCTGTCACGACTCAAGGCAGATCGAGAGAACTGCGAGAGATTTGATCCCAAATCTCTCACGCAAACCTGTTGCGCACTTCCCGAAATTGCGGTATTATCCAATGGTCCAAACAACTTCATCCCGACACAATAGACGGCTTCCCAGACCTCATGGACTCAACTCGCCGACTCAGAACAAACCCCATCACCCACATGCCGGACCCACCATGCGCCGCGCTGTCCCCACGGGGATGGGCGGTGTTTTTGTTTGGAACGCACGGAGAGCAGGTTGCCACCTATGACTGAATCCAATCAATCTGCGGTGCGCTTGGCTGGTCTGCCAGAACAGGGACAGTTGGTCGAAGTACGCCAGCGCCGATATGTGGTGAACGAGATCAGCGCCAGCACGCTCCAACCTTCTCCGCTTGTCCTGGATCGGTCTGCCCAACAGCACCTGCTCACCCTGACCTCTGTGGATGACGAGGGGCTGGGCGAAGAGCTTCAGGTGATCTGGGAGTTGGAGCCAGGCGCACAGATATACGATCAATCGGGGCTGCCTCGTCCAGATGCGTTTGACCCGCCCCACCGTCTGGATGCGTTTCTCAATGCGGTGCGCTGGGGAGCGATTGCCACGACCAACGACCGCACCCTCCAAGCCCCGTTTCGCAGCGGGATCGAGATCGAAGCCTACCAACTGGACCCCCTGGTGCGGGCGTTGCAGATGCCCAGAGTCAACCTGCTGGTGGCCGACGATGTGGGATTGGGCAAGACCATCGAGGCCGGGCTGGTCGTCCAGGAGATGATCCTGCGCTATCGCGTCCAGCGGGTGCTGATCGTCTGTCCGGCTGGATTGCAGATCCAGTGGCGGGACCAGATGCTGGAGAAGTTTGGCCTGGACTTCCGCATCGTTGACAGCACCTTGATGAAGAGTCTGCGCCGGCGACGGGGTCTGCACGTGAATCCGTGGACCCATTTTCCCCGCTTGATCACCTCTATGGATTATTTGAAGCGGGATCGCCCCATGCGCCTCTTCAAAGAGGTGCTGCCCAAAGAGGGGATGACCTATCCCCGCAAGTTCGACATGCTGATCGTGGATGAGGCCCACAACGTGGCTCCCTCTGGCAACGGGCGATATGCGGTCGATTCCCAACGCACGAAGGCGATTCGCACCCTGGCCCCGCATTTTGAGCATCGACTCTTTCTCACGGCCACGCCCCACAACGGCTATGTGGAGAGCTTTTCCGCCCTGCTGGAACTGTTGGACAACCAGCGCTTCGCCCGAGGGATGGCACCCGACCCGGATCGATTGGCCGCAGTGATGGTGCGACGGCTCAAGTCGGATCTGCCGCCGGAGTGGGATGGGACGCCTCGCTTTCAGCCCCGGGAGATTGCGCCTCTGCCGGTGCCGTACACCGATGCGGAGCGGACTGTTCACGGCCAGCTCCAAGCCTATTCCCAACTGCGCCGAAAACATGCGGTCGATCCCACGGAACGTACGGCCAGCGAGTTTGTGCTCAAATTGCTGAAGAAGCGGCTTTTTTCCTCGCCGGCCGCCTTTGCCCACACCCTGGCCCAGCACAAGGAGACCATCGCCAGGGGCGGCCAGGGCCAGAAAGCGGCCAGTCAACTGGATCGCCCCAGTCCGGGCATGTTGCGCGCCTTGTTGGCCTCTACGGAACAGGAATATGGAGACGACGCCGGCTACGACGAGGCCACCGAGTCTGCGCTCACACGCTCAACCCAGATCTTCTCTGCCCTGACCCCGGCGGAGCAAACCCTGTTGGACGCCATGCTCACCTGGGCGGAGGGGGCGAGCCAGCGCAAGGACAGCAAGGCCGAGGCGCTGTTCGAGTGGCTGCACGCTACCCTGCGCCCTGGAGGGGTCTGGAACGACGAGCGGGTGATCCTCTTTACCGAATATCGGGACACGCAGAAGTGGCTGCAAACCCTTTTGGCTGCGGAGCGATTGAGCGAGCAGGGACGATTGATGGTGCTCTATGGGGGCATGGACGAAGAGGAGCGGGAGGCGATCAAAGCCGCCTTCCAGGCCGACCCCCAACTCAGCCCGGTGCGCATTTTGCTGGCGACGGATGCGGCCAGCGAGGGCATCGATCTTCAGCGCCAGTGCCATCGGCTGGTCCACTACGAGATTCCCTGGAATCCCAACCGCATGGAGCAGCGCAATGGCCGCATCGACCGTCACGGCCAGCAGTACGCCCCCCTGATCTACCACTTTGTGCCTGAGGGGTATGCGGAAAATCCAGTGGATTTGGACGTGGCCGTGGGCGCGCTGGAAGGGGATCTGGAGTTCTTGATGCGGGCGGTGCAGAAGGTGGAGCAGATCCGGGAAGACCTGGGCAAGGTGGGACCGGTGATCGCCGAGCAGGTGACCGCGGCCATGTTGGGCGATCGTAGCCGTCTGCAAACCGGGGACGCCGAACGCCAGGCCGAGCCGGTGCGCAAGATGTTGCGTTTTCAGCAGGATGTGGCCGAACGGATCGAACGGCTGAAGGAGCAACTGCAAGAGACGGTACGCACGTTGGATCTGACGCCCCAAAATGTGCAGGCGGTTGTGGAGATTGGGCTGACCATTGCGGGCCAGCCGGGTCTGCGCCCCGCGCCGTTGCCGGGCATCTGGCCGGATTCGTCCGGACGCTGGCAGACCAGCCCGGTCTTTGTGATGCCGCCCCTCTCTGGGGCTTGGGCCGAATGCAGCGCAGGGCTGGCCCATCCCCACACCAAGGCACTGCGCCCCATCACTTTTGACCATGAGGTGGCCCGAGGCCGGGATGATGTGGTGCTGGTGCATCTGAATCATCGGCTGGTGCAGATGGCCATGCGTCTGTTGCGGGCGGAAGTCTGGCGGCGGGACCCAGGGGCGGGGTTGAACCGTGTGACCGTGCGCACAGTGCCCAGCCATGTGCTGGAAAGTCCAGCGGTGATCGCCCACGCCCGGCTGTTGATGGTAGGCGGGGACAGCCACCGTCTGCACGAAGAGATCATCGAGACCGGCGGCTTTTTGCGAGAGGGACGCTTTCGGCGCATGGCGGTGGGGGAGGTGCAGGATGCCTTGGCCGCGGCCACGGAGCGGATGCCGGGCGCTGACGCAATCCAGCGCTTGCAAGCCATTTGGCCCACCATCGCCGACAATTTGCTGCTGGCTTTGGACCGGCGCACGGAGGAGCGGGCGGAAAGTTTGCAGCGACAGCTTGCCCGGCAGGCAGACAAAGAAGCGGCTGACATCACCGCCATTTTGCAGGAACTGGCCCGCCAGATCGAGACCGAACTGGACGATCCGGAGATGGCCCAGCTTCCCCTCTTCAGTGATGACGAGCGCAACCAGTACAGCCAAAACCGCAGCGCTCTGCGCGTCCGACTACAGCAGATCCCCGGGGAGACCGAGCTGGAGACAGCGGCCATCCGCCGCCGCTATGCCGACCCCCAAGCCCGCCGCTTTCCCGTGGCCGTGACATTTCTGGTGCCAGAGCGGCTGGCATGAGTGATTCACGCAAAGGCGCAAAGACGCTAAGTTTTTGGATCTTTGGCGGCTTTGCATTTTGACGAAAGGAAATTCCAATGCACGAGAATGATATTGCCCGTGAGATCGTTGATGCTGCATATCATGTACACACTCGACTGGGGCCTGGATTGTTGGAGTCGGTTTATGAGGCTGTACTGGCTTATGAATTGCGGAAGCGCGGACTTTCAGTGACCACTCAACAACCTATCCCAGTGCAGTACGAATCCGTTCGGCTTGATGTCGGTTTTCGGCTTGATCTGCTCGTGGAGGACAAGGTCATCGTGGAACTGAAGTCCGTCGAAAAGATGAGCAAAGTCCACAAGAAGCAACTGCTGACCTATTTGCGTCTTGCTGACAAACGTTTGGGCCTGCTCATCAACTTTGGCGAAAACTTGATCAAAGACGGTATCCACCGCATCGTCAATAACCTTTGATCTGGCTCACGCCAAGACACAAAGGCGCAAAGAAAAACAGAGAATCTTAGCGGCTTTGCGCCTTTGCGTGAGTCAAACTCTTGAGGTATCCAATGTCCACTGCCCGACACCATGCCGAATGGCTCTCTCTGATCGAGATCTCCGGCCCGTTTCTCTCCATGCCGATGCTGTTGCGCGCTTTCCCCCAGGGACTGGACGCGGACGACGCGGATCTGGCCGCGTCCTTGCGCATGGCCTATGAGGAGTGGCTGGACAATCAGCATGGGTTGACCCCGGATGCCGGCCTGCATCGGGCGTGGGTGACGTGGGTGTTGACCCGGCTGTTGGGGATGGATGAGGCGTCCCTGAGCCGGGTGGACGCGACCTCCGCCGCCCTCAGCGTGACCGTGGCCGAACACGGGGAGACCCTGCGCCCGGACTTCGCCATCGTTCCGCCGCCCAACCCGTTCGTCCCCTCAACGCCCGCCGCCTCATTGCCCCACCTCCTGGTTCAGATCGTGGCCGCGGGCCAGGATCTGGAGAAGCCCATGCGGGGCAGTACTTGGCAGGCGTCCCCGGCCACCCGCATGATGATGCTGCTCCACGGCACGGAGATCCCGGTGGGCCTGTTGACCAACGGGGAACAGTGGATGCTGGTCCATGCCCGGCCCGGACAGACCACGGGCTTTGTCTCCTGGTATGCGGAATTGTGGCTGGAGGAGCGGCTGACCCTGCGGGTCTTTCGCTCTCTGTTGGGCAGCCACCGCTTCTTCAGCGTGGCCGAAGATGAAACCTTGTCCACGCTGTTGTTGGAAAGTGTGGACGATCAGCACGAGGTGACCGACCAGTTGGGCCAGCAGGTGCGCTATGCCGTGGAGGTGTTGATCCAGGCCATGGACCGGGCGGACCGCACCCAGCGGGGCGCGCTGTTGCAGGGGATCGGAGAGAGTACGCTCTACGAGGCCGCGGTGACGGTGATGATGCGCCTGGTCTTCCTGCTCAGCGCCGAGGAGCGGGGGCTGCTGCCCGTGGACGACCCCCTCTATGCCCAACACTACGCGGTTTCCACCCTGCGGGAACAGTTGCATGGGGTAGCGGACCAGTATGGCGAGGCCCTGTTGGAGCGACGGCATGACGCCTGGTGCCGACTGTTGGCCGTCTTCCGGGCCGTGCATGGGGGCATCCACCACGACCGCCTGCACCTGCCCGCATACGGCGGCAGCCTCTT
>CAZKEX010000278.1:0-1351 GCA_964551895.1 uncultured Caldilineaceae bacterium | reverse complement strand
TGCAACTGTTGCGGGTGAGCGTGCCCGGCGGGGGCATGGAGACCCGGCGCATCAGCTTCCGGGCCTTGGACGTTGAGCAGATCGGCCATGTCTACGAAGGGTTGCTGGACCACACGGCCAAGCGGGCAGGGGCCACGGTTCTCGGTCTGCAAGGGACCCGCAGCAAAGGGGACCCGGAGATTCCCCTGGGCAAGCTGGAATCTCTCTTCTCACACCAAGAGGCCCTGGTCGATTTCCTGCGATCCGAGACTGGGCGATCCGCCAGCGCACTGGGCAACAGCCTGCAAGCGGACCCGCCGGACATGCTGCGGGATCAGGCCCTGCGGGCGGCGTGTGACAACGACGAGGCACTTTATGACCGGGTGCGCCCCTTCCACGGGCTGATCCGGGATGATACCTATGGCAAGCCCTTGATCATCCCCGGGGGCAGCCTCTATGTGACCGGGGGCACGGACCGGCGGGCGTCGGGTGCCCACTATACCCCCCGCAGTCTGACCGAACCGATTGTCCAGCATACCCTGGAACCGCTGGTCTATGACGGCCCGGCGGCGGGCAAGCCCAAGGAGGCGTGGCGGCTGCGGCGACCCCAGCAGATTTTGGCGCTGAAGATCTGTGACATGGCTATGGGGTCCGGGGCCTTTTTGGTGCAGAGCTGCCGCTATCTGGCCGAGCGGTTGGTGGAAGCGCTGGGCATAGAAGCCTCACGCAAAGGCGCAAAGGCGCAAAGAAAGGAAGGAAAACTTAGCGGCTTTGCGGCTTGGCGTGAGGATGAAGAACAATTTTCACGCCAAGACGCGAAGGCGCAAAGAAAGGCCAAAGAACTTAGCGGCTTTGCGCCTTTGCGTGAGGCTTTAGATCTCCTACGTGACGCCGAAAGCGACGAGGAGCGGCTGACCCTGGCCCGGCGGCTGGTGGCGGATCGCTGTCTGTATGGCGTGGACAAGAACCCCCTGGCCGTGGAGATGGCCAAGCTCTCCCTGTGGCTGATCACCCTGGCCAAGGGGCGGCCCTTCACCTTTTTGGACCATGCCCTCAAAGCCGGGGATTCCCTGGTGGGGGTGGATCTGGAGCAACTGCGCTATTGGTCCCTGCA
This sequence comes from uncultured Caldilineaceae bacterium, assembly GCA_964551895.1. Lineage (GTDB taxonomy): Bacteria > Chloroflexota > Anaerolineae > Caldilineales > Caldilineaceae > JAGNDO01. The sequence continues at coordinate 258 of CAZKEX010000278.1, read as the reverse complement.
CCCGGACTCGGCCAAGGGCCAGGGCCAGCAGTTCGCCATGTTGGGCATCGAGCTGGAGATCCAGGCCATGATCGCCAAGCGCCGGGAGATCGAGGCCCTGCCCGTGCAGGAGGTGGCGGATTTGCAGCACAAGGCCACCCTGTTGAAGGAGGCCGACGCCCTGGCCCACAACCTGAAACGGGCCGGGGACATGCTGATCACCAGCTATTACAACGAGTTGAGTAGCCGGGAGCGGGAGAGCCTGCGCCAGGCCCTGCT
>CAZKEX010000277.1:0-6731 GCA_964551895.1 uncultured Caldilineaceae bacterium | reverse complement strand
GATACCTGCCTGGCAACAAAAAACGCCCTCGTCATTTCGACGAGGGCGTTTCGTTATTCTGGGTTGCGGGGGCGTGTTGCAGGCACAAAAAAAGAGTGTTGCTGTCACGCTTCCCCCGACAGTGGCTTCCAACCACAACGTGACAGACAACACTCGAAGACGAGTATAACATGGTTGCCGGAAAACTGCAAATCGCATATTCATGGAATGGCGACTGCTTCTGAAGCAGACAACAAGCAGGGTTGCCAATGAAGCGATCGGCCAGGAACGTTGGGCGTTGAAGTCTGTTCACATCCAACTGTCACGGCTGGCCGAAGGAGATCACCACCAGATCCCAGCGCGCCAGGGTGGGGACGGTGAAGGAGAGCGTGCCCGCCTCCACCCGGAAGGCCAGGGGTTGCGGGCGACCGTCGGCTTGGTCGGGCGAGGCCAGGGTGACGGCGCTGACCGGTTTGTCGGTCTTGACGGTGATCGGGATGGCCGACAGGGGGGTGGACGGTTCGTGGAGGGTGTTCCACAGGGTGTTGCGCTTGCCCACCAGGTTGATCAGGCTCACGGTCATCACATCCGCCTTGGTGCGGGCGATCACCCAGATTGTGCCCTGCTTTGGCTTGGCCCCGTACTCATTTGTCCCCAACTGCACCACCCCGTCCGGCCCCACGGCGCTGTGGGCCATGAGCACAAAGCTGGGGTCCGACAGCCAGTTCTCGTAGCGCACGGCAAAATCTGTATAGGCGCGCATGACCGGCACAAACCCTGGGCGCAGGGTGGCGTATTTGGGGTAGTAGGGGTCGCACAGCGCCCCGTTGTCCTCCCCCATCAACAGATGAAAGCCGCCGTTGGCCGCGATCACGGCGCTGGTCATGGCCGTCCCCTCCTCGGCCCCGGCCACCTTGTCGGGCAGATCTTTGGTCAGGCAGAGGGGTGTCATGTACGCGGCCAGGATCACCTGTTTGCGCCGCTCGGCAAATTTGCGCGCCCGTTCGATCAGGGTTTGCAGGTCCGCATAGTAGTCGTGGGGCGGCCACACCTCGATATAGACCGCAGCCTGATCCCGGGGGGCCGTCAGTTCCGTGGGCCAGTCGTTCACATTGTTGAAGATCACCTGGGCTGGGCCCGAAGGCTGGGCCTGGGGCTTGGCCGCGGCCACCGTGGCCGAAGCGCGGTCGATCAGGGGTGGGAAAACCATGGTCAGGTCCACCACAGGACCATCCCCACTGCCGGCCCGGGCCGCCTTGGGGAAGCCGTACTGGTCCATGTGGATGCCGTCAAAATCCAGCTCGGTCACTGCGCGGGCGAACTCCTCCACGATCTGGTCGGTCCAGGGCGAGCCGGGGGTGATGTCCATGATATAGAAGAGGTCGGCCAAACTCTCCGGCTGGCCGTCCACCCGATAGAGCGCCCAATCTTTGTGGTCGAGGTAAAACTCCGGCTCTGCGCCGTAGACCGCGCCGTAGGCCAGGGTCGCCATGTTGTGGGCGTGGGCCTGGGCGATCTTGGCCTTCACCACATCCAGGGAAATGTGGCGGCCCAGGGCATCGGTGAACGTCTCCGTAGGCGGGAGCAACTCGTAGTGTCGCCACATCCAATCGTAGAACTGCACCACGTTGACATGATAGCGGCTCAAGGTCTCGGCCCGCTGGGCGGCGTCGGTCTCATCCGGGCCAAAGTCGGAGAAGAAGCCGTAGCGGGGGGCCTGGGACCAATGGCTCAGCACATCCAAGGCCGTGGAGCGGGTGGCCACCGGTCTGTCCGCGCCGTCCAGCACGGAAATGTCCACCCCGTAGCCCCGGAAACTCTGGGCCGGGGGCTGGAGAACGGTTGTGGCGGTGAACGTTTCGCCGGCCGCCAGGGTGATGGGCGATTGGGCATAGGTGACTGTGGCGGTCAGATAGCGCATCTCCACCCGCAGGTTGCCGGTAAAGGGGTCGGAGCCCCCATTGCGCAGCACCGCGGAGATCGCCGCCGGCTGGTCGGGTAAATAGGTGGCCTTGTCGGTAAAAAGGTCCACGATGGAGAGGGGATCGAGGTTGGCAGTAGACATGGTTGGCTCCACAGAAAGGTTGGGTAGAGAGGAAATCGGCTTCGATGCGGCCCCGCACCCCGCGGTCAGCCCTGAGATCAACAACAGCAGGGGGATCAGCGCCATGCCAATTCGGGCCATCATCACCCCTTGACCGCGCCGCTGGTCAGCCCCTGGACAAAGAAGCGTTGCAGGCTGACATACAGGATCAGCACCGGGGCGACGGCGATCAGGCTGGCGGCGAAGATCAGCCCCCAATCCGAGGCGTGGACGCCCTGGAAGTTGGCGATGGCGATGGGCAGGGTGCGCTTGCGGGCCTCGTTGATCACGGTCAGCGCCCAGATGTATTCGTCCCAGGCGCCCAGAAAGGCAAAAATGCTCACCGTGGCCAGGGCCGGCGTGGAGAGGGGGATGATCACCTGGGTGTAGATGGTCCAGGCCCCGCCGCCGTCCAACAGCACGGCCTCCTCCAGATCTTTGGGCAATCCTTCAAAAAAGCCCCGCAGCAAGAAGGTGTTGAAGGCCATGCCGCTGGCCGCGTAGACGATCACCAGGCCGGACAGCTTGTTCAACAGATGCAGTTGGCTGGCCAAGATAAACTGGGGGATGATCAACATCAGAGCAGGAACCATCATCATGCCCAACATGGCGTAGAAGAGCATGTTTTTGCCCACGAATTCAAAACGAGCAAAGGCGTAGGCCATCATAGAGGTGAGCAATACCACGATCAACGTGGTGGAGATGGCCACAAACAGGCTGTTGAGAAAATAGAGACCGAAGTCGTTGGACATCCACGCCCGCACGAAATTGTCGACCGATGGGTTCTCTGGGATGAAGCGGGGCGGAAATTCAAAGACATAGATCTGTCCCTTGAACGAGGTGGAGACCATGTAGAGAAAGGGCGTCACCGTGAAAATGCCGCCCACCAGCAGGGCCAGGTAGACGAGTCCCTGGGACAGCCGTTGTTTGAAGGAGTTGGTTGCCATGTCAGATCTCCACCTTTTGTTGCAGAAAGCGCATCTGCACAAAGCTGACGCTCATGACCAACAGGGCGATCACATAGCTGAGGGCTGCCCCATAGCCAAAGCGCAGATAGCGGAAGGACTGGTTGTACATATGGCTCAACAGCACCTCTGTGCGCTGCAACGGGCCGCCGCCGGTGATCAGATAGATGGAGATAAAGGCCTGGAAGCCGCCGATCACCAGCATGACCAGCACAAAGACCAGGGTGGGCCGGATCATGGGCAGGGTGATAGATTTCAACCGTTGCCAGCCGTTGGCCCCGTCGATGGCCGCCACCTCGTACAACTCCACCGGCACAGATTGCAGGGCGGCCAGGAAGATCAACATGGACCACCCCACCCCCTTCCAGATCCCCAGCCCCATGATGGGCACCCAGGCCGTGGCCGCATTGTTCAGCCAGGCCACCGGCTTGGCGAGGATGTGCAGCACATCCACCAAGAGATAGTTGGCGATCCCGGCGTTGCTGGAGTTGAACAGATATTTGAAGAGGAGAGAGACCACCACCCAAGAGGTGATCACCGGGAAGTAATAGAGGGTACGAAAGAAGACACGGCCATGCACCGCCTGGTTGACCAACAGCGCCGCCCCCAAGCCCAACACCATCTGCCCGGTCACGGTGACGATGGCGTACATCAAGGTGTTGCGTAGGGCCATCACGAAGACGGGATCGGTCAGGACGTCTTGATAGTTGCTCAAGCCGACAAAGACACTTTCCTGGCCGGGGAGCAACTTCCAATCATAAAAGCTGATCTGCAATGCCTTGAGCAGGGGATAGAAGCTCCACGCCACAAACAGGATGAAGCCCGGCAGCAGAAAAAGATATGGGGTTAGCCGCTGCATGCCACGAGGTCGCATATCTCTCTCCCTGAGAATCGGAGAAGCAGACCGGGCCACGGGGCCACCCGGTCTGCTTTCCCGATAGATCCTACTTGCTCAACAGTCCGTCGATCTCGGCGGCTGCATCATCCAGCGCCTGCTGGACGCTCTTCTCTTCCCGCAGGATGGATTGACCGGCGTTGGTGATGATCTCGTCCATCTTGGTCCAGGCCGGGTGGGGCGTGCGGGCCTTGGCGGTCTGCAATTGCTCCAAGAAGATGCCATAATACGGGTGGTTCTTGATGTAATCGCTCTCCAACAGACGGCTGACCACCATCAACTGGCCGGTTTCCGCCATCTTGAGCTGGTATTCGTCCGACTGGGTGAAGCGCAGGAACTGCATGGCCGCGTCCATGTTCTTGGACTGCTGCATCATGACGATATCCTCGCCGCCCACCACAGAGATGGAGCCGCCCTTGCCCGCCGGCATCAGCGCGGCGTGGAGTTGCTTGTCCGGGTACTGGGAGGCGTAGATGGGGTACATCCAGGGGCCGTCCAGATAGTTGGCATAGGAGTCCTGGGCGTATCCCGTGCCCGCATCCACGCCGCTGCCCAGGATCGAGGGGGCCAGACAGCCGTCCTTGTACATTTTCAGCAGATAGTCAAAGGCCGCCACGCTGTCGGGGCCGTTGAGGTAGCCGCTGGCCTGGGTGATGTCGGCGTCGGTGATGTCGCCGCCAAAGGTCCAGATCCAGGGCAGAACGGCCCAGGCATAGGTGCCGCCATCGGCGAAGACGTACTTGTCCTCGCCCAGGGCCTTGATGGCGCTGCATTGGGCGGTCACGTCTTCCATGGTCTTGGGCGCCCCATCAATCCCGGCGGCTTCGTACATTTCCTTGTTCCAATACCAAACTCGGGTATTGGTGTCCAGGGGCAGACCGTAATAGTGATCGTTGTAGAAGTTGGTGGAGAGGGGGCCGGGGAAGACGGCGTCGCTGTACTGCTGGAAGTCGGGCATCACCACATCCAGGGCAGCCAAAGCGCCGATGTCGGCCAGCTCGGGCACCCAGATGATATCGGCACGCACCAGATCCGGGGCCACACCGCCGGCCATGGAGGTCAGCAGCTTCTGACGGAACTGGTCATAGGGCACGGAGAGGGCCTCCACCTTGATATTCGGGTTTTCCGCCTCGAACATGGGGATCAAGGTCTTGGTGAGCATGTCGTTTTCTGGCGAAACTTCGTTGTAGGCATGCCAGAAAACAATTGTGGCGGATTCTGGCGCGGCGGATTCCGGCGCAGCGGATCCCGCCGCGGGGGCCGGGGGAGCGGCGACGGCACAACCTGCCAAAATGACCATAAGCAGGCTGACAATCATGACAGTCAGGATGGTTGATCGGGATTTCATCTCTTCCTCCTTGGTTAGAAAATATGTGGCGGTCAAAACAAAACGACGGGTGGAACGAACCAAACTCAATAGATAGGCGGGCTGAAGAACTCATCCAGCACCAGGGAAGCAGCGCCCTGGGCCCAGGAAAAGTCCTCCAAGGGTTCGATGAATAGGTCGAGGGGGTCGGCCATGCCGTTGAAGACGTGGCTGCCCATCTCCTCTCGCATCACGGTTTCGGCCACTTTGACTGCGTCCGCCCCTTCTCCGCTGATGATGATGTGGGAAGGGTTGAACAGGTTGACCAGGGTGGCCAATCCCCGGCCCAGCCAACGGGCGGCCTGGGTGTAGATGGCCAGGGCGCTCGGTTCTCCGCTGCGGGCCAGGGCCAACAGGTCCCCGGGCAGGCGCACCGCCAGACCGGCGGCCTGGGCTTGGGCTACCAAGGTGGCATCGTTGATCACGGTCTCCAGGCAGCCCCGATTTCCGCAGGAACAGAGAGCGCCATCCACCACCATGGGGATGTGGCCAAACTCCCCGGCTCCGCCCCGACTGCCCCGCATGAGCCGACCGTTCACCACCAGCCCCATGCCCACACCTTCCCCCACGGTGATGACCAGAAAGTCGCTCATGCCCTGGCCGCTGCCAAAGAGAAGCTCATACAGGGTCAGGGTGGTGACGTTGTTGTCCACCACCACACCGATGTTCAACCGCTGTTCCAACATCTCTGCCACGGCCACATTATGCCAACCCATCAGGCTTGAATGCAGGCAGATGCCACGGCGAAAGTCGATGAAGCCCGGCATGCCCACCCCGATCCCCATCAGTCGCTCTGTGGGCACCGCCGTCTCCTCCAGAAACTGCTGGATCGAACCGGCCAGATTGTCCATATAGGCATCGATCTGGCTGGCGTCTCCCGGCTGGATCACCGCATGGCGCACCACGCCGCCAAACAGATCGGTCATGGCCAGGGTGATGGAGTGGCGGGTCAACTTGAGGCCGACCGCATAGCCGCCCGTGGGATCGATCTCCAACATGATGGGGGGGCGTCCACCGGTGGAGGTGCCCACGGCCACCTCGCTCACCAGCCCCATCTCCATCACCTGGCGGGTGATGTTGGTGACTGTGGACTGGCCCAGGTTGCTCAGGGCCGCGATGTCCGTGCGGGAGAGCGGGCCGCGATTCTTGATCAGATTGAGCACAAGATGGCGGTTGATATCCCGCATGAGTGTGCGATTGCCGGAGCGCAAAGGCATTAGATTGAACTTTCGGGTTTGGTGCGTGTTTGACAGTGGAGGCGAGTTACTTTCTTCACTGAAGAAAGTAACTATACTTTAGCACTGAATTTGGGGCGTGTCAAGAGGATCTTTCAAAACCGGGGCATATTGGTTTCCAAATGGGGCCTGTCTGCACCTACTTGTGGAAATCTACGCCCTCGTCTACTATAGGGACCATGCCCAGATGATGAAGACGCTGCTTGCC
>CAZKEX010000276.1:0-6740 GCA_964551895.1 uncultured Caldilineaceae bacterium | reverse complement strand
TTCTGGGCTACATCTGGGGCCACGTCTACCGTGGCACCGATGGGCCAGCCGGACCAGGGTTGGGTAAAGCGCAGACGCACGGTCATCACCAGCTCCTCACCACGGTGGCCTGGACGCTCTGGATCACGGTCTGGCTGACGGTTTCCGCATAGGCGTTATATTCGTTCCGCCACTGCTGGGCCACGCCTTCCAGCCGCTGGATCTGGCTGGCGTTCCATGCCTCCGCCTGGTCCCCCGTCTTGGCCGAGGCCGGCAGGGAGGCCAGTTCGTTGGCTGCCTGGCTAAACCCTCGCCAGTACACCCAGGCCGTGGCCGCGTCGTCTTGGTCTCCCGCGTCGACGTTGGCCACGGCTGTGGTCGCCTTGGCGATCCACTGGGTGACATAGGTGCTGAGGCTGGCCCCGTTGACCGGGAACATCTCAGCCATCAGCAGCCCGTTCGGGGCGATCAGGTCCGTGTTGACCAGGGTCACCGCCATGTCAAGCCTCCAAAAACTCGATGATCTTAAAGGCTCGGCCCGGCCCGATGTTCTTGATCTGGGTCAGGTCCGGGTGGCTCAGGGCGTCGTGGACCGTCAACACGCCCCCCGCCTGCAAGATGCCCAGATAGGGCGTCTCTTCAGGCAGGAGGTCGGTCAGCGGGTCCGTGCGCTCTGGGTTGGCGATGGCTTGGGTGAGGGTGGCATAGGCTTCTTCAGCCGTTGCCGCCATCCCTGGGACGTCTGCCTTCTCCATCTTCGCCTTGGCTGCTTGGGCCAGTTCGCTCTTGACCTTCGTCGCGGCTGCCTGAAACTCAGTATCATCGACCTTGATCGTGACACTGAGTTTATTCAGCCCCAGGTTAGCAGCCAGGCCATTCGGCACGTCCACTCCCCCTGGCCCATAAAACTTACCTTTGTAGATATAGCAGCGATCCAGGTGGACACGCATGCTCTCGCTCCTTCCGTCTAGCCGATGCCGGTGATGACAGCGATGGCCTCGGGTTCGGTGATGACCGGCAGACTGGCCTGCCAGCCTTCCGCCTCGATGCGGGGCGGCTTGTTGCTGAAACTCTCCATGCGGATCACCCGCCCAGGATTGGGCTGGCCCGCCGGGATGCCGATGGCCGTATAGCCCAGGGTATCCCGGATCGTGCGCTCGTCGTCGCCCAGGTCGATGATGTCGTCTCGGCCAGTGGTGCAGGCAAAGACCATCACGGTGCTGGGCATAAAGCGGGCGGTGCCGGTGCTGGTGCGATACGAGAGATCATAGGTCTCGATGGGGGGCAGGCCGTCGCGGGCAAAGCTGCCGTTGATGGCTTCCAGGTTGGCTCGTCCGCTGACGCTGGTGATCTGCCCGGAGGCGTTGATCACCGCCACGCCGGTGCGGGCCTTGATGTTGTCGTTGCCGCTCAGGATGCTGACCACGGTCTGGCTGGTGATGATGCGGTTGACGTCAAACCCCTTGCCCTTCAACAGGTCCACCATCGCCAGGATGTCGTCAAAGGGGTCATAGGCGTCCGAGGACCAGGTGCCCCCAGCCGCGGCCCGATGGCTGCTCGGATTGGAGTAGGCCACGGCCTCGGCATAGGCGTTGGCCCCCCGCAGGGCCACGGATGCCCCCACGATGGCTTCCCAGCGCATGCGCTCGTTGTTCTCCACCAGGGCCAGGTTGACCGTGGTGTCCAGCCAGTTGGTGATGCTGGCCACGGCCTCCATGCTGGCACTGGTCTGCAAGTAGCGCAGCAGGTTGTCATACTGGCGCCCGCTCAACTCGCGCCCGATGTCGCTGTGTGCCAGCTCCACCAGGAACGACCCGATCAGGTCGCCGTCTTTCTTCTGCACCGGGGAGTAGCGGGTGCCATCGTTGGCCACCACGGTGCGGTATCGCACAAACTCTTCCCGATAGGCGTTCTCATTCACCATCATTTCGGGCAGAAGTTCCGCCCCCAGATAGCGACGACCGCGCCGTCCAAATTGGGCCGCAGGGTTGCGGGCGATGGTGGGCACGGTGCCGTCCGCCACCATCTCGTTCAGCAGTGTTCCAAGATCGTAAGCCATGATCCTCTTGCTCCTTGTGTGCTAGTCAGGCCGGGTTATCGGCTCGGTTCGGGCTATACCTGCCCCTTGAGGCAGACATAGGTGGAGCGCAGTTGCGCCTTCAGGGCCGACGTCAGGTCGGACCATTCCGGCAGCAAATTTTCGTAGATCGTCGCCCCTGGCTTGACCAGCTCCACGTCGTTGTTGACGGCAGCGTCAGTCACATCAAACGCCACCAGGAAAATCTCATCATCGCCGCCCGTGGTGTCAGCCGGGCCAAACCCCGCCCCGCCGTCACGCTCGGACCAGTCTCGGCCCAGCACGGTGCCGCTGGCGATGGGCTTGCGCCCGTCAGCGTCGGCATAGAACGTGGCTTCGGAGGCGTCATCGATGCCGCCGGCCAGAGGCTCAACGGTCAGGGACGTGGCCCCAGCCGCGGCGTCTGCGCTCAACTTGGCCAGCATCTGCCAGGTGGTCGTGCCGTCGATGCCAAAGTCCAGCACGGTGCCGGCGGGGATGGCCACGCCCAGGGCCGTAACGCCCAGGGCCGTGTCACCTTCCGCAGCAGTGGCGTCGGACACGGTCACGGTGTAAGGGGTGCCGCTGTTAAAGCTGGCGGCCACCACCTTGGCCCCGCCGGGGATCAGCTTATCCGGCGAGAGAAAGTCTGCCGCCCATGCGGGGGCAGTCAGTTGGTTCGTGTCAATGGTTACACGCGCCATGATTGGTTACTCCTTCTGTGAATAGGCCCGGGACAGGATATCCTTGGCCACTTTTGCGTTGGTCTTCGCCGGGGGCGTCCCTGCGCCACCACTCTGGGGCGGATATGGGGTGCCCCCACCCCCTTGCCCGTTCTGGAGAGCGACCAGAAACTCAGGCCAGTGCGTCTGGGCATATTCGGTGAGCGGATGGCGGTCCGCGCCCTCTACCAAATAGGCCACCCCTTCCTCGACGGTCAGGGTCGTTCCTTCGGGTGCCAGCTTGCTCAATACGGCCACGTTCCACTTGGTCGCCTCCGCCGCCTTGCGCACGGAGAGTTCTCGTTGGGCCGTGGCGGCCTGGGTCTGCAAAGTGCGCAGCCCCTCCACGTCACCCAGCCCCCGATACGCTTCCAGGAGTTGGGCTTCCTCTGCGCTCAGGACCACATGCCCCTCTGCGGGGACTTGGGCTTTCAGCGTGTCCAGTTGCGCCTGCAACTGTCGCCGCTGTTCCCGGTCCTGGTATCGCTCATCAAATAACTGCCGGGCCAGGGCCACGGCATCGTCGCTGCGGTCGAGCAGCCTCTGAAAACTTGCCCCCACGTCCGGCGTCTGGGCCGGTGGTGGGGTTCCTGCGTCTGGGCCTTGCCCATCTTGTGGTTCGGGTGGCATGATCCCTCCTTGGGGATAGATGATTTCTTATGGAGCGACGTAAATGGTCAGGCCGGCTCCGCTCCACTGCCCGGCCCGTCTGGTGTAGATCGTGCGGTCTCGCCGTCTATAGTGACGACTGACCACTAACTGCACAAAGGCAAACCCCATGATCAGACCCCTCCAAAGAGATAGTTGATCGTTCCGGTGCTGGTGCTTTCGATGGCCTTGACCACCGTATCCTCAGCGATGGGCACGAGGCTGGGGGGATCCCCTGCGAACAGGGTAAACCCGGTGGAGGCCGTGGGGACCGTGCCGTCCAGGGTGATCAGCACGTTCTGCCCGGTGGCCTGGATCATGAGGAAACTGGCCCCGGCTGGGGCGGTCAAGGTGACGGCGCTGCTCAAACTGGCATTTTTGGTATGGGTGCCCAGGGGGGAGAAGGGTAGCACATCTACGGATCGTCTTGGTGCGGTCACGGTTATCCTCCTGCGGTCAATTCAGCATAAATATCCGGCGCATAGATCATCACCCGCCGGCAGCGGCACTTGTTCCCGCCCAGGCACTCTCGCCCAGGCATGGGGCCGTCGCCGGGCAGATAATAGCCCTGGGCGTCGTGGCATCGACCACAGGTGTGGTCGTCGTCCTCTGCTTCGTACTCGGCCACCCAGCCCGGCCCACTCTCGCCGTCGGGCAGGCCCTGGGTCTCGTATCCCTCGTAGAACAGGGACCGGGCCGCCCCCCCATAGGTGGTCAAGCGGGCCGCGATCCAGGCCCCGCTCATGGGCTTGCCCAGCATCTGGCGCAGCATGATCTCCCCACCGAACCCGGCCAGATAACGGCTGTCCTTCGCCATCTCCCGGCTGACTTCCATGATCCCGGCCGTCAAGGCCCCGGCCCCCAACATACGGCCCAGGTACATCTGCCGCCGCACCAGTTTATCCGCCTCGACCATCCACTCGTCCAGGGACAAACCCGCCCCCAGCCGTTCGGTCAATCGGCCCAACTCTTCGCCCATCACGTCCTGGGCCGTGTCCATCATGGCCGTGCGCCGTGCAATGGGCAGACCGCGGATCATCTGTTCTATTGCGTCCCAGGTCTGGGCGTCCGGGGTGATCGTCCCCCCCAGCCCCAACAGCACCAGCAGAAATACCATCATCAGGTGGCGGATGCGGTCGTCTTCGGCGTCCTGCCTTGCCAGCAGGTCGGCCAGGCTCACCGCGGTCATGGTCACCGGCGTCCCCTGCTCATCGTAGAGGGCGACCAGTTCCTTGGCCTCGGTCTCCGTGATCTTCTTGTCCATCACGGCTTGGGTCAGGATCTGGACAAACTCGGCGCGGCTCATGCTGCCACCTCGTATGTGGCATCAAATATATCAGGCTTGCATGGGTAAAATTCCCCTTTGATGCCCCGGATAATCCAATCACCCAGGCTGGCGGTCATTTTCCCTTCCAGCGTCCAGATGATCAGGGTGGGGTTGCCATCTTCATCTCTATCTGCGCTGACGTGCCCATTTTCGCCACGTATCCACGAAAAAACACGATCTTTCGTTTCTTCCGTGAATTGAATAGTTTCGATGACAACTGGCTTTTTCCGATACAGGCTCACATAATTGCTCATACGCCACCCCCGTCAGCCGTCCCAGTGGACACAATCCCTTCTGCCCCCTGGTTCGCCCCGCCGCCGGCATTGCGCAGCCCCTCCTCGATCCGTCGCCGCTCCTCATCCTGCTGGGCCATTGCGGTCTCCATCTCGGCCTCAATCATGGCCAGTTCGGCGTCCGGGTCTTCCACGCCCACCCGGCTCATGGCCGTGCGTCGGCTGAGTAGGTGGCGGGCATGCAGGTTGATGGTGTTGGGGATCTCGTCCGAGGGGGGCGGGCCAGAGAAGAGCTTGCAGTCCGCGTTGACCCGCAGGTCCGCATACTTGCCCGCCTGCCCGGAGAAGAGGCTGGCCAGGGCCAGGGCGGTCTCCAGCAGCCAGCGCACGGCCTGGTCGGTCACACTCTTGGTGGGGCGGATGCTCGATTCAAACTCGGCCATAGCCTGACGTCGGGCTTCCCCGGTCGCCGTGGCATCGCCGGCCATGATCGCATGCAGTTGGTGGGTGTCTTCCAAAATGGACTTGAGGGCCATGCTCTTGGTGCCTTCAAAGGTGGTCACCGGCACCGGGTCTCGATAAACGATGTCCGGGGTCGCCAGCCGGGAGGCCCCGGTGTCGTCCTCGGTCAATACGCCCACAAAGGCGTTGATACTGCCTGGCCCCACGTGCAGGGGGGCGGGCACAAACCGGCTCACCCCGTTGGCGTCCTTCTCGTACGCGCCAGGCAGTTGGGCATTGAGCAGGGTGCGCTCCAAAAAACCGGCCAGATCCACGTTGCGATCCAGCATGGTCAGGGCCTTGTTCAGCAGCCGCTGGTTGCGCCGCACACTGTCGGTGATCAGCAGCTTGGCCTTCAGTTGGTGGTGCAGCAGCCGTCCGCCCAGGTCCAGGGCGTACTCTTCCGCCTGCTCCCGCCCCAAAATCTTGACCACGGTCTTGCCGTCCTGGTCCAGGTAACAGATCTCGGCCCAGTCGGTCTCGTCGTCGTCGGTGTAGAGGTAGATCCCCGCCTTGCCCATCGTCTTGGTGTCGGTCACCATATTGAACGATTCCGGGGCCGGCATGTCCAGGAAAATCAGCGCCAGGGCTTCGGCCAGGTCGGGCTTGGTGCCCACCATGCCGTTGGCGTCTCGCTTGCCCTCCGGCACAAAGAGGCGCAGGGGGGCGCTGCCTGCCCACTGGCTGGTCCTTACGGTCTCCAGGATGCTGACCTGCACCCCCTGGGCATCCCACCACTCAGTCAGGGCCGCTTCCGCCTCCCGGATCAGGGCCATCTCCGCCTCGGTGGGCATCTCCCCGTCCTTCAACGGTCGGCGCACGGTCAATCCCCAGGCGATCTCTCTGCCGGCCACCGCGGACGCATGGCGGTCAACCACCCGGGCGATGGTGTTCTGGCTGACAAAGGAGCGGGCGATCTCGGCCATCACCGTGGTATAGCTGGCATTGCCCACTTCCGGGCGCGGGCCAGTCCACCCGGCTCCGTCCTGCCAGTGGTCGTCTTCGTAGTATCGCCGATTGAGGCCGATCCACGCCGGCAGGTCATCGTTGACGGCCTGCTGTGCGTCTGTGTAGTTATATTCTGGGAACGTCAGGGCCATGAGGCTTGGGATCCGGGAACAAAAAAAGCGGCCCCGGTCAATCCGGGGCCGCCAGTTTTCTGGTCGGCTATCGTGCGCCCTGCACACTTATGTGCAAGCATAGCACGGATGTGCGAGAAAATCAAGGACCAATTTTAGAGAGGGATACTCACGCTCTGGGCTGGCCGCTCATCG
>CAZKEX010000275.1:0-6767 GCA_964551895.1 uncultured Caldilineaceae bacterium | reverse complement strand
AGAGAGACCATTCTTTTTCTCTCTGCGAATCCTCCGCGTCCTCTGCGCCCTCTGCGGTTAACTCCCTTTTTTCTCAACAAGGATCGACCTGTGACCAAACGAGAGGAATTCTGGGCCGGGGTGCGGGCCACATTGCCCTTGGTCTTGGGGGCCATCCCCTTTGGGATCATCTTTGGGGCCTTGGCCGTGAACAGCGGCATCTCCCCAGGGGGGACAGCGGCCATGTCTGCCCTGGTCTTTGCCGGATCGGCCCAGTTCATCGCCGCGGGGCTGGTGGCCGGAGGCGCGGGCGTGGCGGTGATCGTGCTGACCACGGCCATCGTCAACCTGCGCCATGCCCTCTACAGCGCAACCCTGGCCCCCTACCTCAAGCATCTGCCCCAACGCTGGCTGCTCCCCCTGGGCTTTTGGCTCACAGACGAGAGCTTTGCCGTGATCATCGCCCGCTATCGTCAGCCGGACAGCCAGACTGGAGGGCAGATGGGGGAGACGCCCTACCGCCACTGGTTCTACCTGGGCTCGGCTTTGGCCATGTACGTCAACTGGCAGATCTGGACCTGGATCGGCATCGTGGCCGGCCAGTCCATCCCCAACCCGGCCAGTTGGGGGCTGGACTTCGCCATGATCGTCACCTTCATCGGCATGTTGGCCGGGCTGATCCGCCAGCGGTCGGAGTTGGTGGCCGCCGGGGTGGCCGGGCTGGTGGCATTGGCCGCCAATCCCCTGCCCAACAAGCTGGGCCTGATCCTGGCTGCCCTGGCCGGGATTGGGGCAGGCATGGCCGCAGAATGGCTGGCGGATCGGTTAGACAACAGAATAGAACGCGGATGACGCTGATTAGGCGGATTTCCGCAGATTCTTCACACAAAAAAAATCCGTTTTAATCCGTCAAATCCGCGTCATCCGCGTTCTATTTTTAGGAGTTGACCATGACCTTCTTTGAAATTGCCTTTATCGCCGGGATGGTGGCGGTGACCTTTGGGGTGCGCTATCCGGTGTTGGCCTTGGTGGGCAAGGTGAGCCTGCCCAAGCCCGTGGAGCGGGCGTTGAAGTTTGTGCCCGCCGCGGTCCTCACGGCCATCATCGCGCCTGCCATGCTGATCCCCGACGGGCAGGCGTGGGATGTGAGCCTATCCAACCCCTATTTGGCCTCCGGGCTGCTGGCCGGGGTGGTGGCGTGGCGCACGAAGAATGTGTTGTTGACCATCGTGGTGGGCATGGTGGCTTTCCAGGGGTGGCGGCTGGTTGGGTAGTTGGTTGATTTGTTGATTGGTTGATTTGTTTGCTTGGCGGGATCTTGCGTCTGCCCCCACTCTATTGTACCCTGAATCGTCCCCACACAATCAACCAATCAACTTATCAACAAACCCACAAACTATGCCCAACCCACCCGCCACCACCATCCGCCCCCTCTCCGGGGTAGACGACGCCCACCACCTCCAGATCGTGCATGGCCAGATCTGGGGCATTGTGCCCTATGACATCATCCCCAGCCATGTGCTGGTGGCCATGGCAGCCAGCGGCGGCATGGTCTTGGGCGCCTTCGACCCCGCCGGGCCGGCCGAGACAGGGGGCATGGTCGGCTTTGTCCTGGGCTGGCTGGGGACCACCAGCAGCGGAACAATCAAACACGTCAGCCACATCGCCGGGGTGCTGCCGGCCTGGCGGGGACGGGGTATCGGCGTGGGCCTGAAACTGGCCCAGCGGGATTTCCTCCTGGCCCAGGGGTTGACCACCCATGTGACCTGGACCTACGACCCCCTGCAACGGGTGAACGGGGCTTTCAACCTCCACCGCCTGGGCGCCACCTGCACCACCTACAAAGTCAACGTCTACGGCATCATGACCGACGAACTCAACAAGGGCATGCCCAGCGACCGCTTCCAGGTGGACTGGCATGTGGACAGCCCGCGGGTAGCCCACGCCATCACCCACGGCCACATCCCCCTCGATTGGGATCCATCCCGACTGCACCGGTTGCCCGCCGACCCCGGGGCACCCTTCACCCTGCCTGCGGACGGCTCTCCCCTGGCCGTCCCCCTGCCCGCCAGCGTCAGCGCCATGCAACGAGACGACCAGCCCCTGCTCTTGGCCTGGCGGCTCTACCTGCGCACGATCATGCAACAAGCCTTCGCCGCCAACTACGCCGTGGTGGACTGCGTGGACCTGGGCACGGATCCAGGCTGGCACTACATCTTAATCCAAAATCCACAATCCAAAATCTAAAATCCAAAGGGGATCCCATGAAAATCGACCGTATCGAACTGTTCCGCATCAACCTCCCCTACCTCACCCCCTTCACCACCAGCGGCTGGACCGGGCTAGGCAATCGCTCCATCATCTGCCGGGTGGAGGCCGAGGGCCACGTGGGCTGGGGCGAGGCTCCTGTGGCCGACAGCCCCTTCTACAACGAGGAGACCGACAGCACCGCCTGGGCCATGCTGCAAGAATGGCTGGTCCCCATGCTCATGGCCGCGGAGATCCACGGGCCCACGGACACGGACCGTGTTCTGGCCTCCGTGCGGGCCAACCGTATCGCCAAATCTGGCTTAGAATTTGCCGTGTGGGATCTTTTTGGAAAAATTGAAGACAAAAGTCTGGCCCAGCTATTGGGGGCCAAACGGGATCGCGTGGCCGTTGGGGTCAGCGTAGGGGTCCAGAAAGAGATCCCCACCCTGCTGCGGGTGGTGGAGGACTACCTGGCCGCCGGCTATGGGCGGGTAAAGCTCAAGATCAAACCGGGCTGGGACATCGAGCCGACCAAAGCCGTGCGGGAACGCTGGCCGGATCTGCCCCTGCAGGTGGACGGCAACAGCATCTACACGATGGCCTACGCCGACCACCTGGCCGAGTTGGACCAGTTCAATCTGCTCCTGATCGAGCAGCCCCTGGCCCACGACGACATCTTCGACCACGTCCTCCTGCAAAAACGCCTGACCACCCCGGTCTGCCTGGACGAAAGCATCGTCTCCCCGGAACATGCCCGCTGGGCCATCGAGATGCAGGCGTGTCGCATCATCAACATCAAGCCCTGCCGGGTGGGCGGCTTCACCCCCGCCCGGCAGATCCACGACCTGGCCCAGGCCGCCGGCATGCCCGTCTGGTGCGGCGGCATGTTGGAGACCGGCATTGGCCGCGCCGCCAACGTGGCCCTGGCCGCCCTGCCCAACTTCCAGCTCCCCGGGGACATCAGCGCCAACGCCCGCTACTTCCAGCGGGACATCGTCACCAACCCCTTCACCCTCAACGCCGACAGCACCCTCACCGTCCCCACCGGGCCGGGCTGCGGGGCCGAGGTGGACGAGGATTATTTGGATGCGGTGACGGTGGAGAAGTGGGAAATGCGAGGGTAAAACGTGGCACCTATCGATAGGTACCACATTTTATCCCCACGCCTGTTCCGCTTCCCACAGATCAAACTCGCCGTGGAGGACGGGTTGATCCCCGTAGCCTTGAGCGTGGCGAGCTTCCATTTTCTGTATGGCCATTCGTTCCAAGGCCGAAGTCAGGGCATCCCGGATGAATTGGGATCGGTTGCCGCCTCCCAGAGCTACGGCATCGTCCACCTGCGCCAGCAAATCTTCATCGATCGTTATTTGAATGGTTTTCATCGTCTCTCTCCAAACTCAACTTCCAACCTGTCATTGTAGCGGTATATTTGCCCTATCGTACGGCGATATTGTCTCAAAATCAAGCGTTTTTGGCGCAGAACGCTGGCGTTGAGTACACATGGGCATTCCGGGAATGGGCCGGTTCTTCTTGGGTCGAGAGAGCAGTTTTGGCCCATTCCCGGAATGAGTGCTGAATGTGGGTGATCCGCCCGCCAATCCCGGAATGGGCCAAGGCGATTCACTCGATCCAAGAAGAACCGGCCCTTTCCGGGATTGACCGTCCTCTTTCCAAAAATATGGCGCACACCCCCGGGCCTGCGTCGGTGATCGAACTTAATCAGCGCTGTGGTATGATTTGAGCGCTACGCACCTTTTCCTTTTTCCCATTCACACACAAAACGAGGTGACCCATGACCCTGCACGGTATTTTCTCTCCCACCCTCACCCCCCTGCTGCCGGACCTGCGGGTGGACATCGACCGGCTGATCGCCCACAGCCGCTGGCTGTTGGACAACGGCTGCCACGGCTTGGCCGTCTTCGGCACCACCAGCGAGGCCAACTCCTTCTCCGTGGCCGAGCGCATGGATGTGTTGGACGGCCTGGTGGACGTCGGCATCGACCCGGCTGTCCTCGTCCCCGGCACGGGCATGTGCGCCATCCCAGACGCCGTGGCCCTCACCGCCCACGCTGTGCGTCTGGGCGCGTCCGGGGTGCTGATGCTGCCCCCGTTTTACTACAAAGGCGTCAGCGATGACGGGCTGTTTGCCGCCTATTCCGAGGTGATCCAGCGGGTGGGGGACAGTCGGCTGCGGGTCTACCTCTACCACATTCCGCCCATTTCCCAGGTCGGCATCAGCTTGAAGTTGATCGAGCGCTTGGTGACGGCCTACCCCGAAACCGTTGTGGGCATCAAGGACAGCTCCGGCGATTGGGCCAACCAGCAGGCCATCCTGGATGCCTTCCCCGGCTTCGGCACCCTCACCGGCTCGGAGAGGTTTTTGCTGGAGAATCTGAAACGGGGCGGCGTCGGCACCATCACCGCCGTGGCCAACGTGATCCCGGACCGGCTGCGGGCCTTCTACGACGGTTGGCAGAGTATGGGCGACGCCAAGGCTTCCGCCGCCCAGGACCGGCTCAACGCCACCCGTCTCGCCATGCAGGGCTACCCCCCGGTCCCCGCGCTGAAGGAGATGTTGGCGTCCATGCGTCAAGATCCGGCCTGGCGCACCGTGCGTCCGCCGTTGACGGTGTTGACGGAAGGGCAGAGGGTGTCTTTGATGGCCGGGATGGATTTGGGGCGAATCGGTTAGCACGACAAGCCCAACAGATGGAATTCAAAACGAGGAGAACCGCTCATTGTGGGCGGTTCTCCTCGTTTTGAATTCCATGTGAAATCATGCAAGAAATGTGGTAAACTTGTTCTGTGCGAATGGTTCAGCGTCTAATGAAAAGGAGGGACACCATGATAACAGTCAAAGGATCTTTTCGGAACGGGGTGGCCGAACCCCAAGAAGCGATCAACGGTCATGAGGGGCAGGAGGTTCTAATCACCTTCTTGGAGAATGGCACGCCCTTTGCGCCGGTCTATGATGATCATTCCCCCATCTACACTGATCATCTACCCACCTTGGAAGAGGTCGTCGCAAAGATCCAGGCCGGAAAATCAGACCCGGCACTCTACGAGCCCGCCACCGAGTCTCTGGCTGATCTCTTGGCACGGGCCCGTGATGAGGAACCGATCGATTCCGCGGAATTTGACCGCCAATGGGCAGCGATCGAAGCATATATGAAGGCGCGAGATCGAGCGGATGATGTACGTGAGGGAAGATTGTAGCAATGGTCTACTCACGACAGACAAAGACTTCGATGCCGTCCCCAATTTGCGGACCGAGAATTGGCTGATCCGCTGATTATTTCGGCACACCCATAAGCTCTCCGCCCACCCACGTCTTCAACACCCGCAATTCCCCATCCAACAACACAAGATCCGCGTCCGCGCCGGGGGCGAGGCGGCCTTTGCGCGTCTGGTTGAGGAGGGCGGCGGGGGTGGTGGTGACGGTGGCGAGGGCGTCTTCCACGGCGCAGCCGGTGCAGTGGATCAGGTTGCGCAGACAGCCGTCCACGGGCAGGATGGCCCCGGCCAGGGTGCCGTCGGCCAGGCGGGCATCGGTCTCGGTGACGGTGACGGCGTAGTCGCCCAGGAGGTATTGGCCGGGGGCCATGCCCAGGGCGGCCATGGCGTCGCTGACCAGGTTGAGCCGGGAGGGTCCCAAAAGCTGCCAGACCAGGCGCACGAGATCCGGGTGGACGTGGATATCGTCGGCGATCAGGCCCACGGTGAGGGTCGGGACGTTGAGGAGGGCGGCGGTTAGCCCCGGTTCCCGGTGGTGGAGGGCAGGCATGGCGTTGAAGAGGTGGGTGCCGTAGCGCATCCCGGCGGCGAAGCCCGCCTCGGCCTGGGCGTACGTGGCCGCGGAGTGACCTGCGCTGACCACCACACCCCGACCGGCCAGGGCGGCGATGGTCTCCAGCGCGCCGGGGAGTTCCGGGGCCAGGGTGACCAGGGCGACGCCGGTATCGGGGGACCAATCGGCCACCAGATCCGGGGAGGGAAGGCGCAGGTGGGCGGGGTTGTGGGCGCCTTTTTTGGCTGGGTTGAGGAAGGGGCCTTCGATGTGCAGCCCCAGGGGGATGGCCCCCCGATAGCCCGGTGGCGACCCAACGATGATCTCCATCTGGGCGGCCCGGCTGACGCTGAGGGGGGCGGTGATGATGGTGGGCAGGAAGGCGGTGACGCCGTAGCGGGGCAACTGTTCGCCCACGGCCCAGATGGTGGCCGGGTCCGCGGTGAAGTCCAGGCCAAAGCCGCCGTTGACTTGGAGGTCCAGGAAGCCGGGGGCCAGAAAGTGCCCTCCACCGTCCACGAAGTCCAGATCCGCCGGCAGGTGCATGGACCCGATTGATCCGCAAGCGACGATCTGCCCCCGATCTACCAGCAGGCCGCCCTTTTCCACCCGCTGGCGAGGGGTGAGCAAGGTGACGTTGTGAATAAAAAGCATTGGAGTCCTCCTTCAAAAGCGAACCGCAGAGGGCGCAGAGGAGGCGCGGAGGACGCAGAGATTTCTTAAATTTTCTCTGCGTCCTCTGCGTCTCCTC
>CAZKEX010000274.1:2406-6780 GCA_964551895.1 uncultured Caldilineaceae bacterium | reverse complement strand
ACCGGCCCGTCCACCGGCGCAACGGAGGTTTGAATCAGCCCGGAGATCACGGCCAACACGGCAAGCAGATGCCCGCCATCCCCATCCGGTGCGTGGATGACCCGATCCCCGGCCCCGTTGAGCCCGCCGCCCAGATCTGTCACCACGGCCAACACCGGGCATCCCAGATTGCGCACAAAGGTCAAGGCTAGGTCCATCTCCCCACCGGGAGAGGACGCCCCCAAAGCCACCGCCAGATCCCCAGCCCGATCCCCAGCCCCCAGTTGGGCCAGGACCACGGCGCGCTGGGTGACATCTCCGCCCACTACAAAGGCCGGGTGGCCCAACTGGGCCAACTGTCGGGCCACCAATGCCGCCACGGGCGCGGCGTCTCCCTCTCCAAACAGAAAGAAACGCCGAGCGGCGGCCAGCAAAGTGGCCGCCGCTTCGATCTCCTGGGGCGGATTCTGGGCGAACAGTTGGGCCAGGGCGTCGGCCTGCGCCCCCAGCCATGCGCGCAGACGGGTCGTGGCCGACTCATCCCCCGCCAGGGTCGCCGCACCGTCCACCAGATGGCCCTGGATCTCGGTCCGCACCCGCTGGCGGATGGCATCCAGCAGGTGGGGGTAGCCGGTGTAGCCCAACGCCTGGGCAAAGCGCACCACGGTCGTGGTGTTCACCTCTACGGCCGCGGCCAGCTGGGTGGCGGTCATAAAGGCCACATCGAAGGGGTTGGCCAAAATGTAGTCCGCCACCTTGCGATAGCTGCGGCTCAAAGTTGGATAGCTGTCACGAATATGATCATGAACCATGATGTTGCCCCTTCGAAGGGAACGGTCTGCGGGCTGTGTGCGTTGAATGTACCGATATCTAATCACAATTGGCCCGGATTGCACGAATTGGGAGATTGGGCGATTGGGCGATTGGGCGATTGCCACGATGTAATCTCCCAATCGCCCAATCTCCCAATCTCAACCCAGATAGATTACTTGGCCATCATCCCAAGGACCAAGATTTGGGTCCGCTTGTCTCGCCGTGATACGATTGAGGACAGATCTTTTTTAGTTCAGGTTTAACCCAGTTGGAGCGCTCTGCCGTATGGCCCGAATCCTGCCCCCCAAGACCCATCAATCCACCAAACAGACGCCCGGGCCCGGCGTGGCACGGGTGTTGTTGAGCCTGGGCCTCTTTTTGATCATCGCCATCCTGGGCAGTTGTCAAGGGGGGCAGCCGGTTCCCTTCCTGGCCGGCTTCTTTGCCACGGCCACCCCAACCGCCACGGCCACGCCGACCCTCACCCCCACAGCGACGGTGACAGAGACGGCGACGCCTACGGCCACCGCCACGGCGACAGCCACGGCCACCCCATCGCCCACGTCCACGGCCACCCAGACGAAGACGGCCACCCCGACCGCCACCCCGACTGCCACAGTCACCGACGAGGCCACGGCTACGCCCACGGCAACCCCGTCCGCGACGCCCATGCCCACCCCTACCCCTGGCCCCACGCCGGATGGGGAGGTACGCAGCGTGCAGGTGCCGATCCTGATGTATCACTATCTGAGCATCCCCCCGGCGGACGCGGACCGCTACCGGCTGGACCTCTCCGTGCCGCCGGATCTCTTCGCCGCCCAGTTGGACGCCATCCAAGCCGCCGGATACACGACCATCGGCCTGGATCTGCTGATGCAGAACCTGACCCGGGGCGTTCCCCTGCCCGAAAAGTCGGTGATCATCACCTTTGACGACGGCTATCGGGACAATTTCGAGAATGCCCTACCCCTGTTGGTGGACCGGGGCATGACCGCCACCTTCTTCGTCAACACGGACTTTATCGACGAAGAGCGCCCCATCTACCTCTCGTGGGACATGGTGCGGGCCATGCGGGACGCCGGCATGACCATCGGCTCCCACGGGCGCAACCATGTCAGTCTGAAGAACAAGGATGTGGATTACCTGGTCTGGCAGGCCCTGGGCAGCAGCCAGACCATCGAATTCGAGCTGGGCGAGCCGCCCCGTTTCATGAGCTATCCCGCCGGGGAATACGATGACCTGACCCGGAAAATTTTCCATCAGGCCAACTACTGGCTCGGCCTCACCACCATCCAAGGGGCCACCCACCACAGCGACGATCTCTTCCAACTGCACCGGGTGCGGGTGCGGGGCACGACCACGCCGGAAGAGTTGGTGCGGCTGCTGGGGCTGGATTGGTGAGGCGGGGGGCGAAATGAGTAAGGAGTAACGAGTAATACGTGGTGGAAAGAGATTCGTCGTCATTGGAACGTCCAATCGTTGACGATCCGATCTTGACCCACAAAATTACTCATTACTCGTCACTCATTTCACCCCTCGCCTTCGCCCCTTTCAAAAAGGATCCTTTATGACCAACGACTTAACAGGCAAGAGCGCCGTCATCACCGGCAGCGGACGGGGGATTGGGCGGGGGATTGCCCTGGGGCTGGCCCAGCGGGGCTGCAATGTGGCCATCAACTTCTTCCGCAACCGGGAGAGCGCGGAGGAGACCGCCCAGATGGTGCGGGATCTGGGGGTGAGGGCCACGGTGATCAAGGCCAACATCGGCGACGAGGCCGAGGTGCGCCGATTGGTGGATCAGGCCGCGGCAGAGCTGGGCGGCGTGGACATCTTTGTGGGCAATGCGGCCAGCGGCATCCTCAAACCGGCCATGGAGATCAATGCCAAGGCCTGGGATTGGACCTTGAACATCAACGCCCGCAGCATCCTCTTTGGGGCCCAAGCCGCCGTGCCCTACATGCGCCGCAAGGGCTGGGGACGCATCATCTCCGTCACCAGCATCGGCAGCCGCCGGGTCTTCCCCGAATATAGCGTGGTGGGGGTCAGCAAGGCCGCCATCGAAGCCGTCACCCGCTATCTGGCCATCGAACTGGCCCCGGAAGGCATTGTGGCCAACTGCATCAGCCCTGGCGTGGTCCTCACCGGCGCGTTGGACCACTTCCCCCGCAAAGACGAGATGATCGACCACGCCCAGCGCCACACCCCCGCCGGTCGCCTGGTCACCCCGGAAGATGTGGGCAATCTGGCCGCCTGGCTGTGCAGCGACGCCGCGGCCATGATCGTAGGGCAGACGATTGAGATCGATGGCGGGTATATGTTGTTGGCATAAGGGCAATGAGTGAGGAGTAACGAGTAATTTTGTGGTGGGGAGAGATTCGTTGTCATTTGGACATCCAATCGACGACGATCCGACCTTGACCCACAAAATTACTCGTTACTCCTCACTCATTGCATTTTCCATCTTGATCTTTGGGAAGCGGCTTTGGTCGAAGCGGTCCAGTCCTTCGCTGCCCAGGGCGCTGATCTCCCGGTAGATGGCCTCGGCTTCTTGGCGCAGGGGGGCGATGTGGAGGCCCTGGCAGATGTCGGGGAGTCCCCGCAGGCGGGGCAGGCCCCGGCGGAACACTTTGACGGCCCCGGCCCACTTTCCCCGCTGGATCAGCAAAAAGGCCACGCCGACCTGCAAGATTCCCTGGTACATCTCCCGGATGGGCCGGGTTTCGGCCAGCCATGCCGCTTCAAAATGCTCGTGCTGTTCCCAATATTCCCCGGCATTGAAGGCCCGCACACCGGCCAGAGCCTGCTCGCTCAGGACGTCGTCCCAGCCGGCCGGGTAGCGGAGGGGCGGGGCGATGTGCCGTCCCACCAGCCCCACCAACTCCTCCATCATCTTGCTTCTGGCCCAGGCGTGGTCGGCCCCAGCTTGGCGGGCCAGTTTCAGGGTCTCCACATCCACATGGCTGCCAAAGGCATAGATAGGAATCTGCCGGGTGTGGGGACGGGCCTTGAGGCTGCGGATGGCCGCCTGCCAGTCCCCCGGCGTCTTCAGGTCCAGCAGGATCAGCACAGGATCCTGGCTGTCCACGGCTTCGACCAAAGCGGCGGCGCTCTCCACCACCACGGGTTGGCCGCCTTGAGCGGTCACCACATCCATCAGCCGGGTGATGAAGAAGAGATCGTCAGCCAGGATCACCACGGTTGGGTTCATCGAATCGGCGGGTGATGGGGAGGGGGGCGAGGATGGAAATTGTGGGAACATAAGGACTCCTTTGGGCGGGCAGGACAGGCAATTGTGTATAGTATAGCCCACCTGATGCATGACCCGCTATATTTTGAGGCGTTTGCACTATGTCAGGACTTGACGCAGACCCATTCGCACCAGGGGGTGCGATCTCCTCGGACGCGTTTGGCCGTGCTTGGTGGCATTCCAGATCAGCGCCTTCTGTGACCATTCCAAGGTTCTGTCCCCCATCTGTTATACTTAGCAAGCGTATGTGCCAAGAAATGAGCCGGGGTACTTTGGCCCCCGGGTTGTAAACCATGAGGAATCCTATGGCAAAGCCGTCTAGACAACCTACCACG
>CAZKEX010000274.1:0-2306 GCA_964551895.1 uncultured Caldilineaceae bacterium | reverse complement strand
CTTCTTTCTCAGCCGCCGATGCGGACACGCCGCCGACCTATGAGGCCGCCTATGCCCGGCTGGAGACGGTCCTGGCCCAGTTGGAGAGCGGGGATCTGCCCCTGGAAGCGTCCCTGGCCCTGTACGAGGAGGGCGCTGGGCTGGCCAAGATCTGCGCGGCCCGATTGGATGAGGCTGAGTTGCGGGTGCGCCAGTGGCAGCCCGGGGATGAGACGACCGCCTTTGAGGATTGGTCCCATGGGGCGGGGGAGTAAGGGTGGGCCATGAGCAAACTTTGGGCCAACGAGACCCTGTGGTTGCCCCTGTCCGCGGCGTTTGGGGTGCAGATCGCCAAGTTCCTGTGGGAATGGGGCCGCCGCAAGGATTTTGATCTCCGGGTACTGACCCGCTCTGGCGGCATGCCCAGCAGCCACTCGGCCATGGTCACCAGTTTGGCCACGGCCATTGCCATGCGCTTTGGCCCGGACAGCGGGATCTTTGCCCTGTCTGCGGTTTTTTCCCTTATCGTCATGTACGATGCATCCGGGGTGCGCCAGGCCGCGGGCAAGCAAGCCAAGGTGCTGAACCAGATTCTGCGCGAGCTCTTTACCGGCCAGCCCATCACCGAGACCGAGCTCAAAGAGCTGATCGGCCACACGCCTGTCGAGGTGATCGTGGGGGCCTTGGTCGGCATCAGCTACACCTTGAGCTGGATTTACTTCATGGGTTGAGACCCTGCCAGGGCCAAAGGGGACGGCCTGGCCCAGAGGCAGTAACGGGGTCGGTTTTGCCGTGACCTATTTTTTATGGTAGGATTAATAATAATCTAATTGTTCACCTCAGAATGACGATTCAACGATGACACAGGCCAATGGGCTTGTGCTATTTTTTGCTAATAAAGAGTGAAGGAATTAAACACAATGCGCAGGATTGTCTTGATCAGACCCAAACGTGATGGCCGCATTTTTGGCAAGTCGCCCGGCTCGCCCTATACCCTTATGCGCCTGGCCTCTCTGGTGCCGGATGAGATTCCCGTGGAGATCTGGGATGAAAACCTCAACGAGCTGCCCTTGGATACCCTGAACGACGGAGATCTGGTCGGCATCACCAGCATGACCATCACCATCGAGCGGGCGGAGGAGATCGCCATGTATGCCCGCAAGCAAGGGGCCGGCGTGGTGGTGGGGGGTGTGCATGCCACCC
This sequence comes from uncultured Caldilineaceae bacterium, assembly GCA_964551895.1. Lineage (GTDB taxonomy): Bacteria > Chloroflexota > Anaerolineae > Caldilineales > Caldilineaceae > JAGNDO01. The sequence goes on along the minus strand of CAZKEX010000274.1, from coordinate 1,124 downwards.
TGATGCCCGAGCATGTGGCGACCTTTGCCCACGGCGTCTTTGCCGGGGAAGGCTACTTCACCTGGCCGGAGGCCATCAAGGACTTTGCCGAGGGTGGGGTCGAGAACATCAAGCCCCTCTATTTGGACGAAGAATGGGCAGACCTGCACAATGTGGCCCCCATCTCGGATCGGGTGATCAAGATGGTGGACGAAAACGCCAACTATTGGACCCCCTATCTGGAGATCACCCGGGGCTGTCCCCGCAACTGTTCCTTCTGCACGGCCATTCGGGTCAGCGGACGGCGTATGCGTCTGCGCCCGGTGGACGAGGTGGTGGACGAGATCAAGCGTCGGGGCATCAAGCGCTTCTTCCTGACAGACGACAATTTCGGCATCAACTTCACCACAGACCCAGACTACTGCTCGGATCTCTTTGATGCCTTGATGAAACTGGACCTGCAAGGCTGGACCGTGCAATCTGAAATGAGCATTGCCAAGCATACCCACCTGTTGGAGATGGGGCTGGCCGCCGGTTTGGACAAGCACTTTGTGGGCTTCGAGAGCGTGAACCCGGACAACCGCAGCAACCTGGGCGGCAAGTCCAAGGGGGTGGCCGACCAGACCTCGGACGCCATCCGCAAGATCCACGACACGGGTGTGGGCGTGGTGGGCCTCTTTGTGATGGGCTTTGACAGCGACACCCCAGAGACTTTCCGAGATATGTGGGATTTCGTGCGCAACAGCAACCTGGACGGCGTCAGCACCACGGTACTCACCCCCTACCCCGGCACCCCCTTCCGGGACCTGGTGGAGTCGGAGAACCGCCTGCTGGACGTGCCCTGGAGCCACTACGACACCGCCCATGTCACCTTCATCCCCAAGAGCATGACCCCGGACGAGATGCGGGACGCCTATGATTGGCTATGCCGCAAGCTCTATAGCCCCACCCAGATCGCCACACGGGGTCTGCGCTCCCTGCGCCGTTATCCGCTTTCCATGGCGGGCAAGAAGCTTTTCGGCAGCTTCAGCACAGACTACGGCTATCGCCGCACCTACGCCTGGCGTCACGAGATGAAATAGCGAGGGGCGAGTTGCGAGGGGCGAATTTAAAAGTGGGTGGATTGACCGATTACCGGTCAATCC
>CAZKEX010000273.1:1182-6783 GCA_964551895.1 uncultured Caldilineaceae bacterium | reverse complement strand
TCTTTGTGGTGAATTCGTGCAGTGGAGTCAAAAATAGAACACGGATTGAACGGATAAAACGGATTTTTACTGATTTTTAAAAAATCAGTAAAAATCCGTTTTAATCCGTCACATCCGTCTGATCCGTGTTCTATTTTTTTTGAACTCACTACACGAATTCTAAACCTCTTTATGCTCTTAGCATTTTGGCGGCGAAGAGTTGGTTCTCGCACATGAGTTTGACTATGAAATTTCGCCTTTCCGCCCTCTTTTTGATCTTGCTTGTGGCCGCCGGGCTGCGGCTTTGGCAGATCGACAGCTTGCCCCCCGGCTTTCATTTCGATGAATCCTTTGAAGGGCTGGAAGCCTGGCGCATTCTGACCGACCCCGGCTATCGGCCCCTCTTTTTGGCGGGCAATTTTGGCGTGCCCCCGCTCAATGCCTATGCGAATGCGGTGACCTTTGGCCTCTTCCAAGCCTTTGGCGGCCAGATCGGGCCGGTGGCCATGCGCACCACCGCGGCGGTGGCCGGGCTGCTGGGCATTCTGGCCCTCTATGCCCTGGCCGGGGAGATGCGCCGCCACGACGACCGCTTGCCCCCCCTCTTCCCCCTCTTCGCCGCGGCCGGACTGGCCCTCATGCGCTGGCACATCCACTTCAGCCGCATGGGGATCGAGCCGATCTTCGTGCCCCTGCTGTGGACCGTGGGCACCTGGCTGCTCCTGCGCAGTTGGCGCACGGGCAGCCTGTGGAGCTTCGCCGCCACCGGCGTGGCCCTGGCCCTCCCCCTCTACACCTACCAGGCCGCCTGGATTTTGCCCTTTCTGGCCCTGTTCGGCCTGGCCGTTTTGGTTTGGAAAGAGCCGAAAAGCCTGGGCCGACGCTGGATCGGCGTCTTGGTGAGCGGGGGGGTGGCCCTCGCTTTGGTCGCCCCCCTGTTGGCCTTCTTCTGGCGCCACCCAGATCTGATGCTCATGCGTCCCCAACAGGTCTCGGCCATCGACGCCGCGGTCACCCCTGGCCAGGCCAACGCCTGGGCCAACCTATGGTCAACCGTGCGCATGTTCAGCCTGTGGGGCGAGACCGGGGATCTGGACCCCCGGCGCAACGTGCCCGGTCTGCCGGTGATGACCCCCTGGCTGACCCTGCCCTTCTATGCCGGGCTGCTGGCGGCGGCGTGGCGGGCGCGGCGGCCCGTCTATGCCTTGATCCTGCTCGGGCTGGTGGGGATGGCCCTGCCCGGGGTTGTGACCGAATATGCCCCCCACTTTCACCGCATCTTGGGCGTGGCGGCCCCCACGGCTCTTCTGGTTGGCCTGGGCGCAAGTCTGCCTTGGGCCTTTTCTTTTGGGTCAAAGTGGCGAAACGGGATCAAAGTGGCTTCTATGGGCGCGGCGATCCTCTTTTTGATCATTGGCGGGGTGGCGTCGGCCAACACCTATTTCAACCGCTGGGGCAAGCTGCCCGCCCTCTATCACGCCTTTGACCAAGGCCTGTGGGAGATGGGCCAGTGGATGGCCGCCCAGCCCGTCCAAACACCCCTCTATCTGACGCCCCGAGACGCCGCCACCCACCCGACGCTGGGTTTCGCCCTGCTCACCGCCCCCGCCTCCCCCATTCCCCAACGCCCCATGCCCGCCGGGTTTGATGGCCGGGCCATCTTCCCGGCCACCGCGGGGCGCACCCAAACCGCCGAAGAGTACGTGGTCATCGAACACGAAGACTTCCGCACCCGGCTGCTCCTGCCCGAACTCTTCCCCGCCGCCACGGTCAGCCAGACGTGGACCGACCCCAACGGCGAAGTCTACGCCAGGGTCTACACCCGGCCGCCGGGCAGTCTGCCCATGCGCCTGCCCAAACATCCCCTGGCCGCGCCCGTGGGTGACGGCATCCGCCTGTTGGGGTATGATGTGCTTCCGGCCACGCCGCGGCCTGGGGAGACGCTCTATGTCCAACTGCACTGGGCCGTGGACACCCCCCCCGCCCAGGATTGGACCGTCTTCGTCCATCTCCTCGGCCCGGCGGACGTCTCCGCTCCATCCTTGGCGACGGGCAAGGATGGTCCGCCGGGCGATGGCAGCCTGCCCACCACTCGCTGGCAAGCCGGCTGGCTGATCTTGGACGAATATCAGCTTTCCCTGCCCCCAGAGTTGCCCACCGGAGCCTATGCCCTGGAAATCGGCCTCTATCGGGCCGACGGCGCACACCTGCCCGCGGACGGCCCGATTCGGCTCGGCGACCTCACGGTGGGGAACTGACGTCCATGTGGCGCAGACAATCAGATCTATCCCTTCCCCGCAGGGTTGGCGACCACCTCCCCCTGCTCTATCAGGTGGAGGACCGCCACTGGTGGAGCCGGGGCATGGGCAAAATGGGCCTGGGGCTGCTGGACGACGTGACCCTCCCCCCCGGCCCGGTGGCGGAGATCGGCTGTGGCAGTGGGGCCTTTTTGGCCGACCTGGGCCGCCGCTGGCCAGACCGAACCCTGATCGGGCTGGATCTGCGGGGGGATGCCCTGGCCCTGGCCCGTCAGCGCCACCTGCCCCGTTCGGCGCATCTTGTCCAGGCCGATGTGGGCCATCTGCCCCTGGCGGAGCAAAGTTGTGCGTTGGTGGTGGGATTGGATGTTTTCGATCAGTCCGGTGTAGAGTTAGGGGAGGCGTTGCGGGCCTGTCGGGGACTTTTGGGGCCGGGGGGCTATCTGCTCTTTCGGGTCAGCGCCCTGGCCTGGCTGGCCAGCCCCCATGACGCCGCCTTTGGCACGGGCCGCCGCCACCATGCCCAGGAGATCCGCCAGGCCCTGGTATCCGCCGGGCTGGTCCCCGTGCGCCTGACCTATGCCAACAGCCTGCTTCTGCCCTTGACCGCGGCCAATCGCCAGCTTCAGCGCATGGGCCTGGCCGATGTGGCCAGTGGATTCCAGGCCAGGGGGCCGATCAACAGCCTGGGCCACGCCATCCTGTGGGCCGAGGCCCAGATCATGCGCCGGTGGGATCTGCCCGTGGGATCCAGTCTCTTTTGTTTGGCGCAATAGGGCCTCATCAACCATATTCTTGTTTTTTGTGCAAGAATCTTTACCACCAAGGCACAAAGACACGAAGATCCACGAAAGGAAAAAATTTGTGTTCCTTTGTGCCTTCGTGTCTTCGTGGTAAACCTTTTTGGCTCTGGTTAAGCAAAGCTAGGATTGTTCAATGAAGATTTGCACCGTTCTGCCCACCTACAACGAACGCGAAAACATCGAGCCGTTGATCCGGCGGCTGTTGGCCGCGGTGGAGCCGCCCTATACGATCCTGGTGGTGGATGACGACTCCCCGGACAAGACCTGGCAGGTGGTGGAGGCCATGGCCGCGGAGGTGAACCGGCCCGGCGCGGAGAGGGTGGTGCTGATCCGGCGCATGGGCGAGAGCGGGCTGACCAGCGCCATCCAGCGGGGCATTGACGAGGCCCTGGACCGCTATGGGGCCGACGGGGTGACGTGGATGGACTGCGACCTCTCCATGCCGCCAGAGGAGCTGCCCGGTCTGCTGGCCCTGCTCCACGCCGGCGCGGATGTGGCCGTAGGTTCCCGCTGGATCCCCGGGGGCGCGGATGTGGCCCACGGACCCATGGCCCGGGGGTTGAGCTGGATCATCAACCACTTTGCCTCCCTGCTCTTGGGCGGCCCGGTGACGGACTGGACCAGTGGGTTTGTGGCGGCCAAGGCCCCGGCGCTGCGGGCCATCCGGCTGCGGGGCGACTATGGGGAGTATTGCATCGACCTGCTGGCCCGAGCCGTGCAACAAGGTTTTTTGGTAGAGGAAGCCCCCTACCAATGCGTCCCCCGGCTGGCCGGCGAGAGCAAAACCGGCATCAATTTGTGGGACTATTTGGTCAAAGGGCGCAAATATGTGGGCACAATTATTCGTTTAGGGAGACGGCGGGGATAGGGTTGCGCGCTGGGTTGGGAGATCGAGAGATTAGGAGATTGGGAGATTAGGAGATTGGGAGATTTTGCTGAGGCAATCCCCTCCAATCTCTCAATCTCCCAATCTCCTAATCTCAACACCCTGCAATCCATTCCCTCATCCACCCGAACACTTTGAATTCTTTGAAAGGTATTGATCATGTTGCAACCCGCACGACTCTCTTTGGAAGAAATGGGCGATCTGGCCGCCATTATCCCGGCCAAGGACCCGGTGGTAAAGGCCCACTATGCGCCCATCCCCAGCTTTGACCAGCAAAATCGCCAGGCCATCATCCCCGTGTGCGAACCCACCCTCTCTGGCAACGAGTTGGCCTATGTGCAACAGGCGGTGAAGACCAACTGGATCTCGTCCGCCGGCGCCTTTATCCGGGATTTTGAGAAGCAGTTCGCCGCGGCCTGTGGCGTACGCTATGGGGTGGCCTGCGCCAACGGCACCGTGGCCCTGCATCTGGCCCTGGCCACCCTGGGCCTGGAACCAGGGGACGAGGTGATCATTCCCACCTTCACCATGATCGCCACCATCAACGCGGTGACCTATTGTGGGGCCACCCCGGTGCTGGTGGACAACGAGTCCACCTTCTGGCAGATGGACCCGGACGCGGTGGCAGCCGCCATCACCCCCCGCACCAAGGCCATCGTGCCTGTCCATATCTACGGCCATCCCGTGGACATGGACCCGATCCTGGCCTTGGGGAAGAAGCACGGCATCCACATCATCGAGGACGCCGCCGAAGCCCACGGGGCCGAGTACAAAGGTCGGCGCGCCGGCGGTCTGGGGGACGCGGCCTGTTTCAGCTTCTACGGCAACAAGATCCTGACCACGGGCGAGGGGGGCATGATCACCACGGACAACGAGGAGGTCGCCCGGCTGGCCTGGAATCTACGGGACCACGCCTTTAGCAACGAACGCCATTTCTGGCACCAATTTGTGGGCTTCAACTATCGCATGACCAACCTCCAGGCCGCGGTGGGGTTGGGCCAGGTGGAGCAGTTGGAGACCTTCGTGGCCATGCGCCGGGCCAACGCTGCCTACTATTCCGACCTGCTGCGGGATGTGCCCGGCATCACCACCCCGCCGGAGGCGCCCTGGGCCAAGAACGTCTTTTGGATGTACGGCATCCTGGTGGACGAAACCAAATTCGGCATGGACCGGGACGCCCTGCGGGTGGCCCTGGCCGAGCAAGGCATCGAGACCCGCACCTTCTTCATCCCCATGCACTGCCAGCCGATCTATTGGCAACAGTTCAAGGGCCAGCGCTTCCCCGTGGCCGAACAGTTGTGCCGGGACGGCTTCTACCTCCCCTCCGCCACCTCGTTGACCCGATCCCAGATCGAGCGGGTGGTGGGGGCGATTCGGGAGAGTTGTGCGCCGTTGTAAGGGGTTCTGCCGTGATTTGAAAGAAGTGAGGGGCCATCCGATCAACAATCGGATGGCCCCTCTTTGTTTTTCCGCTTCGGAGTGACCTTGATAAAGGGCGCTGCACCGGGGAGAACCGGTTTTGCATCGCAGAGAAATGGCACTGCAACGGCAAGAAATGGCTCTGCATCGGCCCCGAACGGTATTGCATCGCTCCCGAACGGCTCTGCGTCATTCCCGAATGGTATTGTATCGCTCCCGAACGGCTCTGCATCATTCCCGAACGGCTCTGCATCGC
>CAZKEX010000273.1:0-1082 GCA_964551895.1 uncultured Caldilineaceae bacterium | reverse complement strand
GGTATTGTATCGCTCCCGAACGGCTCTGCATCATTCCCGAACGGCTCTGCATCGCTCCCGAACGGCTCTGCGTCATTTCCGAATGGCTCTGCGTCATTCCCGAACGGCTCTGCGTCATTCCCGAACGGCTCTGCATCGGCCCCGAATGGTATTGCATCGCTCCCGAACAGTTCTGCGTCATTCCCGAATGGTATTGTATCGGCCCCGAATGGCTCTGCGTCATTCCCGAATGGTATTGTATCGGCCCCGAATGGTATTGCATCGCTCCCCAACGGTTTTGCACCGACACCAAATCGTTCGGGTCTGGATCGAGCGGGCGGGATATCTTCAGGAAAAGTGTCCGCTAGAGTGAGATATTCTCTCGTCGATCGAAAGAAGACGGTCTTACAGTTACACAACGTCCGCTAAAGCAGTATAGGCCATACGAGAAACTCCTCCAGGCGAGACTCGATTAAGTTGTCGGCCTCAGCACGTGATTGGGCCGTAATGCCCACATGAATACAACATAGACCTCCCTATCTCTACATCAGTCCCGCAAGCGGAACATTGATAGCGTGAAACTGGTGCCGGTCAGCGATGAGTGAATGATCTTCCCATCAACGTCGAAACTGATGTCATTGAGATGTTGGTTCGACAGAAAACCGCCTTCAATGCCAGTCAACCGCCCAGCATTGATGTTTCTGGATAATTGCCCCGCTAAATATTGTGCCAAGCTATTCCGCTGACCAATTCCAACTCCGCCGATAGGAAAGCCCAATTGCTCCGCGTTCTCTGGGTGCCGTTTGGCAAACTCAATCGCAATTTGGTAAGCCGTTAGAAATGGGCGTCCCAGATGATGCTCTGGCGCAGCATTCGGGATGTCCCCCAAGATTCGGATAATCTTCTCTTCGATGTTAAGTTCTTGCCATTTGCTTGTCATGCTATTCCTCCCGTGCTGTGGGTTGGTCTTCCAGAAACCCAGTATTGCATAAAGAAGGGAAACTTTCGGCCAAACTCCGATATTCTAACCCAGAACACCAATTCATGTCAGACCAATTCTCTTTCCGCAATGTTCATCTGTTCCGCAAGAGCCAACAGCGGAC
>CAZKEX010000272.1:0-6821 GCA_964551895.1 uncultured Caldilineaceae bacterium | reverse complement strand
GTGTGGCCGCGCCAAAGATGGAGACGAGCATGGCGATCAACAACAGGCTATGCACAACGCTGCGTAGGAGAGAGGGAGGACGGGACATTGGTGGCTCCTTGGATAGATGTTGGGTTATGGTGGGTTGGGCTTTGGTTCAGGGTTTGGCAGAACGATCGTATGCCTACATATACACCCCCGTGGGGGGTTCTGTCAAAATTAGCAGGGTCTGAGCAACCGGTTGCATGATTCGCGTCGGGGACAGGCTCTTGGAAGCTGTTTGAAAAGTAGCCACGAAGAGGGGAAGCCGGGAAGGTTCACGAAGGAAAGGACCCATGAAATGGCCCATTGGGATCTTCCGTGATCCCAGCCCAGCGCAGGTTGAGTAGACCGGGGCGTCTTCTGGCCGTACCGAACCTATTGCGGGTCAACCACGGTGATTCCAATGAACCATAAAAAAAAACGGCATGGTTCATTTGTCGAGGAACGGGTTCTTACCAAATCGTAGGTACTGTTTTCAACCGCACGACCCCTATGATCATGGTTGGTGAATGAAACTTGTGCGGTTGAAAACCGCACCTGCGATCCACCGAAATTGTAAAGCTATGATGAACCATGCCAAAAAAACACTTGACAGGCAGGGAAAAGGGTGCAATAATAGATCATGTCTTCCTCCCCGATCACCTTTGATTGGGAAAACCATCGGTACGTAGTTCTTTTTTTTGGCCCTCCATGTTAAACGTTTAACCTATGCCGAATCTTACTATTCGGGACGTAGCCAAAGAGGCTGGCGTCTCCATTGCTACCGTTTCATACGTTCTCAACGACAGTCGCAGTGTCGGCGAAGAGGCGCGACAGCGTGTGCTGGAGGCGGCGCGGCGCCTGGGCTATCGTGCCAACACCACAGCCCGCAATCTCCAGGCAAAAGAGACCCGACTGCTGGGTTATACCTGGCGGCCCACACCCCCGGATCAGTTCAACCCCATTCTTGACCAGTTTCTTAACGCCATCGCCCGCACCGCGGCGCATCACGGCTATCGTGTGATCACCTTTCCCAGTGACACTATTGCCGAGGAGTTGGAGACGTATGAGAACATGGTGTTGAGCAACCAAGTGGATGGTTTTATTCTGTCAAACACGAATCTTGGCGACCCGCGGGTGTACAAATTACTGGAGACGGGATTTCCATTTGTGGCCTTTGGGCGAGCGGATTCGGGGCTGGACTTTCCCTGGGTGGATATCGATGGCCGGGCAGGGGAACAGATGGCAACCAGCCATCTGATCGAGCGTGGGCATCAACGCATCGCCTGTCTGGCATGGCCCGAGTATTCTCTAACCGGCGCGTATCGTCTCCAAGGCTATTTGGCGGGCATGCAGGAAGCGGCCTATGCCATCGATGATGGGTGGATTGTGCGCACTGAAAACGAACATGACGAAGCATATCAAAATACCCGCCGATTGCTGGCGCTGCCAGCGTCCCGACGTCCCAGCGCTATCGTGGCCGCATCGGACTTGATGGCCCTGGGGGCGATCAATGCTGCTCGGGATATGGGTGTGGAGGTCGGAGCCCAGCTTGCTATCGTTGGCTTTGACGACGCACCCATTGCCCGGCATCTCCGCCCCTCACTTACTTCAGTCCACCAGCCCATCACCGAGGTGGGCGAGTGTTTGATCACCATGCTGGTTGACCTGTGCCAAACCCGAGAGGTGGAAGATCCCCATGTATTGCTTCAACCCGAACTGGTCGTGCGCGCAACCAGTTCGGCCCCTTACCGAGAGTTGGACCTGTAGAGACAGAGTACTATGAAGCTACAAGCTGTTATTTTCGATCTAGATGGGGTTATCACCGACACTGCCGAAGTTCATTACTTGGCGTGGAAACGACTTGCCGACGAAGAGGGGTTCCCCTTTGACCGTCAGGTGAACGAGCGACTGCGGGGGGTTTCTCGTCGGGCCTCTCTGGAGATCATTCTGGACGGACGCCCTGCCAGCCAGGAACAGATCGGCGAGGAGCAGATCCTTGAGATGATGGCGCGCAAAAATAGCTATTATGTGGCCGGGTTGCAGCAGATTACGCCGGCCAAGCTGCTGCCCGGCGCAGTGGAGCTCATCCAGGAGCTGCGCGGGGCTGGGATCAAAGTGGGCCTGGGGTCAGCCAGCAGGAACGCTCGCCCCGTACTTGACCGCCTGGGAATTCTGCCCCTATTGGATGTGATTGCCGATGGGCACAGCGTCACACGCTCCAAACCGGCCCCCGACGTCTTTTTACATGCCGCCAGCGAGCTAGGCATTTCACCCGGAAAGTGTGCGGTCGTGGAAGATGCCGCATCGGGCATCGATGGGGCGTTGGCAGCAGGAATGTGGGCCATCGGGCTGGGGCCGATCGAACGGGTGGGCCATGCCCACGCACGCTTCGACAGTCTTGATGGGCTTGGGTTGCCGACCATCCTAGATGCCCTGGAAAGCGCTTCGTGGACGATCGCCGAGCCACGTTTTGTCCCCGATGAACGGCATCACAAGGAGACGGTCTTCACCATCGGCAACGGCTATCAATGTGTGCGGGGGGCCTTTGAGGAGGGCTATCCCGAGGACATGCCGGCTGGGTTTGTGCATCGGCTTTGGGATGATGCCCCGGTCTTCTTCACCGAGTTGGCCAACATCCCCCGTTGGTGGGATGTGGCGATCTGGGTGGATGGGGAACGTTTTCGTCTTGACCGGGGGATTGTACTCGGATTCCGCCGCTGGGTGGACCTGCGCACGGGTATTTTGCAGCGCTGGGTGCGTTGGCGAGCCACCGAGAATAGCCCTGTTGTGGATCTGCATTTCGAGCGTCTTGTCCCCCTCTCCAATGCCCACCAGGCGCTGATGCGTGTGCGGATCGAGGCGGTGGGGGAACAGGTGGATGTGCGAGTGATCACCGGGCTGGATGGGCACGTTGAAAATGTTGGATTGCTGCATTGGCGTTTTGTCGAGCAGGGGCAGACGGCGGACACGGCCTGGTTGCATGTGCGGACTCGGGGCACGGGCACCGAGCTGGCGCTGGCTGTTGCCGTCGTCACCACTGGCGACGGCGTATATGAGTCAGGCACCTGCGACATGGATGGCCGACCCGTTGTCGAACGCCGGGCGCGTCTGGAATCTGGAAAAGGCCTGACACTGGAAAAATTTGTGGGTGTTGTCAGCAGCAATGAATCCGAGACGCCACTGGACGATGCCCGTCGGGTTGCCAGGGAGGCAAGCGCACAAGGCTACGAAGCGCTGGTGGCGGCGAATGCCAGCGGATGGGCGGAGAGTTGGGACGTTGCCGATGTCGTCATCGAGGGAGATATTGAAGCCCAGATCGCCTTGCGTTTCAACATTTTTCAACTGATCATCGCCGCCCCTCGTTTCACCGATCGAGCCAGCATCGGGGCCAAGACGTTGAGCGGCTTTGGCTATCGGCATCATGTTTTTTGGGATACAGAGATTTTCATGCTGCCTCTGTTTATCTTCACCCAGCCGGATATTGCCCGCAACATGTTGATGTATCGGTACCATACTCTGGCCGGGGCCCGGGCCAAGGCGACGGCCAATGGATACGAAGGCGCACAGTTCGCCTGGGAGAGCGCCGACGATGGCCGGGAAGTGACCCCGACCTGGGTTCCCAACGCCGATGATCCCACCGGATTGATACGTATCTGGACCGGCGACATCGAAATCCACATCACGGCCGATATCGCCTATGCGGCCATGCAGTACTGGCGGGTGACGGGCGATGACCTCTGGATGCGAGATTTCGGCGCTGAGATCGTCCTCGATGGAGCCAAGTTCTGGGCCAGCGCCGCCCAGTTGGAGGACGATGGCAAGTACCACTATCGCAACGTCATCGGCCCCGATGAGTACCATGACCGGATCGACGACAATGCCTTTACCAATGGCATGGCCAAGTGGCATCTGGAAACAGGGTTGGATCTATTGGCCTGGCTGGGGAAGAATCACCCACACCGGCACGCTGAATTGAGCGCAGACCTGGACCTGAGTGAAGTGCGTCTGGCAAAGTGGGGCGACATCATCGGCTGCATGCTTCTGCCGGAAGATGCGGAGTCTGGGCTCATCGAGCAGTTTAGCGGCTATTTCGACCTGGAAGACGCCGACTTCACCCTCATGCGGGATCCGGCGCGGAGGAGATCGATGCCGGATCTGCTGGGCATCGAAGGCTGCGCCCGTACCCAGATCCTCAAACAGCCCGATGTGTTGATGTTGCAATATCTATTGCCGGATCGTTTCAGCCCAGAGCAGGTGCGGGCCAATTACGATTACTACGACCCCCGCACGGACCACGAACATGGGTCCAGCCTGGGGCCAAGCATCAGCGCCATCATGGCCTGCCGCGTGGGGGATATCGAGGCAGCCTACGGGCACTTCTTGCGGGCCGCCCGCACGGATCTGCAAGATGTGCGCCACAATGCCAGAGATGGCATCCACGGCGCGAGTGCAGGCGGTCTATGGCAAGCGGTCGTCTTTGGATTCTGTGGTCTTCGGGTCGACGAACATGGATGGCGTACACAGCCCGCCTTGCCCCCCCACTGGACTCGACTTTGCTTCAAGTTCTATCATCTCGGCAAATGCCAAACAGTGGATATCAACACAGTGGACATCAACACAGTGGACATTGGCCCGGATAAACCATTATCAGTCGTTCGCGATCTCGACACGGAGTCGGCGGTCTCAGTCGCCGGGCATGGTGCATGAATAGTGCAGACTGGAGGTGATGCATCACAAAAGCTGTAGGGAAGCAACTGTAGCACGACGATTTAACTGGCAACTTCAACCAACTCTTTTACCCTTTCCAGGAGGAAATGTCCTATGAAGAACACCCGTTATCTATCACTTGCTGTATTGATTGTGCTTGCTCTGGCGCTGGCGGCCTGCGGCACAGTGGCGCCCCCTGCCGCTGCCCCAGAACCGACCGCGGCAGCCATGGAAGAAGCTCCTGCCGGCCCTGCCGATCCGGCCCCGGAAGCGGCCAAGTACGGTGACTGGAACGTGATCGCCGTGGAGCCTGACGCCCAGATCGTCTTCTCGGGCTGGGGTGATGAGACCGAACAACAGATCTACCGAGACTCCATCACCCGTTTCAACGAGTTTTATCCCAATGTACAGGTGGACTACCAGCCCATCCCTGCCGACTTCCAGACCAAACTGAAGGCACAGATGGCAGGGGGCGCAGCTCCTGATGTTTTCTACGTAGACGATCAGTTGATGACAGCCTTCGGGTCCAGCGGTCAATTGCTGGTGTTGGACGACTTTATGGCCGAAGCTGGCGCGAGTCGGGATAGCTATATCCCCGCCCTGCTGACGATCTTCACCCAAGAGGGCAACACCTACGGCCTGCCCAAGGACTGGGGTACGCTGGGTCTGGTCTACCTGCCCGACGCTTTCGCCACGGCTGGCATCGACGAACCTACCGCCGATTGGACCTGGGATGATCTGAAAGCGGCGGCTGAGGCCATCCAGTCTGAGGGCACTTACGCTGGTTTCTGCCAGAATGCCGATTGGGCCCGCTTTGCGGTCTTCGCCTTTGGCAATGGCGGTCTCTACGCCAGCGATGACTTCACCACAGCCATGCTCGATACGCCTGAAGTGAAGGAAGCTGGACAGTTCGTCGCCGACATGAAGACATCTGGCGCGCTGGTCACGGCATCTGACGTGGGTGCGGGCTGGTGTGGCGAGGCCATTGGCAAGGAACTGGTAGGGATGACCTACGAAGGCGGCTGGATGGTCAACTACATGCGCCAGAGCTTCCCGGATGCGATCTGGAAGGCAGTGGAACTGCCCACGGGGCCTGCGGGCAAGGCGGATGTGATCTTCACCAATGCCATCGGCGTCAATGCCAATTCCAAATTCCCCAAGGCCGCCGCGGCGTTCACCATCTTTGTGACAAGCCCCTATAACCAGGCCGAGATCGTCAAGACCGGCTTTGCCTACAGCACACATTCAGCACAGATCGATCTGGTTCAGGATGCCAATGATATGGCTATCGCCACCGGCGGCACGTTCCCCCTGGCCCGCGTCGCCTACTGGGGCGCGAACACCGGCAAGGTGAACGACACCGTCTCCAAAGCGTTGGAGCGAATCTATCTGGGTGACCAGACCGTTGACGAGAGTTTTACCCAGGCCAATCAAGAGGCACAGGAAGCCCTTTCGGGCAACTAGCACAGGTCGGCGTAAATAAGTCCGGGATAACTTGCGCTCTAGCCGGGTCCATGACCCGACTAGAGCGGCTTTCCCGGAGCTATTTGCCACCATGCCCTGGCACATGACAACCCCAACGGGGGCGACCTTCACAGTCGCCCCCGTTGGATAGCCCCTATAGCCTGTTTCCATCAAAGGAGGTGCAGAACGATGGCTGCAACAGCAACTGCGGGACAACCAGCTCCCTCATCCCAGGCAAGACCTTTGGTCGCTGCCGTCGTAGCGTTTTTATTGGTAACTTTTGTTATTTCGGCGGCAATTATTCTTACAGCGCCTACAAGGGGCGTGCCGATTGCCGAGTTCAATAAGTATCTGATCGAGGTTTTCAAGACGGGGCGAGGGTTTGCGCTGGCCGGCATCGCCTTGAGCGCCGTAGTGGGCGCAATCGCTGGGGTGACGACGTATCGTGTTTGGGGCGAACGGCGGCAGAGAGAAGAGTTCATCGCCGGTTACATATTCCTCGCACCCTATCTGATTATCACCTTGGTCTTCACCGTTGGCGTATTACTTTTTGCCCTCTACATCGCCTTTTTCAAGTACGATATATTCACCCAGCCGGTATTTATCGGGCTGGACAATTTTCAGAAAGCCTTCAAGACCAAGTATTT
>CAZKEX010000271.1:0-6846 GCA_964551895.1 uncultured Caldilineaceae bacterium | reverse complement strand
CGCCTGGCCGCGGCAGCCATCTCTTCCACCCCAAGGCCCGCCAACACAATCAATCCGGGGACCAATTGCGCATAGTACCAGAAATAGCGTGTCACCCCCAAGAGGCTGTAGGCGGCCAGATGCGCCCCGCTCCACAACACCACGGGCAGCCACTGACGCCGCCGGGCCAGGAAGATCAGCCCCAATCCCGCGCTGGCCAAAAGGGGCCAATAGCGGGGATCTCCCCCGTATTGCTTGGCCAGCAAGCCAACGCCGACCCAATAGCTCTGGCTGATGGTCATCAGGCCCTGGGCCTGTTTGGCGGCCAAAGTGGCGGGCAGAGGGGAGCCAAAATAGCGCCAGGCAAAGATCCCCCACACCAGCAGAATCCCCCCGCCCAGGCCAATCGCCGCCCAGGGAAAGGACCGCTCCCGCCGCCGCACACGCAGAAAGAGGAAGTGGATGGCCAAGATCAGCGCCATCACCCCGCTGTCCGCCCGGCTGAGGACGGCCAAGGCCAACAACACCGCCGCCGCCGGATAGCGCCGCCCGGCGTAGGCCACGGTCCCCCACAGCACCAAGGCCAAGGTGAAGGGCTGTTCCGATCCCAGGGTGGTGACCAGGAGCGGGAAAAAAGGATAGACCAGCAACCCCACCCAGGCGGCCACAGGGGATCCCCAGCGTTGGCCTAGATGCCACAGGGCCAGCCCCCCCAGGGCCAAGCTCACCGCCCCGATCCACAGGCTGACCGTGGGCAGATCCACACCGACTATGCGAAAAAAGGCCAAAACCAGGGCGTACAGGGGCGTGGTGGTGCTGAGGACATACTCGCCGGGATTGTAGACAAAGCCCACGCCTTGGGCGATATTGGCCGCATAGCGATAGGTTATGTAGAGATCGTCGTATCCCCGCCCGCGCATCCACACAGCGAGCAGGGCCGCTAGCCCGGCGGTCAGCAGCCAGGCCCATTGACGGGACGAGGGCATTCTTTGGGGTAAGTTCACTATGCGAATATCCCTTAAACCGCCAGATCTCGCAGCCAGGCTCGGTGCAGGGTCCACTGGTCCGTGCTGGGATCGTGGCGCACCTCGAAGGTGTTGGTGTCCACGGCCTGGATCAGATAACAGCGCAGGTTCTTGCCCCCCACCCGCTCTTCCCATTGGCGACCGATCACATCCACATAGCGGGTCTTGTCCCGCCAAATAAACGACGTCGGGGCCACCTCCCCCTTGGCCCCCAGTCGGGATAACATGCGTACCGGTTCGTTGACCAGGACTTGTTGCTTCATCATGCGGTCTCCTTCAATATGGATTGCAGAGTTCAACACTTTCACCGCAAAGGCGCAAAGAACGCAAAGAAGAGAAGAAAGGAAAAGAAAAGGGTTTTCTTCAATCCTTTGCGTTCTTTGCGCCTTTGCGGTGAGGTTTTTACAGCATACACGACACCGCGGACTCGTTCACATAGTCGATCATCATGCGGATGGCGGCTTGGGCGGTGAGCAGTTTGTTGCCGGAACGGTCCGCGCCCCAGACCACCCGCATGGGCCGGTGGATGCCGCCCCGGGCGGCCAGGTGAAAGTGGACCGTGCCCGTGGGCTTGTCCGGGGTGCCGCCGCCGGGGCCGGCGATGCCGGTGACGGCCACGGCCACATCCGCGCTGTAGAGGTCCAGCGCGCCCTGGGCCATCTCTTGGGCCACCCGGTTGCTGACCGCGCCGAACAGCATCAGCGAGTCGTGGCTGACGCCCAGCACCCGCTCCTTGGCCTCATAGCTGTAGACCACGGCGCCCCCGGCGAACCAGACCGAACTCCCTGGCGTCTCTGTGAGGAGGTGGCCGATCAGCCCGCCGGTGCAGCTTTCGGCGGTGGCGCACATCATGCCGTTTGCCTGCAAAAGTTGGCCCAACTCCGCGCCCAGGGCCACGACTTTGGCTGGGGTGGGTAGGTTTATGTCGTCCATTGGGTTTCTCCAGATGGCAAATGTGGGTGAGATTGGGCGATTGAGAGATTGGGAGATTGTGCCGTGGCAATCTCCCAATCTCCCAATCTCTCAATCGCCCAATCTCTCTCCTATCAAAACCACCCGCCGATCCCCCATCCGGGTCAGGAAGATCACGCCGGGGCGGTCGGTGGGGGCGGGTTTGAGGCTGCGGCGGAAGGCTTCGGGGTCGATGGGCGATCCCCGCTTTTTGATTTCTAGTCGCCCCAGGCCCAGGGCTTGGATGCGCCGATTGATGCGCTTGAGGCTGAAGTCGTGAACCTCTAATAGGCGAAAGCTTTGCACAAAAGGTTGCAAAGCCGACCCGGTGCTGACCAAATAGGCGATCTGCTCGTCAAAAAGGTGGGCATCCATTCCCCGGCACAGCTCATCCAAAACGCCGGCCCGAATTACGGCGGGGTCCGGTTCGTGAAGAAAGAGGCCCTCAAGCTGGGGGCCAGGGGGCAAGGGCTGCACCGGGGCGGGTTCGCCTGGCCCGGCAAGTTGGCGCCACGTGCCATCCCTGGCATGAACGCTGGCCCAGCGTTTGGCCGGAGCAGCCTGGGCCAGGGGACCAAACCACAGCACGGCCTCTTTGCACACCCCCTGGTGGCTGACAAACTCCACAGCAGCCTGGGGCGGAATTTCGTGGTCGGCAACGCCGGGGGCCACCTTCACGCCCAGGGCGGGGATGCGCTCCGCCAATTCCAGCAGAACGGACAAGGGCGGCGCCATCTGGTGAAGGCTGAAGACCCTGCGCCCGTCCACCCGGCGGGCTGGGTCGGCGAAGGCGGCGGCGGCCTCCGGCAAGCGCCCCGCGGCCAGATCTGCGGTCCAATCGGCCTGGGCGAAGTGGATGGGCCAGGGCAAGTCCAGGCTTTCGGCGTTGGCCTGGGCAAAACGCAACCGATCCCCGGCCAGTTCATAGGCGATCACCGGGCGATGTTGGGCCAGGGCCAGGGTGTCGCCGCCGATGCCGCAGCCCAGGTCCAGCACGTTTCCCGGCGGGGCGTGGCGGTGAATCCACCCTGCCCGATGGTGGGCAATGGGCCAGGCCGTGGCCTGCTCCAATGCCTCGGTGACAAAGAACATCTTTTCGGCGTGGGGGAACTTGTCCGCCCCCCGTTGGCGCAGGCGGGCCGTGGTCAACAGCGCGCCGGCCTGGATCGGGGAGACCTCCCGGCGCAGACGCATGAGCCATTCTAAAGTGCGATCCGGCCCCAAATCCGCCTGGGCCAGGGTTTTCAGCCAGGCTTCCGCCTGGGCAGAAAAGAGAAAATCGACGGTGGCAGGGTCGAACTCCTCTGGAACCTGGGAGATGGGCAGGGCGTTTGACTGGGCAGTGTGCATGGCAAGATTATAGCCCCTACCCAGGTCCCCTCACAAACCGTCGTGGGTGTGGGCCAAACCCGGCGGAATGGCAACGGTTGGGCTACGACCCAGCGTACTCGCCCTTCTCTGCCCGAAAATGGCCGGATCGCAAACCGATTGTCAATCAAATGGACACTTTTATACTTGACGCAAAGGGCGTCCCCCGCTAAGATGGAGCGGATAACCCTGTTCGTGTCAGGTCTGAGTTCCACAGACCCTTGTCATGGGCGCCAATTATTCTTCAAGCCGCCCGCCCCGCGGCTGTGGCAAGCAGCAATTTCGAGAAAAGGAAAAGCCATGAGCGTACAACAAGAGCATTTGAACGCAGCCAGTACCCTGGCAAAGAGCGAGGCCAAGGTTGAGTCCAGCCCAATGATCCCCGATCACGTCAAAGTGGATGCGCCGCCCAAGTTGGAGTACAACAATCCGGGTCGAGATTCCCTGGCCATGTTGGGGGCTGCCATTGGTGGCGCCTTGTTGGGCGTCTTCCTCACCTTGCTGGTGCTGGCCATTGTCAACCGAGGCACAATTCGCTTCAACAGCGCGGGCCAAATCCGCGCCATGCAGGAGACCGTGGCGGCCGTGGACCAAAATGTGGGTGCGTTGAGCGCCAACTTGGACACGGTGGTGGCCCGGCTGGAAGGGCTGCAAGGCCAGGCGGACGCCATCCCCGGTTTGCAGACCGAGATCAGCGCGGCCAAGACGGAGATCGGTGCGGCCATGACCCAGATCGGGGCCGCCCAAGAGACCCTGCAAGCCCAGCAGAGCCAGTTGGGCGAGATGAACGACTCCATCGCTGTGCTGGATGTGGGCCGCCAGAAGTTTGACGTCTTCACCGGCGCCCTGGCCGGGGCCCTCTCCCAGATGAGCGCGCTGGATGCACCGGCAGAGGTCGTTGCGCCGGAAGCCGCCGCCCCGGTTGAGGTTGCCCCGGTGGAAGCCGCCCCAATTGAAGCCGCCGCCGAGGAGGTCGCCCCTGCCGTGGACGTTGCCCCGGTCTCCACAGTCACCGTGGCCGCCAGCGCGGACGTGGCGGGTGATGCGGTGCAGGTGGTCTACTTTGCCGACGCCAACGCCAACGGCATCAAAGACGCCGAGGAAGCCAGCGTGGTGGGCATGAGCCTGAACCTGGTTGACAGCGAAGGGGCCATCGTGGCCAGCGTCGAGACGGACGAGAGCGGCGCCGCCCTCTTCGAAGGGCTGGCCGCAGGCGACTACAGCCTCACCACCGCCGAGGGCGACGCCATCGCCACCCTGACCGTGGCCGAAGGCGCGGCCCAGGGCCAGATCGTCACCGTGCCCGTGGTGGAATAGGGTTCGACTGACAGAACAAGATTCACAAAAAGGGAGGGCGACGAGACTTGATCTCGTCGCCCTCCCTTTTTGTGTCGTGAATCTGTGGTCTCTGGCTAAACTGTCGGCTGGGCCGCCCGCTCCACCACCCCGGCCAGGGACTCCACCCGCATGTCCCGCAGACGGCGGCTGATCACGTTGGCCACTTTTTGCATCATCATGTAGCCAAAGCGACTTTTAACCGCACCTACGGATCCATCTCCTCGCCGATCAACAATTCATCCAAAACCGCCTGGACCACCCCAGGGATGGCGGCGGCCACGGCGGGGGTGAGGGTCTCGCCGAAGTCGCTGATATTGGTCACGGTGATGGCGTAAATCGTCACATCCACGGGCAGATGCAGGCCCATGCGCCGGCCCGTGGCCAAGGCCGAGGCCAGGGAGGTGTCGTGGGCCGAGGCGGTGTGCTGGGTGGGGCTGATGGCGTCCAGGTCCGCCAGGGTCATGCGGCGCACGCTTCCCGGTGGGTCGTCCCCGTGGGTGAGGGCGTCGATCAGGATGGCCCGGTCGTAGCCCACCATCATCTCCATCAAGCGCAGACCGCCCAGGCTGGCTTCGATAATGGTGGGATGGGGGACAACCTTCCCGGAAGGGGCCACGAATTCTTGGTCGGCGGAAAATCTGGCGGCCCCTTCCGGGAAGGTGCAGGCCGGGAAGGCGCGGGCCAACGCCTGGGCCACCCGCACCCCGACGCCGTCGTCGCTCAATATGGGATTGCCCAGGCCGATGATGAGTGTTTTCATGGTGGGGATCCAATAAGTGATGAGTAACGAGTAAAGTGTCGCCACCGCACCTTACTCGTTACTCATCACTCATTCCGTATACTGGCTCAACCGCACCACCTCCACCCCCGCGGCGTCCCGGATGATGACTTCCAGGGGCATTTGGCCGGGGAGGGAGTGGGTGGCGCAGGACATGCACGGGTCGTAGTTGCGGAAGGCCATTTCGATGCGGTTGAGCAGGCCGTCGCTGATCACCGTGCCGTTTTGGATCAGGGCTTGGGCGGCTTTTTTGACCGACATGGCCATGGGGGCGTAGTTGTTGGTGGTGCCCACGATCAGGTTGACATGGGTGAGGATGCCCTTTGCGTCGGTCTTGTAGTGGTGGGTGAGGGTGCCACGGGGGGCCTCCACACAGCCGACGCCTTCATCGGGCCGATTTTTGACCACGGACCGGGTGTTGGGGTCGGTGATCTCCGGCTCTTGGACCAATTCGACCATGCGCTCGGCCGCGTAGAGCATCTCCACCAACCTGGCCCAGTGGGTGGCCAGGCGGTGATGGACCGGCTGGTAGCGGCCGTTTTTGGTCGACCCCAGGGTGGTGTAGAAGCGTTCGAACTCCGCCTGGGCCAAGGGGGTGGCCATGCCGTCGGCTGCATTGAGCCTTGAAAGAGGTGTCGCGCAGTAGATCCCGCTCTTTTCCCCATCCACAAAGCCGCTCCACCCCACCTTTTTGAGATAGGGGAACTTGAGATAGCTCCACGGCTCCACCCGCTCGGCGATGTGGTCGGCGTACTCCTTGGCCGCATAGCGCTCCGCCTCCTTGCCCCCGGGGGAGACCACCCGGATCATGCCGTCGTAGAAGTTGACATGGTTGTCGGCGTCCACGGTGCCCATGTAGTAGGTGCGGTGGGTGAAGGCGTCGGAGAGGACCAGATCCACGTAGGCCTGGTTGCCCAGGACAATGTCGTCGAAGAGCTTGAGGCTGAACTGGGCGAATTCCACGTTTTTGCGGGCGATGGCCTCGACTTCGACCCGCTCGTCTGCGGTCAGCGCCCGGCTCCAGCCGCCGGGGACGCCGGCCACGGGATGCACGGTCCGCCCGCCCAGCATCTGGATGATGTGATGGTTGCGCATACGGGTGTCGATGACCTGTTTGCCCACCTCCACCCCCACCTTGTGGATCACGCCCAGGATGTTGCGCTCGGCCTTGGGCGCGTCCGGCCCGACCACAAAGTCCGGTCCGCCCAGGGCATAGAAGTGGGTGGTGTGGTCGGTGACGAAGAAGGCCATGTAGAAGAGCTCCCGCAGCTTCTTCACCGCGGAGGGGGGCTCGATGTGATAGAGGGCGTCCAGAGCCTTGGTGGCGGCCATGTGGTGGGCCTCCGGGCAGACGCCGCAGATGCGGTTGGTGATGCGGGGCATCTCCTCGGCGGGGCGGCCCACGCA
>CAZKEX010000270.1:0-6851 GCA_964551895.1 uncultured Caldilineaceae bacterium | reverse complement strand
CGGGTTTATCGCCGGGGCATGCCCTCGATCTGCGTCTTCAAGTTGGCCAACGCCGTGTCAAACGCCCGTTGTTGACGCCCGCGGATCAGCGCCATGACCGGCGAGGCGACTCCGTGATAGCTCTCCCGCTCGATGACCCGGCAGCCGCCCACTTCGTCGGCGAAGCGGAAGGTGTGGACCGCCACCACGCCGAAGAGCGCGCCTTCCCAGACCACGGTGCTGCCCGGTACAGCCATGCGGACCAGGGCGGTGTTGGTCACGGGCAGGCCCAGGGGCGAGCGCAGGCGCAGGGTCAGCTTGGCCCCGTCAGCCCAAGGTGTCCCCCCGGTCCACTTGGCGCTGATCACCTGGGGATGCCAGTCGGGCCAGCGCTCCACCCGGCTCACCACCGCCCACACGGCCGCAGCCGCGGCATGAATATAGATGTCGGATTCGATTTGCATAGTTGGATACCATCGGATTTTGGATTGTGGATTTTCGATTTTGGATTAGGTGAATGCGAAGCCGACGGATGATCTCGGCCCCCCAATCCAAAATCACCAATCCAAAATCCAAAATCCTACGGAAGTCCGGTCAAAAAACCGCCGTCCACGGGAAGGGCGACGCCGGAGATGTAGGCGGCCTGTTTGCTGCACAGATAGGCGACGGCCGCGCCGAATTCCAGGGGATCCCCCAGGCGGCCCAGGGGCACGCCGGCGGAGCGTTTGGCAAAGGCTTCATCCAAGCTGATATTCTCCCGATCCGCCATCTGTTGGGCCAGCTCGGTCAATCGGTCCGTGCGGGTGAGACCGGGGCAGACGGCGTTGACCGTGGTACCCGTGGCCGCGATCTCCCGGCTGAGGGTCTTGACCAGGCCATGCACCCCAGCCCGGGTGGCGTTGCTGAGGACCAGATTCTCCAGGGGCTGTTTGGCGCTGATGCTGGTGATGGCGATCAGCCGCCCCTGGTCGCTGGCGGTGACGTGGGCCAGGGCCTCGTGGAACATGGCCACGGCGCTGAGCAGGTTGAGGTCCACGGCGTAGCGCCATTGGTCATCGCTCATGTCGGCGAACTTGCCGCTGGGCGGGCCACCGGCGTTGGCCACGACCATGTCCAACTGGCCGAAATGTCCGGCCACGGCCTGGATGAACTGCCGGGGCGCGCCGGCCTCGCCCATGTCCAGAGGGATGGCGAAGACTTCGGCGCCCGTGGCGTCCCGGATGGCCTGGGCCGCGGCTTCCAGTTTGTCGGGACGCCGGGCGCAGATACCCACCCGGCAGCCCTCCTGGGCCAGGGTGAGGGCGCAGGCATAGCCCAATCCGCCGCTGGCCCCGGCCACGGCAGCCACTCGGTTTTGCAGATGGAGGTTCATGCGGGAGGTCCTTTCTGGGAGTCAGGGAGGAATTTCACCGCAAAGGCGCAAAGGGCGCAAAGAGATGGAAAGGAGAGCCTTCTTTTCTTTGCGTTCTCCGCGCCTTTGCGGTGAAAAATCAGGCCAACTTCGCCTTCAGCCCCATGATGCGGGCATACGATTCGTCGATACGGCTTTCCGGGATACGGCCATCGGCCACCATGCCCAGGATCAGGTCGGCGGTGCGGGGGGCGATCTCTTCATCATAGATCGAGTTGTTGGCGATGGCAAGGATGTCTACGCCAGCATTAATGGACAACGCAACGGCTTCCGCATAGGGATACAGATCCGCAATCGCCCCCATTTGCATGTCGTCTGAGATGACGACCCCTTTGAACCCCAACTCATCCCGCAACAGATCCGTGATGGTGGCTTTGGAGAGGGTGGCGGGGTAGACCCGGTCCAGCTCCGCGTTGAAGACGTGGGCGGTCATGATGGTGTCCACCGCATCCTGTTCGATGAGGGTGCGATAGGGGGTCAGTTCCCGGCGGGACCAAGTGTCGGTCACATCCACAAAGCCCTTGTGGGAGTCCGCGGCGCTGCTGCCGTGGCCGGGAAAGTGTTTGAGGGTGGTGAGGACGCCCTGGCGACGGTGGGCGCCGATGAAGGTGAGGGCGTGGTCGATCACCACCTGGGCGTCCGCGCCGTAGCTGCGCCCGATGGCCCCGATCACCGGGTTGTCCGGGTTGGTGTTGAGATCCACCACCGGGGCCAGGTTGAGGTTGATGCCGGCGGCGGCTACGGTGGCGGCCATCTCGTCCAAAAGATAGGCCACATATTCCAGATCGTCCATTTCCCCCAATTCCTGGGCAGAGAGGGTGGCGGGGAAGCCCCATTTTGGGCTGAGCCGGGCCACTTTGCCCCCCTCTTGGTCCGTGGCGATCAACAATGGGGTGGGGGCGAAGGATTGCAGGGCCGCGGTCAACGCCGCCACCTGGGCCGGGGATTGGATATTGCGTTGATCGGTCCAGGTGGGCACGTCAAAGTCGAAGAGGACCACGCCGCCCAGATAGTTTTCTTGGATTTGGCGCACGATGGGGCTGGTTGCGTCCACGGTCGTGCCCCGGAAGCCGACCATGATCATCTGCCCCACCTTCTCGGCCAGGGTGGCGGCGGGGACCGGCGTGGGCGTAGAGTCGGCCAGAGATCCCGCGCTGTGGGGGTCCGTGGCTGGAATAGCCCCATCCGCCGGGCTGGTGGGGATGGGGGTGATGGGGACAGGATCTGCCGCGGGCGCGGGGGCGCAGGCGGCAAGCAGGGCAAGGGCCAAGGCGGATGAACCGGTGTGGCGCAAGAAACGACGGCGAGAGAGGGTGCGGGGCATGGGCAGATCCAAATGGGTGAAGTGAAGAAAAATCGATGCAACAACCAGCTTTTTACCGCAAAGTCGCCAAGAACGCAAAGGAAAGACGCGTGTTCTCACCGATCCTCTGCGGCTCTTTGCGTTCTCTGGGGTTGGTTTCTGCTTTTTGGTCGTAGAAAGGGCGACGGCCCGACAGTGGGTGGACTGTCGGGCCGTCAAGGGTTTGGGGTTGGCCCTTGGGTGGAGGGCCAGTGGAGATGGCGGGAATTGAACCCGCGTCCGAAACATTTGCGCTGGGACGTCTACAAGCGTAGTCATCTTGTTTGTTAGATTCGCCGACAAAACCCATGATGACGTAGGGTTTGAATATCAGCTAGCCGATAGTCTTAGGCAGCCGCATCGGCGTGAGGCTACAGCAACCTACAGATTATGTCGGCTTCACCCTCACCTGCCGGTGCCATGAGGATGGGCCGTGATCCGTCTTACGGGATCAGGGTTGGTCTACTTAGGCTACTGCCATCGCCGGAGCGGCGGAAGCGAACCCGAAGTTGAAGACCTTGCCAGTGTTGTTGGCATTTATAGTGTTTGCGCCTTTTTAACGTAGCCGACGCTCTACGGCTTGCAATCACAGAGCCTCCTGCCCCGTCGAAACCTTTCATCCCCCGGACGAACTGGTCGTACACAGCTATTTTACCACAGATTTGGCGGCGTGTAAAAGTAATTTTGATCTGATAAAGGGCTTTTCACCGCAAAGCCGCGAAGGACGCAAAGGGTGGAGAAGAAAAACCTTTTGTTTCTTTGCGATCTCCGCGCCTTTGCGGTAAAACATGGGTTTGCCCCGCTTTCATGTATAATGACCAGATGCAATCGACCCAAACCCATGCACAGTTGGGAGGAAACCTATGCCAACACCCGCGTTGACCGTATTAGAAGAAGACAGACATTGGTGGTTCATGAGCCGCACTCGAGCCATCCTCAAATATCTGGATGCCGAAGTCGGCCCAGCCCAGCCCGGCCAAGAGCGTATGGTGCTGGACATCGGCGGCGGGGCGGGGAACATGGCCCATCACCTGGCCCACTATGGCCGGGTGGTCGGGATCGACTTCAGCGCCCGGCCTCTGCCTATGGCCAAACAGCGGGGGCTGACCAGCTTCCAAGGGGCTGGGGACGCCTTGCCCTTCCCGGACAACAGCTTCGATCTGATCGCCCTGCTGGACACGGTGGAGCATATCCCCAACGAGCTGGGGGTTTTCGACGAGTGTCTGCGGGTACTCAAGCCCGGGGGCAAGGTGATGATCACCGTGCCCGCCTTTATGTGGCTGTGGAGCTACAACGATGTGATCAACGAGCATGAGCGCCGCTACACGGCCACGGAATTGGCCCAAAAGTTAGAAATTTCCGGCTTCCGGGTCAAGCGCAGTAGCTATAACAACTTCTTCGTCTTCCCCCTGATCGCCGGGGTGCGCATCCTGCGCCCGGAAGCCCCGGAGCTGGACAGCCCCCACCTCACCGAAGAAGAAGAGGTCTATCAGGTGGAGATGGAACCCACCCCCGAGCCGATCAATACCCTACTCCACAGCGTGGGCTGGCTGGAAGCCGAACTGGTGGCGCGCGTCAGCCTCCCCTTCGGCACCAGCGTCCTCTGCATCGCGGAAAAGCCGTGATCGGGGATCAGGGATCAGGGATCGGGGATCAGGTCGCTTGGACACCCGATCCCCGATCCCCGATCCCTGATCCCCGATCCCCAATCCCTAAACCTATGAAAAAATCAACCAATCAACCAATCAACAAACACCCCTGGATCCTGGGCCTCTTCACGGTCCTAGCCCTGGTCCTTTCCTGGCCCTTGGCGGCGAATTTGACCACCAAGGTGCCCGGCGTGGCCCAGTGGGCCTTTGACGAGTCCACCTTTGTGTGGAATATCTGGACCTTCAAACAGGCCGTGGTGGACAACCTGGCCAGCCCCCTGCACACGGAGCTGATCTGGTATCCCCTGGGCATGGACCTGATCCTCTACACCTATAACTTCTTCCACGCCCTGATCGCCCAGCCCCTGGCCCTGGCCGTCAACTACCCCTTCGCCAGCAACATCGCCGTCCTTTTCAGCACGGTGATGAGCGGGTACGGCACATTTCTGCTCACCAGATACTTGCTGAATGGCGAATGGCGGATGGCGAATGGCGACCCGCGGCTACCGGCTAACAGCTATCTGCTACCGGCTATCCTCGCCGGGCTACTCTACGCCTTCGCCTCCAACCGGGCCATCTACGCCACCTTGGGCCACTACGACATGGTGACCACCCAGTGGATCCCCTTCTACGCCCTCACCCTCCTGCGCAGCTTGGACGGGCGGCTCTCCCCGGCCCGGCGGCGCAAGGCCGCGGTGTTGGCGGGCATCTTCTTCGCCTTCAACGGCCTGGCCGAGATGATCACCGCGGTCTTTTTGGCCATCTTCACCGTGATCGTGGTGGCGGTGAAGGGCTGGGAAGCCCTGCGACCGACCCATCAACCCGGGACAAGCGCTGCCCCCAATCCAAAACCCAAAATCCAAAATCTGCAATACCTTGCCATCATCGGCGGCATCGCCGCCCTGCTGTGGGGACCGGTCTTGTGGCCGATCCTGAACCAGTTCTTGACCAACGACTTCAGCCTCAAGGGCTGGGGCGAGGCGATTCCGTTAAGCACGGACCTGCTAGGCTGGTTCAAGCCCACGGTGCTGCACCCCATCTTTGGCGGGGATCTGGTGGCCGAACTGCGCCGGGTGCAACTGCGGGCGCTGGAGCTGGGCGTCACCGGACCCCGAGATGTGAACACGGTCTTTCTGGGCTGGACCAGCGCGGCCCTGGCCCTGGTGGGCGCGTTGGCCTTCCGCAAGCGCGTGCGAATTTGGGTATGGACGACCTTGATCTTTGGCGTTTTCACCCTAGGCCCCTTTCTCCAGATCGACGGCAATTATCAGTTTGACCTGGATGGTGTAGAGGCAACGTTTCCCCTTCCTTTCGCCATCCTGCACTATCTGCCCATCATCAAGGCCAACCGCGCCCCCAACCGCAACAGCGTTTTGCTCATGCTGGGGCTGGCCGTCCTGGCCGGGTATGGGGTGGCGTGGATCATGGGGAAAATGGCGGATGGCGAATGGCGAAGGGCCAAGGGGGTTCAACGGCTTGCAACGGCCGGGATACCCGTGGTGCTGGCAGTCGCCGTGATCTTCGAGCATCTCGCCCTGCCCCTGCCCCTGTCCGACGCCCGCATCCCGGCCGTCTACGCCCAGATTGGGGCGGATCCCCGGCCCATCAGCGTACTGAATGTGCCCCTGGGCTGGCGCAACAGCTTTGGCACGTTGGGGCCAGAGCGCACCCAACTGCAATATTTCCAGATCGGTCACGGCAAGCCCATGCTGGGCGGCAACATCAGCCGGGCGCCGGATTTCAAGATGGACTACTTTGCCCGCATCCCCTACTTTGACGCCCTGCTGCGGGTGGAGGAGGGCCAACCCCTGCCCCCGGAAGCCGCCGAGCAGACCGCGGCCCAGGCCGGGGATCTGATGGCCCTCTACAACGTGGGCTACGTGCTGCTCCATCCGCCCATCGAGCAACGCTACCCCTACGCCGACACCTGGCAGGCCAGTTGGGACTTCGTCAAGACCACCCTGCCCCTGGAGCCCACCCCCTTCTGGACCGGCGACGGCATCGAAGCCTACCGGGTGATCCTCCCCGAGCTGGCCGACAGCTTCCGCCTGGACCTGGGCGCCCCCGGCACCTTCGCCTATCGGGGCGAGGGCTGGGATACCGCCGAGGTGGACGAGCCCTTTTCCGCCACGGCTGTTTGGGCCACCGAGCCGGAGAGTCGTCTCTTTTTACCACTGGGGAACATCGACCCCGCCGCCATCTATCGGGTGACCGTCCATGTTCACCCCTTTGCCTATGGGGGCCCGACCCAGTCCATTGCCTTGACGGTGAACGGCGCTGGGTTGGGCAGTCAGCCGTTGGCCGATAGCTGGCAGGAAGTGGCGTGGGAGGTACCCGGCTCCCTGTTGATCGACGGGCTGAACCATCTGGACCTGGGCTGGGCAGAGTTGGCCGTGCCCCGGCAGGTGATCCCCGGCAGCCGTCAGATCGGCAGCACAGGAATCGACCTGCCCGTGGACGCGGACATCAA
>CAZKEX010000269.1:0-6853 GCA_964551895.1 uncultured Caldilineaceae bacterium | reverse complement strand
AACATCGGCTGTTTGACCCAGATCCGCACCTATTTGGACCGAACCGACCACGGTCTGCCCATTTTCCACACGGTGCAAGTGCTGGACATGGCGTATCGGGAAGAACCTTAAGGATGAAGGAGCGATTGGTATAAATTCCTTCGGATCGGGTATCATCATATAGTTATGGCCTATCAAATTTCGCAACCAATCGATATTCCGCAACTGCAGAAGGAATTGGACGCCCTGGAGTCTGCTATTGATGAGCAGACTCAGGTTGCCGCGGCCTTGGCGCTGAAGAATGCCGAGTTGCACGACGAACTGCAACGGCGGCTGGCCGAGAGCGAGAGCTTTGGGCGTGTGCTGGTCAGTTTGCTCCAGAAAACTGTGCTGGACCAGGTGCTGGATATCGTCTGCACCGAAGCCCAGGGCCTGATCGGGGCGACGGGCAGCGCTATCTTGTTACTGACAGATCAGGCCTGGCTGGAGGTCAAGCACCGGTTGGGGCAGCCTCTGGCCACTAGCGAACGCCTACCCGTGGATGGATCCCTGGCCGGTGCGGTTTTGCGCACGGGCGAACCCGTACGCCTGAATGATCCGGCTCTCTTTGAACAGGCCCGGGTCTATCAGTGGCCCGCAGATCTGACCGCGCTGCTGGCTTTGCCTCTCCACGTCAATGGCGGCATCATCGGCGTGTTGGACGTGGTGAACAAGGCGGGCGGCTTCACCGAGGAGGATGTGCGGGTCATGTCCGTCTTCGCCAACCAGGCAGCCATGGCCATCGAGCATGCCCGCCTGCAAGAACAGGCCGAACAATTTGCGGTCTTGGAGGAGCGGCAACGGCTGGCTCGGGAACTCCACGATTCCGTCACCCAATCCCTCTACAGCGTGACCCTCTATGCCAACGCCGCGGCCCTGGCCCTGGCCGCGGGCAAAGAGGGCGTGGCGTCCGGCTATCTCAAGGAACTTCAGGAGACCGCCCAGGAGGGCATGCGGGACATGCGCCTGCTGATCTTCCAACTGCACCCGCCAGAGTTGGAGGCGGAGGGATTGGTGGCTGCGCTGCAAACCCGCCTGGCCGCGGTGGAGGATCGGGCCGGCTTGCAGACCAAGTTCCGGGTCAAGGGGGAGCGGCGTTTGCCTATCGCCATCGAGGAAGATCTCTACTGGATCGCCCAGGAAGCCCTCAACAACGTGCGCAAACATGCCGAGGCCCGGCATTTGACTGTACAGTTGACCTACACGCCGACATCTGTTCGGCTGGATGTGGTGGATGACGGCGTGGGGTTCGATCTGCCGACCGTGCGGGCCGAGGGTCGGGGCAGCGGCGGGCTGCGCAGTATTGCCGAGCGCACGGCGCGTCTCGGTGGCAAACAAACCTATAAGAGCCGACCCGGTGAGGGAACACGGCTAACCATCGAGGTGACCCTTTGATTCGAGTTTTGGTTGTCGACGATCACACTATTGTGCGCAAGGGCATTCGGGCTTTGCTCTCCGAATCCGACGGCTTTGAGGTCGTGGGGGAGGCGGGCGACGGGCAGGAAGCCGTGCGTCTGGCGGCGAAAAGCCAGCCCGATGTGATCCTGATGGACCTGCTGATGCCCGGCATGGACGGCATTGAGGCCACACGGCAGATCACCGACCAGCGACCAGGGACCCACATTCTGGTTTTGACCAGTTTTGCGGCGGACAACAAGGTCTTCCCGGCCATCAAGGCGGGGGCGTTGGGCTATCTGCTCAAGGACTCAACGCCAGAGGAACTGGTGCGGGCCATCCGCCAGGTGCATCGGGGCGAACCGGCCCTGCATCCCATGATCGCCCGCAAGTTGCTCCAGGAGATCGCCCAACCGGCGGATCTACAGCCAGCGCCCGAGGCCTTGACGGCCCGGGAATTGACCGTGTTGCAGTTGATCGCCCAGGGACTGAGCAACCAGGAGATCGCCGATCAGCTTGTGATCAGTGAGCCGACCGTGCGCTCTCATGTCAGCCGCATCCTGGGCAAGTTGCATCTGGCCAGCCGCACCCAGGCCGCCCTCTACGCCGTGCGGGAAGGGTTGACCTCCGAGAGCGCGGAATCCGCGCAAGAGGGGTAGCCCCGCTGCACGATTGGCGCATCTGCAACAAATAGCATACAGCAAAAAGCGAGAGCCGTCCCGGTGGGGCGGCTCTTTTGTTGTACCAATGTTTAGCGGTTTCGCTGATGTATGCGCCATCCACTTCTGATATGCTAACCGTGGAAGAATGTTCTTCCATCTTGTCGCCACAAATGGCGCGTAACCAACTGAAATGGGGGTATAACTATGGGACTTCTTTCGTGGCTTATCGTTGGATTGATCGCTGGTTGGCTGGCCAGCCAGGTAATGAAAGGCGGGGGCTCCGGCCTCGTTGGTGATATCGTTGTGGGCGTCGTGGGTGCCCTGATCGGCGGTTTCCTGGCCGGGAATTTGTTGGGCATTCCGAATGCCGTCAATGGTATCAATTTGTCGAGCATCGTCGTAGCTTTTCTGGGCGCAGTGATCTTGATTGCGGTCTTACGCATGATATCCGGTCGTAAACGATAGAAACCAAGTACCGCTGACAGTCAGTTTTGGGAGACACCATGACAGTAGAACGACGTGAAGAGCATTCCGAGGTTGTGAGCTACGACCCCGCCGACGTTGGACCTGTGGGGGGACAAGCCCCTGCCACCGCATACCGGACAGAAACCGTTAGCGGCGATCCATTTGCCGCCCGACGTGGCCAGATCTTCAAGTTTCAGCAGGTGATCTATCTGCTGTTCGGGATCTTGGAGGGGCTGTTGGGCATCCGCTTTGTGTTGGGGCTGCTGGGAGCCAACCCGGCCGCGGGCTTTGCCCAACTCATCTATGGCATCACCGGGCCGTTTATCGCCCCGTTTGTGGGGCTGTTTGGGCAACCAAGCTTTGAGGGGTATGTTTTTGAAGGGAATGCCCTGGCGGCGATCCTCGTCTATGCCCTGGTCGCCTGGGTGCTGGTCAAAGTGGTGGTGCTTGTACTGGGTGAGACCCGGCGCGGCACACACACCGCCACCTCTACTCGCATTGACAGTATTTAACGCCAATCTATCCGACCTATCCGACCTATCCAATAAGGAGAACGAACCTATGTCAAACAGTGAACAGAAGCTCAAAGATGCTGCCCACGATGCCAAGAACGATGTCAAAGACGCCGTCCACGACCTGAAGAATGCGGTGAAGGACACGGTCCATGACGTGAAGAACGCCGTAAAGGACGCGGCCCAGGATGCCGAGAACGCTGACGCCAAGGCCCAAGCCGAGGACACGGTCCACACCATGAAGAACGACGCCCTGGACGCGGCTAGTGACGCCAAGAATAAACTTGAGGACGCTGCCAAGGCGTCCAAGCGCAAGGTTCAGGATGCGGCGCGGGATGCCAAGCGCAAGATGTCCATCTAATATCAAGATGGTTGTGGTCAACTGTTGACAGAACCGAATGAGTGCGTGCAATGCGCTCTTTGCGAAAAGTCGCTTCCCGCGATTGCATTTCGCAGAGAGCGCTTTGTTTGGGGCGAGCGACAATGTTGATGTGAACAACTGCATTCACATGCAACTGATCGGTGTGGATGTTGAGCGGGGATTCATCGATTTCAAGAGACTTGGTTTATAAGAATGTGGCTGGGAGCCTATCCAATGCGAAAACGTATGGTTTTGACGATTCTTCTCATCATGACGACCCTTTTGATTGCGCCAGGCGGCACGTGGGCAACTCTTTTGGCGAAATCCGGCGCAGTTGCCCCGGATCTGGGTTCCGCGGCCAGCTTTGTAGGGCTGGCCGGTTCCACGTTGACCAATACCGGCCCCGGCGTCTTTTTTGGAAATGTGGGGACCAGCCCGGGAACCTCTGTTACCGGTTTTCCCCCTGGTATAGTCCAAGCGGGCGCTATATATCGAGGCGGTCCCGTCCCCGCCAAGGCCCAGACCGATGCGACCCTGGCCTATAATGCCCTGGCCACTCAGCCATGCGCCACCCATTTGACCGGCCAAGATCTGGGCGGCATGACACTCCCGCCCGGCGTCTACTGTTTCGATACATCGGCACAGTTAACGGGAGATCTGGTTCTCGATGCCCAGGGCGACATCAATGCAATCTGGGTTTTCCAGATCGGGAGCACGCTCTCGACCGCATCCGCCTCGACTGTGGCCATGATCGGTGGAGGGCAAGCCAAAAATATCTACTGGCAGGTCGGCAGCAGCGCCACCCTCGGCACGGGCACGCGCTTTTTTGGCAATATTCTCGCAGATGCCAGCATTACCTTAAACACCGGCGCCACCCTGATGGGTCGGGCCTTGGCGCTACATGGCGGGGTGACCATGAACACCAACGGCTCCCCTGCGCCCATTACCAACACCCCGTTGGTCAATCTCACTTATCTGCCCATGATGATTCGGTGACCTATCGTCCCCCGCGGGGGAGACGCGCAGGAAAAGAGCTGAATCGTTTGTTCCATCCCAAGCGGGAAGGTGACCCATGGCCACACCCACTATCGCTAACGAGATAGCACAGCTTTGGCAAAAAGGCATGCGCTGCGCCCACCGGCTTGACGAGCGCACCCACGGCTGGTTTGGGATGGTGGCGGGTGCGGCCGGGCAAGCCCTAAAGTCCGAATCGGCGACTTCGGCTGCGGCCATCGCCTATTTTGCCATCTTTTCGCTTTTCCCCCTGACGCTCTTGAGCATCGCCATTGCCAGTTTCAGCCTGGGCCCCTTGGTGGATCAGCACTTGGTTGTAGAAAGGTTGGAGTTTATTGCGCCGGCCCTGGGCCAGTTGTTGGGCAAAAACATCGACGAAATCATCCGGGTGCGCGGCCCCATTACCTTTGTGGCTTTTGTGAGCCTGATCTGGTCTGCCTCGAACATCTTCAACATGCTCACGGGGACCCTGAATAGAATCTGGGGCATCAAACGAAGTCAACCGATCTGGAAGCGGCGCGGCCTGGCCATCCTTTTTGTCCTGACCTTTGTGGGCCCGGCGCTCTTCACGGCTTCCATTGCCGGCAGCATGATTGCCACCCTGCGCGCCTGGTTGCCCGAACCAATCGTACCCATCGGGGGCACGATTAGTTTTGGTGTGGCTATTTTGCTCGATATTGCTCTATTTATGACGCTCTACACCATGCTTCCCCATGCCAATTCTACCTGGCGTGAGATCTTGCCCGGCGCTATAGGGGC
Organism: uncultured Caldilineaceae bacterium; assembly: GCA_964551895.1. Taxonomy (GTDB): domain Bacteria; phylum Chloroflexota; class Anaerolineae; order Caldilineales; family Caldilineaceae; genus JAGNDO01. Next base: position 1,667 of record CAZKEX010000269.1, on the reverse strand, counting down.
CGGTTTACTCTGGGAGCTTGCCAAGAAAGCCTTTTTGTTCTTTGTTTCAACCTACATTTCCATCTCGAACCTGGTGTATGGGTCACTTGCCGCCATTATGATTCTCCTGACCTGGGCCTATTTGAGCGGACTGATTCTACTCTTTGGCGCCTATTTGAGCGTCGCCTATTTCAAGCGCAGACAACAACAATCAGAAGCGGCGGACCCCATACAGGATAAAACCGATGAACGACACCTATGACACAACATCCCGCTCCACAAACCGCCTGACCCAGACGCGAATCGTCGGACGTCAGCAAGGCGGGCGTTCATTTCCCAGCGGGCACACCAGCCAGGCATTTTTTGTGGCGACGTTGCTGGTCGGATACTTGCGCCCGGGTCTTTGGGCCGTGGGCCTGCTGTACGCCACGGCGCTGTTAGTGGGCACCACCCGCATGTACGTGGGCGCGCACTATCTCCGAGATGTGCTGGCCGGGGCTATCCTGGGCAGCGCCTGGGGTCTGTTGGGCGGGATCGTTTTCGGGTATGGCCTGTAACGCAGAAAAACGTCAACGGCGTCGGTGGATAGCGCGCATAGAGAAGGGGGAGGGCTAGATCTATGATTTTAGAAAAGATCGCCGACGTGGAAATCGTGGGGGTGCGCCAGGAAGAGATACGCGTCCTCCTCACCCGAATCGACCAACTGTCCACCAGGCATCGAGAGGTGCTGCTGATCGTGGACATGCATGGGTATAGCTATGGGGAAGCGGCACAAATATTGGGCCTGTCCCAGGGCACGATCAAATCCCGTCTCTGCCAGGCGCGCATGGCCCTGCGAGATCGGCTGGTAGAGGTGGGGCTGATGCCGGGGCCGCCTGCATGATTCGAGATGAAGTCGGTGATGGGCGACTCAACCGTTCGTTTGGGGCTACGCACAATCAAATGTCGTAACGATTCACGCCCCGTCCCCGTTCGGCTGAGCTCACGTCGAAGCCTAGCCCCCAACCTTGGGGGAACTATCCACGACCTCCCCCAGAATTGGGGGCCGGGGGGCCGAGGGGGTGAGCGATTATCAAATGTCGTACGATAAAAGAGACCGGATCGCCATTTAGAGCGGTCCATTTGATCAGTAAAACCTATCGTTTGCGCTGACGACACGGCGATGGATTTCGGTTATGCTTTGCATAGAAGAAAGATCGTCGGCTCGTCAGGTCAACTTCCACCCGGTCAACTGATCGGGAAGTCAATCGACTATGGAAAAGGAGAAATACCATGTTGTGGACCATCATCGTCATTCTATTTGTGTTGTGGCTGGTCGGCGCTTTCGGTTCAAGGGTTAACTCCGGTATCCCCCAAACTGGTAATGCTGTTCACACGTTGCTCGTCATTGTACTCATCCTCGTTGTGCTGAATCTGATGCATGTGATCTAGCCCGCGTGCGTTGGGCGGAACAGACCAGCGCGGGCGCAGCTAAAGGCATTTTGCGCTCGCCTGACGCGCTACACGGAACCATCACAAAGAACCGAAGCCAAGACATCCAAACTTTCAAACAGGAGAAGAAAAATGACCAAACATAGCCACAATCATGCTTGGAACGGCACCCATCAAAAAGACGCGGTTGAGCCAAGCCGCTTTGGAATCGGTCTATTGATCGGCCTACTGTCCGGGGCCATCTTCGGCGGTCTGGC
>CAZKEX010000268.1:0-6874 GCA_964551895.1 uncultured Caldilineaceae bacterium | reverse complement strand
GCCGCCTATCGCATGATCCAGCACAACCTGGACCCGGAAGTGGCCGGCGAGCCGGACAAGCTGGTCGTCTATGGTGGACGGGGCAAGGCCGCCCGCAGTTGGCCTGCCTTTGACGCCATCCTGGCCTCTCTGCGCGCCCTTCAACCCGACGAGACCCTGCTGGTGCAGTCGGGCAAGCCCGTGGGCATCATCCGCACCCACACGGACGCCCCCCGGGTGATCATCGCCAACTCCAACATCGTCCCCCACTGGGCCACGCAAGAAAATTTTGACAAGTGGGAGCGGGAGGGGCTGATCATGTACGGCCAGATGACCGCGGGCAGTTGGATGTACATCGGCACCCAGGGCATTTTGCAGGGCACCTACGAGACCCTGGCCGAGCTGGCCCGACAGCAGGGGTGGCCCAGCCTGCGGGGAAAATTCACCCTCACCGCCGGGCTGGGCGAGATGGGGGGCGCCCAACCCCTGGCCGTCACCATGAACGAGGGCGTGGCGCTCGTCGTCGAGGTGGCCCAATGGCGCATCGACCGCCGTCTCCACGACCGCTATCTGGACCGGGCCACAGACGATCTGGAAGAGGCCATGACCTGGGTGGAGGAGGCCAAGGCCGCCGGCACCCCCCTCTCCATCGGTCTGCTGGGCAACGCCGCCCAGATCCTGCCCGAACTGGTGCAGCGGGGCGTGGTCCCCGACGTGGTCACCGACCAGACCAGCGCCCACGACCCCTTCAAATACATCCCCGTGGGCCTGAGCGAGGAAGAGGCCGCGGCCCTCACGGAAACCGAGGCCGGTCGTCATGAGTTGACCGGTCGTTCCATGGCGAGCATGGCCGCCCATGTGGAGGCCATGCTTGCCTTCCAGCAGGCCGGGTCCATCGTCTTCGACTATGGCAACAACCTACGCCAACGGGCCCTGGATTTCGGCGTCAAGAACGCCTTCGACTACCCCGGCTTTGTCCCCGCCTACATCCGCCCCCTCTTCTGCGAGGGCAAAGGCCCCTTCCGCTGGCTGGCCCTCAGCGGCGACCCGGAAGATATCTATCGTACGGACGAAGCCATTCTCAAGCTGTTTCCCGCAGACCAAGCCTTGGCCAGATGGATCCGCCTCGCTAGGGAAAAGGTGGCATTTCAGGGCCTGCCCGCGCGCATCTGCTGGCTGGGTCTGGGCGACCGGGCCAAGGCCGGGCTGATGTTCAACGACCTGGTGGCCCAAGGCATCGTCAGCGCCCCCCTGGTCATCGGTCGGGACCACCTGGACTGCGGCTCCGTGGCCAGCCCCAACCGGGAGACCGAGGGCATGTTGGACGGCTCCGACGCCATCAGCGACTGGCCCCTGCTCAACTTCGCCCTCAACGCCGTGCAAGGGGCCACCTGGGTCAGCTTCCACCACGGCGGCGGCGTCGGCATCGGCTTCAGCCAACACGCCGGCCAAGTCATCGTCGCCGACGGCACGCCCGAGGCCGCCGTCCGCTTGGAGCGGGTGTTGACCGCCGACCCGTGGATGGGCGTGATCCGGCATGTGGACGCGGGGTATCCTGAGGCAGTGGCGGTGGCGAAGGCGCAGGGGTTGAAGATTCCGATGATGGGGTGACAAGGTGAGCAGTTTGGGGTACACTGTGGGGGTGAAGGGCATGGCAATCTTCCAGGAAGCTGCCAGCTTCCTGGAAGATGAACCGGGACATCCATTTTGTTTGAAGCGTAGGTTGCTGGTGGAGGTGAGCAGATGAGTGAAGGCGAACGATTGAATCAAATCCAACCTGAGCCGCAAAGTACTTCTGCCCGTGATCGGTTTTTCGCCATCGTGGATGAATTGCGGCAGAACTTGCCAAACCTGCCCCAGACTGAAATCGAAATAGATGTGGCTGAAGCCATTGCGGCAGTACGCGTCGTCCACAACCCTTCCCTTCCAGACATGGGTGAATTTCGGCAGCGTTTTCAAGAGTCCCTTGCCGGGGCCGGCTATGGCGAGCGTGACGACATTCTGACATTGATGCGAGAGGTACGCCAAGAACGCGCAATGGAGAGCGGTTTCTCATCTGATTCCAAGTCGTAGTCTTCGGGGAATGAAGGTTGACCGCCCCCTAAGCCGAAGTCGTCCCGTAGGATAATCTGGTCAGGAAATCAGGGAAAAAGAGATGCAAAGAGAACAAGTACTCGACATACTCGGCGAACACAAGCAAGAACTCTCGACGAAATACAGCGTCACGCGCCTGGGCATCTTTGGCTCCGTGGCCCGTGGCGAAGCGATCGAGACCAGCGATGTCGATATCGTCGTCGAGATGCCGCCGGATCTATTCCAGATGGTTCACATGAAAGAGGAGTTGGAACAGTTGCTCGTCGCTCCTGTGGATCTGGTTCGCTATCAGAAGCATCTCAACGCGTTGCTCAAGAGCCGCATTGACCGTGAGGCTGTTTATGTCTGATCCGGAATTGATGGACGATATTCTGACCAATATCATCAATGCTATCGAGCGGGTTGAGCGCCGATTCGTTGGCATCGAAAGCCCAGATGATTTTGTCATCGACAATGAGTGATGTGGATCTCCTGGTTGAATTAGCGCGGCCTTTGGGGCTACAATTCGTTGGACTTGCGCTCTATTTGGAGGGCATATTGGGGCGGAAAGTAGATCTGACTACATTTGAATCTTTCCACCGAACAATTCAAAAACCCCACCGCCAGAGTGTAGCAGCAAGCATTCAGGAGGACTTGATCAATGTCGAAGCCCCGGCGTGATATTCACTATCTGGCTGATATCGAGGAGGCGATCCAAGATGAAATCCTGACCGCCTCCCCCGAACTCGCCCAGAAAGATGTGGCGCGGGCCCTACAGTTTGCAGATCGCATCATCGAGCAAAGTATCCTGCTGCGCGCCGACGAAGCCTTCGAACGTTGGAAGCAAGACCCCGAACGCGCCCGCGCCTATCACACCTTCAGGTCTGAATTGGTGACCGAAGGCTTACTGGACGCAAACCCCTAAATCGCCCAATCGCCCAATCGCCCAATCTCACCCACCACCCACCACCCACACCCACAGGAGACCACACCCATGAACCGCATCATCGAATGCGTCCCCAATTTTTCCGAAGGCCGCCGCCCCGAGGTGGTGGCCGCGATTGTCGATGCCATCCGCAGCGCGCCCGGCGTCAATGTGTTGGATGTCACCTCGGACCCGGACCACAACCGCACGGTGGTGACCTTTGTGGGCAGCCCGGAGACCGTGGCCGAGGGCGCGTTCCGGGGCATCGCCAAGGCCGCGGAGCTGATCGATCTGGACCACCACACGGGCGAACATCCCCGCATAGGGGCTATGGATGTGGTGCCCTTTGTGCCGGTGAAGAACGTCACCGCCAAGGAGTGCGCGGCCATCGCCCGGAACCTGGGCCAGCGGGTGGGGGACGAGCTGGGGATCTGCGTCTATCTCTCCGGCGACGCGGCTACCCGGCCCGAACGGGAGAAGGTGTCCAACATCCGCAGGGGGCAGTACGAGGGCTGGAAGGCGGAGATCGGCACGAAGCCCAGCCGAGAGCCGGACTTTGGCCCGGCGGTGGCCAAGCCCTGGGGGGCCACGGTGATCGGCGCCCGCCCCTTTCTGATCGCCTACAACCTCTACCTCAACTCCGACCGGGTGGACATTGCCGACCAGATCTCCAAGACCATCCGCTTCACCAGCGGCGGGCTGCGCTTTGTCCAGGCCAAGGGCTTTCTGGTCGAGGGCCAGGCCCAGGTCAGCATGAATCTGACCAACTTCGACAAGACCTCGCTCCATCTGGTCCAAGAGACCGTCAAGCGGCTGGCGGTCCAACATGGCCTCACGGTCACTCGCGCCGAACTGATCGGCATGATTCCTCAAAAAGCCCTGACCGACGCCGCCAAGTGGTATCTGCAACTCCACGATCTGGACGATCTGCTGATCTTGGAGAACAAGCTGGCCCAAGTCGCTGCCCAGGAACCCTTTGACAGGGGCGTTGGCGACTTCATCAACGCCGTGGCTTCCAGCGACCCTGCCCCTGGGGGTGGAGCCGTGGCTGCCCTGGCCGGGGCCCTGGCCGCGTCCTTGGCCCAGATGGTGGCCGGGTTGACCGTGGGGCGCAAGAAGTACGCGCCGGTGAACGATCAGGCCCAGGCCGTGCTGGATGGAGCCGAGGGCTTGCGGACACAGTTGACCACCGCCATCGCCGAGGACGCCGCCGCCTTCATGGCGGTGATAGCCGCTTTTCGGGACAAATCCGTGGAGGACGAGCAGCGGGCCGCGGCCATCGAAACGGCCATGATCCACGCCGGGGAGGTGCCCCTGGAGGTGATGCGCCTGAGCCGGGAGGTGGCCGGGCTGCTGCGGGAGATCGCCGGGATCGGCAATGTCAACGCGGCCAGCGATGCCGGGGCCGCGGGCTTCATGGCCCAGGCCGCGGTCAAGGCCGCCGGGCTGAATGTGAAGACCAACGCCGTGGGCCTCAACGACCGGGCATTGGCCCAGGCCTGGCTGGACGAGGTCGCCGCCATCGAGACCGACGTGGAGCAGATCGTGGATGAGATCGTCGCCACCGCCGCCCAGCGCGGTGGATTTGCGTAAGAGTTTAAAAAAATAGAACGCGGATGACGCGGATTGGACGGATAAAAACGGATTTTTCTTTTGAAAAAAAATCTGCGCAAATCCGCCAAATCCGCGTCATCCGCGTTCTATTTCGCTTCTCTTTGCATCCTTCCTACCTTTGCGGTAAAATCCTCTCTCTTCTTCGTGTTTCCCTTCTCATTCAGGAGCAAACTTATGTTGTCATGGTTGCGACCCAGGCTGCCGCGATCGGGTAGTCGTCTGTGGATCTTTGCGTTGCTGATCGGGGTCCTTTTGGCCGTGGCTGGGTGCGCCGCCAGCCAGCCGGATGTCCCCACCTATGTGGTGGAGATGCGGGACAATGTCTTCGAGCCGGCTGTGCTGCGGGTGCCCGTGGGCGCACGGGTCACCTTCCGCAATGTGGGCCGGGCGCCCCACAATGCCCTGGCCAACGACGATGAATGGTCCACCACTGCCAGCTATGGCAACCTGGTCATGTTGAGCGACGAGGAGACCACCCTGGTCTTCGACAAGCCGGGCATCTATCCCTACTTTTGCAGCTTCCACGGCACCGACGCCGGGGCGGGCATGGCGGCCAGGGTGATCGTGGGGGATGTTCAAGAGGAGGAGGTGGCCGTGGCGGAGACGGATCTGTCCGGCCAATGGACCGAGGTCACCCGCAACGTGCCCGCCGACTACCCCACCATCCAATCTGCCGTGGACGCCGCGGACCCCGGTGACCTAGTGCTGATCCAGCCCGGGGTCTACAAAGAGCAGGTGACGGTCAGCACGGATAACCTGGTGATCCGGGGCGCGGACCGCAACACGGTGATCATCGACGGCGAGTTTCAGCGGGACAACGGCATCTTCGTGGTCGGGGCCGACGGCGTGGCCGTGGAGAACCTGACCGTGCGGGATGTGAATGTCAACGGGATCTTTTGGACCGGGGTCACGGGCTATCGGGCGTCGTACATCACGGCTATCGATGCCTTTGTCTACGGTGTCTACGCCTTCGACTCCGTGGACGGGTTGATCGAGCATTCCTACGCCAGCGGCTCGGACGATTCTGGCTTTTACATCGGCCAATGTGATCCGTGCAACGCTGTGGTGGACCATGTGATCGCCGAGAACAATGCCCTGGGCTACTCCGGCACCAATTCCAGTGTGCAGATCTATCTGCTCAACTCCATCTGGCGCTTTAACGGGTCGGGCATTGCCCCCAACACCCTGGACGGCGAACTGTACGCCCCGGTCCACGATGTGACCATTGTGGGCAACTTGGTCTACAACAACGGCAACACGGAGGTCCCCTTCCGCAAGCTGCAATGGCCCCTGCTGGGCAACGGCATCGCCCTCATGGGCAACAAGAACACCCTGGTCGAGCGCAACCGGGTGGTCAACCAGCCGGCCAACGGCATTCTGGTTTCGGCCATGTTGGACGACAACTTCTACACCAGCGACGGCAACATGGTGCGGGAAAATGTGGTCTCCGGCTCTGGTCGGGCGGATCTGGCCCTGGGCGGTCCCGCCGGCCCGGGCAATTGCTTCGACAACAACGACGCGGCCACCTCTCTGCCCCCGGCCCTGGACACCCTGCTTTCGTGCAGCGGATGGCGTCTGCCCCTGCGCTACGATCTCCCCAGCTTCATGGATCTGGCCGGCCGGGCCGTGGAGGCCAAGCTGGGCATGAGCCCGGATCATCCGGCCGGCTATGCGCCCAAGCCCGGTCCCCAGCCCCAGATGCCCGGCGGCGCGGACGCCCCTGTGCGCCCCGCGGTGGATGTCTTCATCAACTACCCCCTGGACATCGACGCCATCACCGTGCCCGACATGCCCGCGGACGCCGGGACCATCGCCCGCCCCCGCCTGACCCTCTTTGGGGTGATGCTGGGCTACTCCACCTATAACGCCTTTTTGGGCTTCTTCGGCTGGTTCATGATCGCCTCCCTCTACGCGGTCTGGGCGCTGATCGCCCTGTGGGAGCTGACCAGCCGGGCCAGAGAATGGGGCCGAGGCCGGGTCATCGGCTGGACCAGCGCCATCCTGGTCGTGCCCTTCCTGGGCGTGATCGGCTACTTCATCCTGGGCAAGTCCGCCATCCCCGGCTGGAAGCGGGTGGTCTTCATGGTCCTGCCCCTGGTGGTCTACATCGGCATCGTCGTCGGCACCCTTGTGGGCAGCGGGGTGCTGTAGCCTAAAAAATCACCGCAAAGGCGCAAAGAGCGCAAAGAAGAAAAAGCAGTTCTTTGCGCCCTTTGCGCCTTTGCGGTGAAAAATCTTCAAGCAATCAATCCTCTACCTATTTCTTACGGAGAAATCACATGG
>CAZKEX010000267.1:0-6898 GCA_964551895.1 uncultured Caldilineaceae bacterium | reverse complement strand
GAAGATCCCAATGCGCCTCCTTGGCCGAAGCCCCAGTGTACCACAGAGGTACGTGTCAAGATACGACCTTTGTCGGGCCGTAGGGGTTTAGGTGGGGTGAATGGGCGCGGAGGTGATCCTGCAGCCCACCATGACCCCCACCTCGGACCAGGGGCTGGCATTGGTCATGGCCCAGACCAACGCCATTCTTAACCAGCGCTACTTTGTCATCGGGAATTGAAGAACGATCTGGGTGGATAGGGCAGGTTCGGAAGTGACCGGAGAATAAAAGAGGGTCGGGTTCCTACCTGGAATCCGACCCTTTTCTATTCCTGTTCGCCCAAGGTGATGGTGTTTTTGCTGCCTTTCCCCACTTTTTCGGCCATTGCACAAAGAAACCGTCTGTGCTATAGTCGATCCAGAGCATTGATAGGCCCCTCCTCTTCTTTATCTCCCCCCCTTCAAATTGAACTATTCAATATCCTCAGACCATTCTTCTGGGTAAGGCAGTGACCGTGCGGCTCTGCCTAACCCGGTTTCCCTTTGCGTTCCCTATCAGTCTCTGCAAGAAAATCTTATCAAAGGAGGAGAGATATGCGTAGATCCCTTGTCCCTATCGTGCTTTTTTTGGTTTCCCTAACCATGGTTGCCTGCGGTGGCGGCAGCGAAGCGCCTCCGCCGCCGACCAGCACGTCTGTCCCTACGAATACGGCCCTGCCCGCGCCGACAGATACGCCTGTTCCAACGGACACCCCAGAGCCGACGGCCACGCCTGAACCAGCCGAAGTTAAGGCCCCTGCCGACAAAGCACAGGTGGTCGATTTCACCATACCGATTGTGATTCCGGACGCTGCCATCTTTGCGGTGGACCTTCTCGGCGCATGGGTGGATGCCGGGGCGCCGGAGACAGATGCCTTCCCCTACACGGGCAAGGATGGCGCGACCTACGAGGCTACCTTTGCCGTGGACGTGCAACCCCTTTTCACCCAACCCAATCTGTGGTACATCGGGGCACCTTCCTGCGTGAGTTGCCACCATGCCAACCTGGAAAATTCCTATCACGAGATGGATCTGAGCAGCTATGCCGGCATCATGGCGGGCGGGGATCGCCTCTCCGAGCCGCCGGGGGTGCCTCTGTTGGGCCAGAGCGAGATCGGGGCCACGGACTATGCCTGGGGTTCATCCAAGATGCGAGGGCGGTTGCGCAACAACCGTATGCCGCCAGGGATGCCCTTTGACATCACCGAGGCCAACCGGGACGGCCCGACCCTGGATGTGAACGACACGGAGATGAACGCCGTGGATCTGATCATGGCCTGGGTTGAGGCCGGGCTGCCGGAGACCGAGCCTTTTACCGAGGCCAAGGCTACCTTTGCCGAGGATATCCAGCCCCTCTTCACCGAAGCCGAGGTCTGGTACGATGATGCCCCCGCCTGCACCAGTTGTCACCATGCCAATCTGGAGAACTCCTATCACGAAATGGACTTGAGCAGCTACGAAGGCATCATGGCCGGCGGGGATCGTCTCTCTGAGCCGCCGGGCGTGCCCCTCTTTGGCCAGAGCAAGATCGGGGCCACGGACTTCAACTGGGACCACAGCAAGACCAAGGAACGGCTGCGCAACAACCGCATGCCGCCGGGGATGCCCTTTGACATCACCGAGGCCAACCGGGACGGCCCGTGGATGCTGGGCGGCAAGGCGGTGGGCGGCGTCGAGATGGCCGCTTCCGCCGGTGCCAAGTTGAGGACCGGAGATTGTCACATTGAAGCGCTCAACCTGCTGGAGGAATGGGTGGACGCAGGCGCACCGGATACCCAGTTCGCCTTCACCAGCCGCGAGGACGAGGTCTGCATGGGCGAATTCGAGATCGACGTGTTGCCCCTCTTCACCCAGTCCAATGTCTGGTACGCAGGAGCGCCCTCCTGCGTGAGTTGCCACCATGCCAATCTGGAAAATTCCTATCATGAGATGGATCTGGGCAGCTATGTCGGCATCATGGCGGGCGGGGATCGCCTTTCCGAGCCGCCGGGGGTGCCTCTGTTGGGCCAGAGCGAGATCGGGGCCACGGACTATGCCTGGGGTTCATCCAAGATGCGAGGGCGGTTGCGCAACAACCGTATGCCGCCAGGGATGCCCTTTGACATCACCGAGGCCAACCGGGACGGCCCGACCCTGGATGTGAACGACACGGAGATGAACGCCGTGGATCTGATCATGGCCTGGGTTGAGGCCGGGCTGCCGGAGACCGAGCCTTTTACCGAGGCCAAGGCTACCTTTGCCGAGGATATCCAGCCTCTCTTCACCGAAGCCGGGGTCTGGTACGAAGATGCACCGGCCTGTACCAGTTGTCACCATGCCAACCTGGAGAACTCCTATCACGAGATGGACTTGAGCAGCTATGCCGGGCTGGTTGCCGGCGGGGATCGCCTCTCCGAGCCGCCGGGTGTGCCCCTCTTTGGCCAGAGCGAGATCGGGGCCACGGACTTCAACTGGGACCACAGCAAGACCAAGGAGCGGCTGCGCAACAACCGCATGCCGCCGGGGATGCCCTTTGACATCACTGAGGCCAACCGGGACGGCCCCCTGGTGCAGGTGGGGTTTGTGGAAGGCCAAGAGCGGGGGGACAGCGCCACGGGATCGAACATTGACATCTCCACACCGCCGGATATGGCTGTGGTTGATGCCCTGGTCAACCGAGGCGGTTGCAAGGCCTGCCATCTGATTCCGCAACTGACCGGTGCGACCGGTATCCTGGGGCCGGCCTGGTGCGACATCACCGAAGAATTCGAGGAGGGCGATATTGATCTGGCCTTCCTCTACAGGTCTATCGTCGATCCCAACGCCGAGGTTGAAGAGGACTTCCTGCCCAACCTCATGCCAGACAACTTCGGCGAGATCTTCAACGAGCAGGAGATCGAGACGATCATCGCCTTTATCGTCACGCAGGACTGTGAAGACTAGACCGCCCAGGCTGGCGGCATAGAAATTTAGCCGATCTGAACAACAGAAGAAGCGAGGAGGCGATGACGCACGGCCATCACCTCCTCGCTTCTCTGTTTTCCCATCCCTATCCCAGCTATGGCTGCACTGCAAAAAGGTCTGATTCAACGCAAAGATCGGAAAGAGACGCAAAGATCGCAAAGTTTTTCCTCTGCGTTCTCTGCGTTTCTCAGCGACCTTTGCGTTGAAAAGTAGTTTTCGCAGTGAAGTCAGCTATTCCAGCCGAAAACCAGAAACTCCTCCATCCACGCTGCCCACAAAGAGATAGCCCCCGCCCGCGGCGATACCGTCCCGGCTCTCTAGCCCGGTGGCCTTGGTCCAGCGCAGGGTACCATCTTTGGCGTCCAGGGCATGCAAATCTCCCCGCTGGGAGATAAAGTAAACCGTCTCCCCGTCCAGCGTAGAGTTGCCCATGGGATAGTTGAAGGTGCCCTCTACGTTGTAGCGCCACACAAAGTCGCCGCTTCTGGGGTCGATCACGTTGAGGAAGGCGTTGGCCGAACCATAGACCAAGGTCGGGACGGCGCTGCGTCCCGGCAGGCCAGGGAAGACCGCAAAACTCTGCACCCAGTTGCCCGAATTGTGACGGTAGATCTCCGCCCCTGTCCGGCTGTCCAGCCCAACCACATAGTCCCGATAGGCCACGAAGACCGCCACGTCCCGGTCTGCCCAGAGGGATTTGATCAGCCCGTCGTGGGACTCAAAGGTCCATTTTACGTCAGCCGTCCCCCGGCTCAGGGCGTAGATGCGCAGGGCGCCCCCCTCGTCCACATCTTTTTCGGACAGATAGTTGCCGCCCACAAAGAGTGTGCCCCTCTCCGGCTCCACAAAGGGGGCGCGCAGGATATAGTTTGCGCTGTCAAAGCGCCAGCTTTCGGCCCCGCTCTCAAAATCCAAGGCCACCAAGGGTGCATGTAGATCTGGGTTGATCACTGTGGCCCGGCTGCCTACCCCGGCGCTGGGCACATAGATGATGCCATCCACCAGGATCGGTTTCGAGCGAGCCTCCAACCCCGGCAGAGGCTCCCCTGCCACCGGTTGGATCGTCGTTTGCCAGCGCACCGCCCCGGTTGCGCCGTCCAAAAGGCTTACCTCGGCCCCTTCGTTGGCCAAAAAGACGGCGTCCCCCAGCACGGCCACGCTGTCGGTCCAAAGTTGGCCCGGCGGGGTGAACTGCCACAGGATCTTGCCGCTGGTCGGCGCCAAGGCCACCACACTGCCCGCTTCCGACGAGACGATTAGCCGCTGTGTACCGTCCGCACCGGTGAGCAAGGCGGGCGCCCAATTGACCGTCCCGCCCAGATCTGTGCGCCAGGCCAGGGTCGCCCCGGCGAACGGCGCGGGCGGCGGCACAATTTCAACCGGCGCTGGGCTTGACTGCGCGGCCGAGCCGGGTGCGGCACCCGGGGCCACCACCGCACACCCGGTCAAAAGCAACGCGCTACAGAGCAGTACGATCCCCATCAGTCTAAGGCTACGCTTAGCCATTTTTCACCCCTTCACCTTGTCACCCGCTCACCCTTTCACAACATCCGGCGTCACCACCCGCAGCAACACGCTGTCCGCGTCCGCCTGGATCTGGTATTCGCCCATGGCCGCGGGGAGCAGCGCCCAGTTCACCGCACTGAGGGTGACCGGATCCCCCTCCCAATAGACCGTGGCCTTACCGGACAGGACGGCGAAAATTTCATAGGTCGATCCGTCGCAGTCGCCCACCAGCGCGCTCTCCTTGGGCATGGTGATGCGTTCCGTGTGGAAATAGGGGCAGTGGCCGATCTGCTCGACCTTCACATCCCCGAACTCAAGCATGTCCACCAACACCTTGGGGCGCAGAGGGCCGGGTCGCACTTGATTGAAGTTCATCACGGCCAGACTCTGCTCAATATGCAAGGGGCGGGGCAGGCCATCGTTGCCCAGCCGGCCCCAGTCATAGATGCGATAGGTGGTGTCGCTGTTCTGCTGGATCTCGGCCACGATGATCCCCGGCCCCAGGGCGTGGACCGACCCGGCGGCCACGAAGAAGACATCTCCGGCCTTTGTCGGAACCCGATGCAGCGGATCTTCGCTGCGCCCCTCGGCCACGGCCTGGGCAAAGGCCGCCCGGTCCACCCCCGGCTGGAAGCCGAAGATGATCTCCGCGCCCGGCTCGGCGTGGAGGACGACCCACATCTCGGTCTTGCCAAAGTCGCCCTCGTGTTTCAGCGCGTACTCGTCCTTGGGGTGGACCTGGACCGAGAGCCAGCGGTTGGCGTCCAACAGTTTGATCAGCACCGGGAATTTGCCCAAATCGAGAGCGTATTGGTTGTTCGCCCCCACTAACTCTACGCCTAATTCCGCCTGGACGGCGAGAAGATCTTTGCCCGCCAAAGGCCCATCCTTCACAAAAGAAAGCCCGTTGGGATGGCCCGAGATCTCCCAGATCTCCGCCACCGTGCCTTCGGGGAGGGTCTTGCCCAGCACCGTCTCCAAATTGCGCCCGCCCCAAATATAGTCCTTGTAGGCCGGATTGAAGGTCAGAGGATAGATGAGGTGATCGTGATCAGACATGGGTTCGGGATGCCTTTCTGGTAAACGATGGAATGAGTAAGGAGTAATGAGTATCGTCTGCGCACACAAATTACTCGTTACTCCTCACTCATTTTTTTCTTCCGCCCATAATCCGGCACCGCCCGGTTGACGGCGACCAAAAATCGTCGCCAGGCGCGGCGCAAACGCACGTTGAGTTTGGGACCGGGGGGCGGATCGGCGGCTTCCTCTTCGGGGAAAGGGGGGAGATCCAGCATTTTGCGCCAGGTGTAGATGCCCAGTAATTTGAGCGTAGCCACCACGGGGGCGGCCAGGATTGCCCCCAAAATTCCGGCCAAGGACGCGCCCATGATCACGCTGATCATGACCACCAGGGGGTGCAGGTCCAGGGCATCGCCCACAATGCGGGGGACAAGAACGTTGTTTTCCACCTGCTGGATCAGGAGCATGACCGCGATCACCACCAGGGCGAAGTTGAGGGAGGAGAGGCCAAAGCTGGGCGCATCCTGAAAGAAGGCGACCAACACCGCGGTGCCCACGCCGATCAGGGGGCCGATGACGGGCAAAAACTCCATGACGCCGGAGAGCAGGCCCAGACCCAGGGCGTTGCGCACCCCTAACAGCCCCAGGGCAATGCTCACCACCACGCCGATGACCAGGCCCAGGATCACCTGTCCCCGCAGGTAGGCGCTCCAGATACGGCTGGTCTCCCGGGTCAGCCGCTCGGCGTCGGCCCGATAGCCGGGCTGGGTGGCGATGTCGCCGATCAGCCCGCCATAGCGGGGGATGTCCATGGCAATGTAGATGGAGACCACAAAGATCAGAAAGCCCAGGCCGATGGCGCTGACCGTGGCCCCGGCCAACTGGGTGGCCAGTCCGCCGCCTGTGCTGAAGAGGGACTGCACCACGCCGATGGCCTGGTTGACCAGATCCTGCCAGTTGATGTTGAGGCCCGCCAGCAAGCTGGAGAGTTCCAGGGTATAGGGGCCCAGGGTGATGGTCTGGAAGGGCAACAGGTCGGGCAGGGATTGCACCAGGGCCACAGCCCGGGCGAACTGGCCCGGCACCACGTCGGCCAGGGTCTGTATCTGGTCCACGGCCACCAAGACCAGCACCGTCGCCCCGCCCAGCCAGATCAGCAGCAGGCCAAAATAGATGATCAGCACCGCCGCCCCCCGTTTGAGCCGGGTATATTGGGTCATCAGGCCGATCAGCGGGTTGAGGATATAGGCCAGCATCACCGCCAGCACCAGGGGACCGATCAACGACTGAAAGCGCCAGATCACCAGCCCGGCCAAAACCAGGACCACCGCGGCCACAATTGCCTTTAAGGTTGGGCTCCATTTGGGAGAGTCTGTCATAGATAGGGTTCCTGTATAGTAGGGGTTTGGGT
>CAZKEX010000266.1:2016-6902 GCA_964551895.1 uncultured Caldilineaceae bacterium | reverse complement strand
CCTTGTCACCTTGTCACCTTGTCACCTTGTCACCCCCTCACCCCCTCACCCCCTCACCTGCGATTGCAACAAGCATGGGCCGGTTGTATAATTGGCCCATGAACCCACACACTTCATCACCCCATTCCGTTCAACTCCCTCGTGGCTTCAATGTACGGCGCATTCTGACTGGTCTTCGGCTGGGACATCTTGGCCTGCTTGTGGTCTTGTCTCTGACGCTGACCGGATGCAAACTCTTCGCGCCGCCCACCCCAACCCCCACGCCGACCGTGCCGCCGATTTCGGCCCCGGTCACCCTGGAACCCACGGCCACAGCCACCCAAACCGAGATCCCGCCGACCATCCCCCAGGTGGCGGTGGAGATCGTGTCGCCTGTGCCGGTCTATGCGGGCAATGTGGTGGAGATTGCCGTCCACGCGGTGGACCGCCCAGAAGCGGAGACGGAAAAGTGGAGCTATTTGCTCTCCATCGACGGGGCCAGCACGGGCTGGAAGGGGGTGGCGGATCTGCCCAACGGGGTGCTCTCCTTTGTGTGGACGGCCAGCGATCCTGGCGATTACGAGATCATCGGCCAGGTGCGCAACCCCGCCGGGTTGATCGGCGAGGCCAAACGTACCTTTATGGTCGAGGTCCGGCCCACAGAGACGCCGACCGAGACGCCGGCCGAGACGCCGACCGAGACGCCCACGCCACTGGACACCGCCACCCTCACCCCGACGGAGACGGTGACGCCAGAGAATACGCCGATGCCCACGTTCACTGCCACGGCCACGGCAGCCGTGATCCCCCGGCTGACCGTGAAGAGTGCGGCCAATGTGCGGGCCGGACCGGGCACGACCTACCCGGTGATCGGCGGGGCCGCGGCGGGCCAGATCTATGATGTGCTGGCCAAGAACAGGGATGGCACGTGGCTGAAGTTTGACTTCAACGGCAAACCGGCCTGGATCTTCGCCGCCCTGGCCACGGTTGACCGCCCGGATCTGGTCCCCGTCACCACGGAGATCCCCACCCCGGCCCCCGCACCCACCTTCACCCCCACGCCCGTGGGCGGATCGGTCCCTGCGCCGGCCCCGGTGGGCACAGTGGTGGTCTACGAAAGCAGCGTCACCCTGCCCACCTATCCCTACGAACGCTATCAGTCCGACGCGGTCAACGAGACCTTTGCCTGGCCCTACAAACGCTTTGATCGGGACCGCTTCCAGGCCGAAAACCCGGCTCCGGCCAACCGCATCTTCAAGCTGATCGTGCTGGAAAACAGCTATCTCAAAGTCACCATCCTGCCCGAACTGGGCGGGCGTATCTGGCAGGTGATCTACAAACCTGGCGGCTGGAATATGTTCTATCAGAACCCAGTGGTCAAACCCTCCCCCTGGGGACCGGCGGAGCAGTTGGGCTGGCTGGCCGTGGGCGGGCTGGAGTGGAACCTGCCCGTGGAGGAACACGGCTACGATTGGGGGGTGTCTTGGGGCTACATCCCCAGCCAGATCAGCCGAGACCTGGCCTCGGTGACGGTCTTCACCCCCAGGGATGGGCGCAGATTGAACGCCAGCATCACCGTCAGCCTGCGTTCCGGCGCGGGGAGCTTTGAGATCGAGCCCAGGGTCTCCAACGTCAGCGACCGCACCCTGGATTTTCACTATTGGCAGAACGCCATGCTGGCCCCTGGCAGCGGCAACCGGCCCACGGGCGACACCCATTTCGTCTTCCCCAGCCCGGAGATGACCGTCCACAGCACCCAGGATCCCCGCATGCCCCAGCCGGGCCAGGGCTTCAGTTGGCCCAATTACAATGGCCGAGATGTCAGCCGCCTGGGCACGTGGAACCAATTCCTGGGCTTCTTCGAACGCCCCGCGGCCCACGGTCCCTTTGTGGGCATCTATGACCGGGCGTACAACGCCGGTGCCGTGCGGGTCTATCCGGCCAATGTGGCTCGGGGCAGCAAGCTCTTCGCCTTGGGCTTCAACAACGCCCTGGGCAGTGACAACTTCACCACGGACAACTCCGGCTATGTGGAACTCCACGGCGGCCTCTCGGCCACCTTTTTCGAGACCTATCGCCTGCCCGCCGGGGGCGCGGTCTCGTGGCGGGAGGTCTGGTATCCGGTCAGCGGCATGGGGGATCTGGCCTATGCCAACGAAGTTGCCGCCATCAACCCCTATGCCACGGGCGAGGGGCTGGCCGTGGGCCTCTTTCCCACCCGGCCCATGAGCGGCGCCTTGGTGGTCACAGTCAACGGAACCGAAGTCGGCCGGCAGACGTTGCAGATCAGCCCGGCCCAGCCCTTCAACGGCGTCGCCGCCGCCGCCGCCAAGCTCCCCAACAGCGGCACCGCCCAGATCACCTTTGTGGACAGCGGCGGCCGGGTGCTGTATTCGTACACCTATTCGGGACAGTTCAAGTGATTTTGGATTGGTGATTTTGGATTTTGGATTGCGGCCCGACCCCAATCGTCCAATCACCACCAATCGAAAATCCAAAATCGAAAATCCAAAATCCAAAATCCCATGACCCCACAACCCGCCCGACCCTCAACCTTTTCCCGTTTTCCCCGCTGGCTGCGCTTGACCATTGGCGTGGCCGCGCTGTTGGCCGTGTTGATCCTGGTCTTTTCCGTGGTCAAGGGGCTGCGGGACGGCGCCCGGCAGTTGGAGACCCAGCGCCGCCAGCAGATCGCCATCCTCAACCAGCAGGCGTTGGATTTCCAGTCCGACGGGGATTCGCCGGCGGCCTTGGAGGCCTATCGCCAGATTTTGGCCTTAGACCCGGAGAACGCCAACGCCCTGGACGGCATCGGCAACCTGTTGAGCGCGGGGAGCGTGGAGTCGCCGTCCATGCCGGTTGTGCCCGTGGCGCCCGTGGCTGTGGCCCCCACCCCAGCTTCCCCCCAGACGCCCCTCAACCCTATGAATGTGGTCTGGGCTGATGCCCAATCTTTGGCCCAAGAAGGACGTTGGGCCGAGGCCATCGACCGCCTGTTGCAGGTACAGGCCAAGCAAAGCCAACTCCAAAGCGAAGATCCCACCTTCGACCCCCAACAGTTGCAGGATATGCTCTACACCGCCTATGCCAGCCTGGGCATGGAAAAGAGCAACGCCGGCAGCCTGGAAGAGGCGGTCAGCCTCTTTGACCGGGCCTTGGAGATCCGCCCGAACGAGGTGCAGATCCGCACCGTGCGGGATGTCACCGCCCAATATGTGGACGCCCTGACCTATTGGTTTGCCGACTGGCCCAAGGCCATCGACCTGCTCTCCCTGATCTACGAGGGCAACCCCAGCTATCGGGACGTGCGCCAAAAGCTGCAAGAAGCCCATTTGGAATATGGGGACAGCCTTTCAAAAGAGGGGAATTGGTGCGAGTCCGCAGACCAATACGCCCAGGCAATTTCCGTGCAGAACGCTTTGGGGCTAGAGGAAAAGCAGGCAGAATTCCAAACCCTGTGTGACTCGGGCGCGGGGTTCGAGGCCACGGAAGGCGGTACGCCCATGCCGGGCGAGGACAGTACCCCCGCCACAGGCAGCCCTGCCGTGGCCGCCAGCGGCACCGGGCGCATTCTCTACTCTGCGGTCGATCCCACAGACGGGCGCAGCCGCATCTTTGCCCAGCCGGTGACGGCCAACGTGCGCCCGGTCTTGCTGGTGGAGGACGCGTCCGAGCCCAACTTGCAGCGGGCTGGGCGGCGCATCGCCTTCCGCAGCACCCGGGGGGACATGGGCGGTCTGGGCGGCTCGGACCCCGGCACAGATCTGCGCATCCGCTTCTCCACCTTCACCGAGGACAGCCTGCCCAGTTGGAACCCCAACGGGGACCGCATCGTCTTTGCCAGCACCCGGGAGGGGGACCGGCGGCTGCGGATCTATGTCACCTGGGCCGACGGCAAAGGGGTGGCGGAGTTTTTGGTCTTTGGCAACACCCCGGCCTGGCACCCCACCCAGGATCGCATCGTCTATCAGGGCTGTGACCCCACGGGCAACGCCTGCGGGCTGTGGACCATGACCAGCGCGGCCACCAGCCGCGCTCCCCTCACCGCCCAGCCTGGGGATACCCGCCCCACCTGGTCGCCCGACGGCAGCTTTGTCTTCTTCATGAGCCGGGATCGCCACGGCAACTGGGAGATCTACCGCCTCACCGTGGCCACGGGCGAAGTCCTGCGCCTGACCACCCACAACTCCAACGACGTCCTGCCCACAGTCAGCCCGGACGGCAGCCAGATCGCCTTCCTCAGCGACCGGGACGGCAGCTGGAAGATCTGGCTGCTGCCCATCGCCGGGGGCACCCCCCGGGCCCTGGCCCCCATCACCGGCACCCTCAGCCCGGATTGGAGTTTGCACAGTATTCAGTGGGTGAAGTAGGGGATTGGGGATCGGGGATCGGGGACTGGGGACTGGGGATCGGGGATGAATTTGTTTTTTGACAGGGAGAAGTGTCCCATCCGCTGGATTTTGGGGTCGTCGAGCAGCCCCGATCCCTGTTGGAGAGAGAATTTTGGACACAGATTTTCAGGATTTTCACAGATCTTTCGGCCATTTTAGTCTGAAAATCTGTGTGCATCTGGAAAGAAACCGAGTTTTTGTTGACCACGGAATACCTCGACCAAGTTTCAAAAAACTCGGTTTCTCCCCAGCTTATTGAGACGATGCCATTTTGGCCTGAAAATCTGTGTGCATCTGTGAAAATCTGTGTCCTATAAGGGAAAATCTGACTTCTCCGACAGGCTGCGCGGCGATTTTTTTCTGTTTGTGGCGCAATCTGGATATTGTTGAACCCTGCAACAGGGGTTGCGTGAAATAAAAACATGCGTTATAATCGTGGCAGAAGTCTTTTCTGACTTTTCGTTCTATTGTTTTTCTCTCTCTTCGTTCTCTCGTTTTTTTGCCTCTTCGTTCTCT
>CAZKEX010000266.1:0-1916 GCA_964551895.1 uncultured Caldilineaceae bacterium | reverse complement strand
CTCTTCGTTCTCTCGTTTTTTTGCCTCTTCGTTCTCTTGTTTTGATCGGCCAATACTGAATCTTGCCCGGTGGCAACGGAATTATCGGCGTCAATCAATCCAAACAACACCTTTTTGGTTTTTTGGTTCGTCAAAATAACTGATATTCTTTGATGCTTGCTCATTTTCTCTTGGATTGAGAAAATCTGTCTGGTCTATCCATTGATCTATCGAAATCTAGCGAACACCGAGTAATTGTCGATGTCGAGTCTATTGCGCAAGGCTTCTCTTGCTTGGATGGATAGCCATTGGTGTGCTTTTATGCTTTTCTGATTTTCTGATGACCAGAAGGCAGTGGCTTGGTGCAATGATCGATTGGCCGGTGAAGTGGCAGAGGCCGATGGCTGGCTAAACACATGCCAGGGTGTCGTTTGTTATGATCAGCGTACAGGAATATTGCTGTCGATGAGATATGTCAAACGTCGGCTCTTTTCCGGAGAATATGCTGGCGAACAGTGTGAGCGTGCCTATTTGTCTGATGCTATGCCAGTGTGCTTGTACACGCTTGATGCATATTGTGCTGTATGTTCATCCATCGCGGATGAATAAGATGTCGTAGAATTCGGCTGTATTTGTCCAATTTGTTTGTCTACCCCTCAAATAAGGAGAAGTTACATGCATGCTTCAGGAAGATCGTTTCGTCGAAGTCTTTTAGCGGTTCTGCTCATCTTGGCCCTGTTGGTACCCGCAACAACTGTGCTGGCTCAAACAGGCCCCAACCCTCACGTTGTTCCTGTGATGGCCCCGCGTACCAGCCCGCGGCCCATCCCCAACACCGGCGTCCTGGCTCCCAACCAGATCTGGAACTTGGTCGTGGCGTCGAATCTACCTGCCCAGTCCACGGAAGCCGCTGCCGTCGCCCGGGCAGATGGTCTTCGGAACGGCAACCCGTTTATTCTGCCCAAAACTACAAACCTTGCCAACGGCATCACGTTGAACTACCTGAACGCGCCGACACTGGTCGTCTGTAACAATTTCGACGAGAATGGTGCATGGGCCAGTCGCTCGAATCCCAAAGAACGCAACGATCTCTTCACGGACTGGTTCGGCGGCTGGGGCGCCTTTGCGGTCAATGATGGCTATCGCCAGGCCAAGAACGTGGTCTTCTCCAAGGAAAATGTTGTAGGCCCTGGCAGCAACTATGACGATGACGGCACAACCGCCGGCGATACAGTAAACGGACGCCACTCTGCCAAGATCGCCAGCATGCAGCCCTATGCGGCCGGTTTCGCCAGCCCGTTGTTCACCGCCAAACCTGGTGCCGTAGTGACGGTTAGGGTTCACTACCTGATCATCAATCATGGCAACATCTCGCCTACTGCCCGTTGGGACTATGATTGGGCCTCCTTGGGTGTCAAGGCCGATGCTCATGTTGACTCAGCGCACTATGTCAACGGCTACACCCGGGGCGAATGGAACTGGATGGAAAACACGGTTACTGTCGGCGCCAGCGGCGAGTATATGGTCATGATCCAGGGCGAAAGCCCGGCGGCGCTCAACTCCAACATCTACTTTGACGATGTGTCGATCTATGAAAATGGCGTCCCCAAGACGAGGTGCTACTAACAGATCCGTTGTTTGTGGTCTCAGTGGGTCTCTCATGATTGGCGACAACTGAGCTATACAACGAATTGACAGGACAATGGCCCCCGCTCAATCGAGCGGGGGCCATTGGATTTTTGAGTTGTGTCACACGTCATCTTTGCGCCTGACCAAGCCTGCTCTTATGGGACAGACCCTTTCATGGGCCGTGAAGTGGCATTGTGTCTTTTTGACCAAGTCGCCCCTTTCGGATAGAATGAGAACATGACGGGGCGTAGCGCAGTCCGGCAGCGCACAGCGTTTGGGACGCTGGGGTCGGAGGTTCAAATCCTCTC
>CAZKEX010000265.1:0-6908 GCA_964551895.1 uncultured Caldilineaceae bacterium | reverse complement strand
GTCCACCCACAGCCCGCCCATTGTGTAGTGCAGGGCCGGGTAGATGCGCATGGGCACGGTGTAGGGGTCCTCGCCGGTGATGCGCTCGTACATGTCGAAGAGATTGCCATAGCGATCCTTGATCACATCCTTGCCCAGGCGCTTGATGGCGTCGGCAAAGTCCAGGAAGACGCCGTTTTTCAGCGGCCCCACACCCTTGCCGGCGTCCACCTGGCGTTTGGCGGCTCGGGAGGAGATATCCCGAGGGGCCAGGTTGCCAAAGCTGGGGTACATCTCTTCCAGATAGTAATAGCGCTCGGCCTCGGGGATCTCCTTGGCCTTGCGGCTGTCCCCGGCCTCACGGGGCACCCAGATGCGGCCATCGTTGCGCAGGCTCTCGCTCATCAGGGTGAGCTTGGACTGCTCTTCGCCGGCCGGGGGGATGCAGGTGGGGTGGATCTGCACAAAGCAGGGGTTGGCGAAGTAGGCTCCCCGCTTGTGGGCCCGCCACGCCGCGGTGACGTTACAGCCGATGGCGTTGGTGGAGAGATAGTAGAGATTGCTGTAGCCCCCCGTGCCCAAGACCACCACATCGGCCAGATGGGACTCGATCTTGCCCGTGACCATGTCCCGGGTGACGATGCCCCGGGCCCGGCCATCGACCATGATCAGGTCCAGCATCTCTGTGCGGGCGTGCAGGGTGACCGTGCCGGCGTTCACCTGGCGGGCCAGGGCCTGATAGGCCCCCAGCAGAAGCTGCTGGCCAGTCTGCCCACGGGCATAGAAGGTGCGGGAGACCTGGGCGCCGCCAAAGGAACGGTTGTCCAACATGCCCCCATACTCTCGGGCAAAGGGCACGCCCTGGGCCACACACTGGTCGATGATGTTGTTGCTCACCTCGGCCAGACGATAGACGTTGGCCTCCCGGGAGCGGAAGTCGCCGCCCTTGACCGTGTCGTAGAAGAGGCGGAAGATGCTGTCCCCGTCGTTGCGGTAGTTCTTGGCGGCGTTGATGCCACCCTGGGCCGCCACGCTGTGGGCCCGCCGGGCGCTGTCCTGATAGAAGAAGGCGTCCACATGATAGCCCTCTTCGCCCAGGCTGGCGGCGGCGGATGCCCCGGCCAGCCCGGTCCCCACCATGATAATGTTGTGGCGACGGCGATTGCCCCCCGGCGCCACCAACTTCATATTAAATTTAGCTTCGGTCCAAATCTGCCGGACATCCCCTTCGGGGACTTTGCCGTCCAACATCTTGCCCACTTCCCACATGCCAGATGCGGAGCGGGGTTTGCTTTCAGCGGCCATGCCTGCCTCCTGGTTTACAGATGAACAAATCCGAACAACACGGCCAGGGGCACAATGGCAAAGCCGACGGGGATCAAGATCCCCATGAACCAAGCCAATCCCCGCAGGGTGCTGTCATATTTGCGATTGTTGAAGCCGAGGGTCTGGAACATGCTCCAGGTGCCGTGGAAGAGATGGAAGCCCAAGGCCGTCACCGCCACCAAATAAAGGATCACGTTGAAGGGGTTCTGGAAGCCAAGCACCAAGTTCTCGTAGGCTTCGCCCCGGGTAAAGTTGCCCAGCCAGCCCCAGGTAAAATGGGCCAGATGGTAGATAATGAAGAGGAAGATCGTCACCCCGCCATAGCGCATGGTGATGGCGGCGTAGTTGGCCTTCACGGTTCGTTTCATTTCATAGCTTTGGGGGCGGGCGGTGCGGGCGGCATTGTAGAGGCTGATGGCCGCCCACACATGCAGCCCCACGGCCCCGGTCACCACAACGCGCAACAGGGTCAACAGGTGCAGATGGGAGAAGACCGGCGCCCCCAAGGAGCGCAGTGACTCTGCGTAGTGGTTGAAGTACTCGGCTCCTTGGAAGACCTTCAGATTACCGTACATATGGAAGGCGAGAAAGCCGATCCAGATCGCTCCGGTCACGGCCATAATCACCTTCTTGCCAATCGATGAGCGGGTGAGCGTCATCACTGCCATGTGCAAGACTCCTCTTTCTACGAAGTTAGGGAACTTTCTATAAATGCCAAAATACTTGATCAAACGTAGATTATGTTATGCGTGAACGGATGGTTGGGGGCGTATTGTTACTTCACGATTGATGCGATCACTTAGCTCTCTCTCGGCAACTTCCAGGTCATATCGAACCTGTAATCGCAACCAGACTGCGGCGCTTGTGCCAAAATAGCGCGCAAGTCGCATGGCCGTATCAGCCGTAATGGCGCGCTGTCCCCTTATAATCTGACTGATACGAATGGGCGCAACGCCAATGGCCTGCGCCAAATGGGATTGGCGCAGGCCGAGAGGCTTCATAAAATCTTCCAGCAATATTTCGCCTGGGTGAATTGGGGATAAATTTTCAGAAGCAAAGGATTCGATCACAGAACGATAATATCACGAAGCGATAATGTTTTCAAGCTACGAAACCAGAAACAAAAACCCCTTCACCCCCTCACCCCTTCCCCCGCTCGCCCCGCCACCCCCGCCGCCGGATCCGGGCTGAGGGGGATGAAGATGGCTGTGCCCCAGGGAGGCAGTGAGAAATCTTGCCAGTTTGACGTAATCTGGTAGACCCGATCCGTCATCACCTCGCGCCAATAGCCGTTCCAGGGGAAGCCGAGACCGGTCTCGACAGGGGCTTGGTCGAAGTTGAGGGCGACGATGGCGGCGTCCGCGGCCCCGTCCCAGCGCTTGAAGCGGACAAGTTTGGTGGTAGCAAAATCGTCGTCGTAAAACTCGATCAGATCGCTGCGCAGGGCCGGGTGTTCCCGGCGCAGACGGATCAAGCGCACGGCCAACTGTTGATGCTGGAAGTGATCTTTTTGGTGCAGCTTGGACCAGGTCAGGGGCAAAAAATCAATGGTACGAGGCGTGTCTTCGCCAAATCCCTGGCCGGCCCACAGCATGGGGATGCCCGGCGCGGTCAAGAGGGTGGCCAGTCCCAACATGCCCTTGGCCAGGGCCAACTGATTCAGGCTCATGCCCTTGGGGCGCTGCATGTTGCCGTAGCTGTAATACTTGATCTCGTGTTCTGTGCGCACTTCGTCGTGGCTGGCGGTGTAGTTGACCACCTGATCCGCCCGCACATAGCCCAGATCCCGGAAGCCGCCCACGGCGTGGCGGATGTTCTTCTTTTCCCATTCCCAGCGCTGGTTGAGTACGTCGTCCAGGATGTGGTGGAAATCGCCGTTCCAGCAGGCGTCCATCTCGGTCTCGGCCACCAGTTTGGCCCCGGTCTTCTGGGGATGGGTGCCGTTGAGCACCCAATGTTCCGCCAGCAGAATGCAGTCTGGGTTGGTCTGTCGGGCGGCCCAGCAGATGGCCGAGATGCCGTGATAGGGGTTGAAGCCGGGCTGCATGGGATGATTGCTGTCGAAGTCGACGCCCCCCGTCCAGTCGAAACGAAAACCGTCTATGTGATACTCGGTCAGCCAAAAGCGCACGACATCTTGAAAATACCGGGTGGTCTCTTCGGAAAAATGATCCCAATCAACGCCGCCCCAGCCGTTGATATCCTTGGGTGTATGGTGAAAGAAGGGGTTCATGTCGGCCAATTTCTGGCCTTGGGGACCGAACATGGGCGGGTACATCTGATAGTAGGGGTGGTCGCCCCAGGCGTGGTTGAAGACCATGTCCAGGATCACGGCGACGCCCCGGCGGTGGCAGGCGTTGACAAAGGTCTTGAGTTGGGCCGGGGCGCCGTAGGACCGCTCCGGCGCAAAATAGAAGACCGGGTTGTAGCCCCAACTAGAGTCGCCGGGAAACTCGGTGACGGGCATCAGCTCCACGGCGTTGATGTGCATGTCGGCGAAGTAGTCCACATAGTGGGTCAGGTCCGTGAACTTGCCATAGATGGGATGGCCCGGCACCCAGCGCCCGGAGAAGTCCCGCACGCAGAGCTCGTAGATCACCGTGTCCCGCAGGGCCGGGGTCTTCCAGGCGTCGTCGGTCCAGGCGAAGGTCGGGGGCGTGGCGGGCAGATAGGCCCAAGGGCCGGTGCTGTCCCAGTGGACCTCCGTGGCATAGGGGTCCCCCACCCAGACATGGGATTGGTCGTCCACAGCCACATAGAAGCCATAGCGGGTCTCCCCAGGGTGGGGCAGGGTGATCCACCAGGTGCCCTGGCCGTCGGTGACCAAGGGGTGGCGGCGGCTGTGCCATTCGTTGAAATCTCCCACCAAACTGACATAAGGCTTGAACGGGGCGCGCAACACAAAGGTCACTGTGCCGGGTTCAACCAGATCATAGTGGACACCCCCCCGGTGATTCTGGGGAAGATCAAGCGGGACGGCTTGGGCCGCCGACCGTTTTCGAGTTTTTGATGCCATCGCGTGGGCGACCTATATAAAGTGGAAGGAATGGGAGCGATTTGGGAGGGGGGAGAAATGAGTAAGGAGTAATGAAAAATGAGTAAGGAGTAATGAGTAAAGGATCGTGTTGACACGATCCTTACTCATTACTCCTTACTCATTTTAGTGCTACATATTCTCGATCAACGCTTGCCCAAACGCGCTGCACGAGACCTTGGTGGCCCCGTCCATCAGGCGGGCGAAGTCGTAGGTGACGACCTTGCTGCTGATGGTCTTTTCCGTGGCCGAGACGATCAGGTCGGCGGCCTCGTGCCAGCCCATGTGACGCAACATCATCTCGCCGCTCAGGATCACAGAGGAGGGGTTGACCATGTCCTTGCCGGCGTACTTGGGGGCGGTGCCGTGGGTGGCCTCGAAGATGGCCCGGCCCGTCTCGTAGTTGATGTTGGCGCCCGGGGCAATGCCGATGCCGCCCACCTGGGCCGCCAAAGCGTCGCTGATGTAGTCGCCGTTCAGGTTCATGGTGGCGATGACGCCATATTCGGCCGGGCGGGTCAGGATCTGCTGCAGGAAGGCGTCGGCGATCACGTCCTTGATGATGATGCCGTTGGGCAGCACATGCCAGGGACCACCGTCCAGGGGCACGCCGCCAAACTCCTCGGCCGCCACCTTGTAGCCCCAGCTCATAAAGGCGCCTTCGGTATACTTCATGATGTTGCCCTTGTGGACCAGGGTGACGCTCTCCTTGCCATTGTCCAAGGCGTATTGGATGGCGGCCCGGACCAAGCGGCTGGTGCCCTCCTCGCTGATGGGCTTGATGCCGATCCCCGTGCTGTCCGGGAAGCGGATGGCGGTGATGCCCATCTCGTTCTGCAAGAAGTCGATCATCTTCTTGGCCCCGGCGGTGTAGGCCTCCCACTCGATGCCGGCGTAGATGTCCTCGGTGTTCTCCCGGAAGATGATCATGTCGATCAGCTCCGGGGTCTTGACCGGGCTGGGCACCCCTTGGAAATACTTGACCGGGCGCACGCAGGCATAGAGGTCCAGCCGCTGGCGCAGGGCCACGTTGATGCTGCGGATGCCGCCGCCGATGGGGGTGGTGAGGGGGCCTTTGATGCTGACCAGGAACTCGTCGATGGCGTCCAAGGTCTCTTGGGGCAGCCAGATGGGCTCGCCGTAGACATCGTTGGCCTTGTCGCCGGCATAGACTTCCATCCACGAGATCTTGCGCTTGCCGCCGTAGGCCTTCTCCACCGCGGCGTCCAAGACCGGCTGGCTGGCCGCCCAGATGTCCGCGCCCGTGCCGTCGCCCTCGATGAAGGTGACGATGGGGTTGTCGGGGACGGTCAATTTGCCATTCTGAATGGTGATCTTTTCCCCTACGCTGGGGACGGTTACTTTTTGGTATGCCATGTTTGTTTCTCCTATTTTGGTGTCGCTGGTTTCAGCTTAAGTTGTGGGTAGGGATAGAGGTAGAGATAGAGATAGAGAGAGAGAATTAGAGAATTGGTTGGCCTTGGGCCATGTCTTGGGATACTTGTTCGGCAAAGGCCGGGTCGTTGACGCTGAAAAACTCGCCGTGGCGCTCCCGGCTCCAGGGGCCGGCCAGCCAGGCCACGGCGTGGGCCACCTGCTCTGGGGAGCGCAGACGCCCCTCGTCGTAGGCCCGCTGAAAGCCGGAGAAATCCAGCCGGCTGCCCTCGGTGTCTACGGCCCGGATCTCTTCCTGCATGGACGTGTCCACCATGCCCGGGTTAAGGGCGTTGATGCGCACCCCGCTCTCGGCCAATTCCAACGCCAGGCTGCGGGTGAGCATGTCCATCCCGGCCTTGGCCACGGCATAGGCGCTCCACCCCACCACCGGGTTGGTGGCGACGCCGCTGGTGATGTTGATCACCCGGCCGGATCCCTGCTCGACAAAGACCGGCAGCAGATTGTGGGTTATGTAAAATGACCCCACCAGATTGATGTGGATATTGTAGGCCCATTCCTCCGGGTCCACCTCCAGGGCCTCATCCATGGGCCACAGCACAGCCGCGTTGTTGACCAGGATGTCAACCCGGCCAAAGTGGTCCAGGGCCGACTCCACCAGCTCCTCCACCTGGGAGAGATCGCTCACATCCCCGGCCACGGCAATCGCCCGGCCCCCTGCCGCGGTGATGCCCTTGGCCACGGCATCGATCTCGGCCTGGGTGCGGGAGGTGACCACCACGGCCGCCCCCATCTCCGCCAGCAGCCGGGCCGTGGCCGCGCCCAGCCCCCGCCCGGATCCGGTGACAATGGCGACCTGCCCTTGGAGTTTCTTCGGTACCATACTGCCCCTGTTTCTTGCTTTCGTGGATCAAACGCAGGTCAACTCTCGACAGCGTGTCGAAGGATTGACAAGACGTAAGTGTAGCAGACAGCCGATAAAAAATCCATTTTGGGCCGGGTTTGCGACGGGTTCAAAGAGGGGAATAGAACGCGGATGGCGCGGATTTGGCGGATCTGCGCGGATTTTGGCATGGTTCATCCGTCGAGGAACGGGCGCTACTCAAATCGTAGGTGTGGTTTTCAACCGCACGGCTCCCATGATCATGCACGGTGCATGGACCCTGTACGGTTG
>CAZKEX010000264.1:2159-6960 GCA_964551895.1 uncultured Caldilineaceae bacterium | reverse complement strand
GAACCGCCAAAGATGCCAGCCCCGGCCAGGCCAAGCAGACCGATCCCCCACATCAGCCCCGGACGCTGACCGGCCAGATCGCCCAAATCCAACGAGCCCATCCCGGTCGCCGGGGTGATGGTGGGCAAGGGGGTCCAGCGCGGGGTGACGGTGGGTGTGGGCGTGGGCAGAGGCGTGGGCGTCTCCGTGGCCGTGGGGATGGGGGTGACGGTGGGTGTCTCTGTGGGAAGGGGGGTGGGGGTGGGCGGCGGCGGCGTGGCCGTGGGCTGGGCAACGGGCGCGGCGGCCGCAACCACCACGGGCGCAGGGGTTGCCGTGGGCGGGGCCGGGGCCGGAGCGCTCTCGTCCGGGTAGAGGGCGATGGCATCCACAAAGATCACGTTGTCCCCGGTGCTGCGGTTGTGATCCGTCACAAAAAAGACCGTGATCACCTCGCTCTGGGCCCGCACGGTCAGGTCGATGTTTGGCCCCTTGCCCGGGGGATAGTTGAGCAGTCGCCCCGGTCCCCAATGGGTCGTCCCCCATACCACGGTTGCGCCGTTGGGATCCGTGCCGCCCGTGGGGTCGATGCCCAATTGGCGGCCAAAGGCGTCCGGCTCGTTGGGCGCGGCCCAGGCCACGCTGGCCCGATAGCCCGCCCCAGGCGTCACCTGCACCTGGGTGAAGATCCCCGCCTTGAAGGTGCCGCCGTTGCTCCACATGCGCAGGCTGGGCGCGCCCCACAGGGTGTCCACATCCTGCATAAAGGTCAGATCCCCGCTCAACACAAAAGGCGTCCACCCCTGGGGGATCTGCCGGGGCGGATCGCCGTAAAACGAGTCCATGTCACACACAGACGCCGGGATCACATTGGGCGGCGAACAGGGCTCCGAGGCCGCGGACGCCATTTGTGGGGGGAAGAAAAAGAAAATGCACAATGCACAATGGACAATGCACAATGTTATGCGCCCTGTCCACCCGCCATTGTCCATTGTCCATTGTGCATTGTGCATTGCTCTACTGTCCTGTCGTGGCGCAGCGGAAGCCCAGCCAGGGGGCCGCTGTCTCTGCCGGGACCGCTTGCCAACTGTCTGTGCGCAGACCCAAGCTATCGTCTTGATAGGAACCGCCCCGCACCACAAAAATGCCCGGCTCAAGCAGGGTGGCGGTCCATTCGGCCACATTGCCCGCCATGTCCGCCGCGCCAAAGCGGCTGTCCCCGCCGGGCGAGAAGTTGCCCACCGGCCCCGGTCCGCTGATCCCCACCCCCGCCTGCACCACCCGAGCCTGGAAGAAATCTCCCCACGGATAGACAAAGCGACGCATGGAGGTGGGGGCCACGGCCGCGCCGATCTCCCACTCCTCCTCCAAGGGCAGACGTTGGCCCACCCAGGTACAATAACTGTTCGCCGCGCCCCAACTCACCCCGGTCACCGGAAAGTCCCGCTTGCCCGGCTCCAAGATCGGGTTCGTGCCGCCGCCCACGCTGCTCTCCCCCGGCCAACCGCACACCCCCGCCTCGTAGCAGGCCCGATACGCCCCATTGGTGACCTCCGTGCGGTCCAGGCGGAAACTTTGCACCTGGACCTTGCGGATCTCCCCAGGCCGAGACGGGTCGCTGATGGGGTAGGTGCCCGCCGGAATTGTGATTTGCTCCACCGCCGACCCCGCAACCCGTTCCTGCCAAAAGAGCAGTCCCGCCGCGCCGATCAGCCCAACGGCCAGGAGAAGGAAGACCCCGGTCCAAAAATGTGACCGTCTCCGCCTCTTGGGGCGGATCAGCTGACCGAACGTGGGGGCCACAGGAACTATCCCACCCCCCAGCACCTCCTGGGCCAGGGAGCCATCGGATCGACCCGCCGCCTGAAGTTGACCCAAAAGCTGAGCCGCCCGACTGCGCCGGGGTTCCAAGGGCAGACTACTCTCCATGCGCAAAGCTTGGAGCAGATAGCTGCCCCAGGCCGCGCCGTCGGCGCCCTCCTGGCGTAGCCGCCGCACATCCCCCACGGGCAACGAGCCGCCAGCCGGGCGGGGCCGAGGGTCCAACAGGGCCTCTTTGATCACCTCTGCCGTGCGTTCCGGGTCGGTCTGGTGGGCCAAGGCGGTCAACATGCCCCGGCCATAGGCCAGGGCCGTGCGCAAAATCAGCGTGTGTTGGCTCTCGCTCAAAGGTTGGCCCGCCTCCAACACCAACAGGCCATCCCGCAACAAAAGCTGGGACGGCAACTCTCCCCGTCCCCACCAGCGCTCCAGGGCCACATTCAACTCCCGGCCCACCGCGGCGGCGCGGGGACGACCATCGCCGCCCCCAAAGCGAGCGCGCAGACCGTCCCCCCCGGGTTCGTGCTCGATCACCGCGCCGCTATCTGCGTCCGCGCCAAAAGACCAGGCAAAGCCGCCTGGGTCGCCGCCTGTCCCCCTGGCAGAGAGTCGATAGGGATCATCGGGTTGTTGGGCTGCACGCCCCTGTCGTCGGGAAAATTTAGCCATAGATCTATTGTAACACATGGTCGGGGCAGAGCAATTTGGGGGGAAAAGAGCGTACAGCTTTAACCGCAGAGGGCGCGGAGGGTGCGCAGAGAAAAGCAGAGAAAAACCGCTGTTTCCTCTGCGCTCTCCGCGCCACCTCTGCGCCCTCTGCGGTTATCCCCTTTTTTGACCGTCGCCCACGGAAATGCTATGATACCGCCCATGAAAACACAGCGTAGCACACTCACCCACGGCAACCCCTACTTGTATACGGGGGGCGCAAGACGCCCCTTCCCGCCTGTGCGCGCCCTGTCCGGGGCAGACGGCTAGATCCGTCTGGCCGTCCATCCCTTTGTCCGAAACGCGTGGCGCACTGTCACGCGTTTTTTGTTGCCTTGAATTCAGATCCCAAAAGAAACGGAAACTGACCATGACCACCCTGCCCACTTCCCAATCCGCCCCCTTCCCACCCGTTGACCACCAGATGGCCGTCCTCATGCGCGGCGTGGATTTTGGCGACGAGCAGACCACGGAGAACATGCAAAAAGAGCTGCGCCAGCGGCTGGAAGCGTGCGAGCGCACGGGCATCCCCCTGCGGGTCTACTGCGGCTTTGACCCCACGGCCACGGATCTGCACCTGGGCCACACGGTCCCCATCCGCAAACTGCGCCAATTCCAAGAGCTGGGCCACACGGTGATCTTTCTGATCGGCACCTTCACCGGCACCATCGGCGACCCCAGCGACAAGACCAGCGCCAGGGTGCAACAAAGCCTGGACGAGGCCCTGGAAAAGGCCAAGAGCTTCACGGATCAGGCCTGGAAGGTGCTGGATCCGGCCAAGACCCTGGTGGATTACAACCACAAGTGGCTTTCGGCCCTCACCTTCACCGATGTGATCGAGCTTGCCAGCCATTTCACCGTGCAACAGTTTCTGGTGCGAGACAACTTTAGCAAACGCTTCGAAAAGAACGACGCCATCTGGCTGCACGAGTTCTTCTACGCCCTGATGCAGGGCTTCGATGCTGTGGCCCTGGAGACCGATGTCCAGATCGGCGGTACGGACCAGCTTTTCAACCTGATGGCCGGGCGCAAGCTGATGGAGGCCAAGGGCATGCGCCCCCAAACCGTCCTCACCTTCCCCATCTTGGTGGGCACGGACGGGGTGTTGCGCATGAGCAAATCCACGGGCAACTCCATCGGCATCAACGAATCCCCAGGCGTGATCTACACCAAAGTACTCAACCTGCCGGATCAGACCATCCGCAACTTTGCCGACCTGGTCACCCGCTGGAGCCCAGAGAAGATCGACGGGCTGATGGCCGATCTGGCCGCCGGGGCCCTCCCCCCCCGCAAGCTGAAGCAAGCTCTGGCCTGGGAGATCGTCAGCATCTTCCACGGCGACGCCGCCGCGGACCAGGCCGCCCAGGACGCCCGAGCCATGTTCGAAGGCGCGGCCCCCAGCGACGCCCCCACCTTCACCCTGACCGGCCCCACCCTGCTCTTGGATGTGATGGCCGAGAGCAAGTTGGTCAAATCCAAAAGCGAGGCCCGGCGCATGGTCCAGCAAGGGGCCGTGCGGCTCAACGAGGAGACCATCGAGGACACGGGCGCTACAGTCAGCCCCACCGCCGGCGAACAGGTGTTGCAAGTTGGCAAGCGTAAATTTCTGCGCATCTTGGGGTAACATCATCCATCCACAAACGCAAAAAACGCCTTGGGAGAGAAATTCTCCCAAGGCGTTTTGTTGTCAAGTCCGTTGCGGCTGTTTGGACAGCGGTTAACGAAAGGCGCAAAAAAAGAGTGTTGCTATCACGCTTCCCCCGACAGTGGCTTCCAACCACAACGCGATAGACAACACTCTTGCGAGAGTATATCATACGCCTTTTGCTTTGGCAAATTGAAGACGCAGAAAAAACCAAGTAACTCCAACCAAAAGGGGTGTGGCCAAAATGAGTTGGGTCAAGGCGTGCCCGCCTCTTGGCACGAACGCCTCAAACTCATTTTGACCACACCCCTAAAAAAAGCGCAAAAAAAGCGCAAAAAAAGAGTGTTGCTATCACGCTTCCCCCGACAGTGGCTTCCAACCACAACGCGATAGACAACACTCTATTGGAAATAATAACACAGATTTTGCGCTTTGGCAAGTACCAAAATCCACGAATTTGCTAAAAAGTCCGTTATTTTGGTGTTTTAGTTTACGAGTTTCCAACTTTCGTTCAGAACATCCACAAATAGACCCGACAGCCCGATCCCACAGATGGTTAGGGTGTGTTCAAAAGAGTGGGTTTTAGTTGCGGTCCAATTCATGATACAATGGCCCACGTCTGATTCCATTTTTGAGCTATTGCACAAG
>CAZKEX010000264.1:0-2059 GCA_964551895.1 uncultured Caldilineaceae bacterium | reverse complement strand
CCAATTCATGATACAATGGCCCACGTCTGATTCCATTTTTGAGCTATTGCACAAGGAGCAATCGTATGGGTCTGTTTGAGGGTAAACGAGGTCTGATTTTCGGGGTGGCCAATAAGAATTCCATCGCCTGGGGCATTGCCGAAGCGTTGCACGAAGAAGGGGCAGAGTTGGGCTTCAGCTATGCTGGGGAGATCCTGGAAAAGCGAGTCAAGCCCCTGGCCGCAAGCGTGGGCAGCAGTTTTGTGGAAGAGTGCGATGTGACCGACGATGCGGCCATTGACACGGTCTTTGCCAAGGCCAAGGATCATTTCGGTACCATCGACTTTTTGGTCCACTGTGTGGCCTACGCGCCCAAGGAGGAGTTGGGGGGCCGCTTTGTCGACACCACCCGCAACGGCTTCCGGGTGGCCCTGGACATTAGCTGCTATAGCCTGGTGGCCCTGGCCGCCCGGGCCAAGGATCTGATGCCCGAGGGCGGGGCGATGGTCGCCCTGACCTATTTTGGGGCGGAGAAGGTGACGCCCAACTACAACGTCATGGGGGTGGCCAAGGCGGCTCTTGAGGCATCCGTGCGCTATCTGGCCTGGGATCTGGGCAAGGATGGCATCCGGGTCAACGCCATCAGCGCCGGCCCCATCAAGACCCTGGCCGCGTCCGGGGTGAGCGGTTTCCGCAAGAGCCTCAAATACGTGGGCGCGGTGGCCCCCCTGGGCAACGTCACCCAGGAAGATGTGGGCAACACCGCCCGCTACCTGCTCAGCGACTGGGCCTCCGGCGTCACCGGCGAAGTCGTCTACGTAGACGGCGGCTACAACATCATGGGCGCGCCCGACGACGAGGCGCTGGAGAAGATTTTGGCCGAGTAAGGGGAGAGAGGGAGAAGAGGAGACAAGGAGGGGGGGATCACGGCGATCTCCCCCTCCTTGTCTCCTCTTCTCCCTCTCTCCCCTTCTCCTCTTCTAGAAGCCGGGCGGCTCGTCCACCGGGCCGTCAAACTGCATGGCGGTGAAGACGGCGCCTTGGGGATCTTGGATGACGGAGAAGGTACCCATATCACTGGCTCTTGTGGGGGGCACAAAGATCTTGCCGCCCAATTCCTGGGCCCTGGCCACCGTGGCCTGGATGTCTGGCACCATGAAATAGGCGGACCAGCTTGGCGGCACGGGTCCCCAAGAGTCGTCCATCTGCATCATGCCGGCCTGGGCACGCCCATCATTGGCAAAGACGTAGTATCCCGAGTCGGTTTGGCTGTAGGTCCACCCAAAGACGGTGGCATAAAAAGCCGCTGCGCTCTCGGCATCCCGGGTCTGAAGTTCGTTCCAGACCAAGGTGTTGTCCATGTTGACCAACTGGGCGCCGATGTGATCCTTGGGCTGCCAGACGCCGACCATGGCGCCGGTGGGATCTTGGATCAGGGCCATGCGCCCCTCTTCCATCACATCCATGGCCGGCATGGGCACGGCGCCGCCAGCCGCAACCACCTTCTCCACCACGCTGTCCACATCGCTATGGCTCACATAGGACATCCAATAGGGCGGCATCCCCTGCATATCCGGCGGCATGGGGCCGCCGCCGGCCACGTTTTTGCCCTGAATTCGGAACATGGTGTACATGGGTCCCATGGGCGTGGGGATATCGTCGGCCTCCCAGCCGAAGAGTCCGCTGTAAAACGCCTTGGCCCCCTCCTGATCCGTGGTGGTGAGATCCACCCAACAGAACAGGCCATCCGGGTATGCTGTGACTACTTTCATCTGGTCTTCTCCTTTGGTAGAACTGCCGCTGTTCCGGTAACAATGTGCCGATTCAGTGATGCCATCACCCCTGAATTGTCCCATTATTATATCACAAAAAGAACATTTGGTCTATAGGCAAAATTGTGTAACGCACCTTCAAAATGACTGAATTGCAAAGAGCATTTAACCGCCGAGAACCCAGAGGATTCGCAGAGGAAAAGCGCAGTTTTCCTTTGTGTTCTTTGTGTTCTTTGTGGCCAATTCGACGGGTTTACGCGGATTTTCTTCTCGTTTTTTTGGCTTTGATCTGTTTCGATCCGTTCAAT
>CAZKEX010000263.1:0-6976 GCA_964551895.1 uncultured Caldilineaceae bacterium | reverse complement strand
TCACCCCCTCACCCCCTCACCTTGTCACCTTGTCACCTTGTCACCCCCTCACCCCAGCCGGGACATCTGTCACGGGAGACGTGGGACATCTATCCCTTATATTTAGGTCATGAGTTGGGGTATCATATATAGACTGTTTGTGAACAATTTCACAAAAATAAAGGAACCTTCTATGTCCACACGTACCCCAAAGGCCACTGGGCATCCCAGCGGCGACAACCGGTTCAAGTTGGTGGACCGCACCCTCAAGCGCTTCCAATTTCGCCAGGATGCCCTGATCGAGGTCTTGCACACGGCCCAGGAGGCCTTTGGCTTTCTGGAAGAGGATCTGCTTATCTATGTGGCCGGCCAGCTCAAACTGCCCCTGAGCTGGGTCTTTGGCGTCGCCACTTTTTACCACTTCTTTTCGCTCAAGCCCCAAGGTGACCATACCTGCATTGTGTGCATGGGCACGGCCTGCTATGTGAAGCGGGCGGCAGAGATCGTGGCTCTGCTTCAGGCCGAGTATGGGGTTGAGACGGGGCAGACCACCCCGGACGGCTCGTTTAGCTTGGCCGCTGCCCGCTGCTTGGGCAGTTGTGGCCTGGCCCCGGTTTTGGTGGTGGATGGCGAGGTCTTGGGCCGGGAGACCCCAGAGGGCATCTTGGAAAAGGTGCGTCAACTGGTCTCCGCCCAAAAAGAGACCGAGCTGGTTCCAGCATGACAGGTTGAGAATTGTGGATCAGGGAATGCGGGCGATTGAGAGATTGGGAGATTAAGCGATTGAGAGATTGTCATAACACAATCTCCCAATCTCCCAATCGCCCAATCCCCCAATCCCCCAACCCCCCAACCATCCGATCTCAATCCAATATCCCAGGTTCAACAGTGTGATGGAGTGATCACCCATGAACAGAGTCGAATTACAGGCCATGAGCCAGCGAGAGTTAGAGCGCCAGCAGGCCTTTGCCTGCCGCAT
The DNA here is from genome assembly GCA_964551895.1 of uncultured Caldilineaceae bacterium. Lineage (GTDB taxonomy): Bacteria > Chloroflexota > Anaerolineae > Caldilineales > Caldilineaceae > JAGNDO01. The sequence goes on along the minus strand of CAZKEX010000263.1, from coordinate 6,018 downwards.
TCTTTGCTGTGCCAGCACACCCTGTCTTTCGTCTGGCGGCGCCGCGGTACAAGATGCGGTCAACAGCCAGATCAAAGAGGCCGGATTGGACGTGGACGTTGAGACGGTCGCCACAGGTTGCATGGGACCATGCAGCCGAGGTCCGCTTGTCACCGTGCAACGGCCCGGCCAGCCGGACCAAATTTTTGAGAATGTGACCCCAGCCGTGGCCCGGTCCATTGTGACTTTGTGCGCTGTCAGCCCCAAGGTTGATCCGGGGGCTGGCCCAGAGACCGACTCAGAGACCGACTCAGCGGCTGAGCCAGAGACCGAGCCGGAGCCGGAGGCCGAATGGGTGGCCCGCCATCGCATGCCGTCTGATCTGCCCTTTTTCACCAAGCAGAAAAAGGTGGTCTTGGCCCACAGCGGCCTGATCGACCCGGAGCGGTTGGAGGACTATGTGGCCCAGGGCGGCTACAGCGCCTTGGCCCACGCTCTGCGAGAGATGACCCCAGAAGAGGTATGCAATGCCCTGGCGGACAGTGGTCTGCGGGGCCGGGGTGGGGCTGGGTATCCGGTGGGGCTGAAGTGGAATCTGGTGCGCAAGGCCCCAGGGGGCCGCAAATATGTGGTGGCCAACGGCGATGAGGGCGATCCCGGCGCGTATATGGACCGCACGTTGATGGAGTCGGACCCCCACCGGGTGTTGGAGGGGATGGCGATTGCCGGGTATGCGGTGGGCGCGGAACAGGGCTTTCTCTATGTACGGGGCGAGTACCCGATCGCGGCCAAGCGGCTGGAGCGGGCCATTCGGGCCGCGGAGCGCCGGGGCATTTTGGGCGGTCGTGTGCTGGAGAGCGGCTTTACCTTCCGCATTGATGTGCGGATTGGGGCTGGGGCCTTTGTGTGTGGCGAAGAGACCGCGCTCATGGCCTCCATCATGGGCCAGCGTGGCCAGCCGGTCCCCCGTCCACCCTATCCGGCCCAGAGCGGTCTGTGGGGCTGCCCCACACTGATCAACAACGTGGAAACCCTGGGCAGCATCGTGCCCATTATTAAAAACGGGCCGGAATGGTATGCGGGAATCGGCACCAAAAAGAGTACGGGAACCAAGATCTTTGCCCTGGCCGGCAAGGTGGAAAACACGGGACTGATCGAAGTGCCCATGGGCATCCCCCTGCGGGAGATCATCTTTGACATCGGCGGTGGCGTGCCAAATGGGCGCACCTTCAAGGCAGCCCAGACCGGCGGCCCCAGCGGTGGTTGTATTCCAGCGGCCCATTTGGACACACCGGTGGATTACGAAAGTCTGCGGGCCTTGGGCTCCATCATGGGATCTGGCGGGTTGATTGTGATGGACGACCAGAGCTGTATGCCCGATGTGGCAAAGTTCTTTATGGAATTCTGCATGGACGAGAGCTGTGGCAAGTGTGCGCCCTGCCGGGTGGGCACGGTGCAGATGCACCGCATCCTAGATCGGGTCACCAACGGCAGCGCCACGGCGATGGATCTGGCGCGGCTGGAAGAGCTATGCACCATGGTGGCCGAGACCAGCCTGTGCGGACTGGGCCAATCGGCCCCCAACCCGGTCCTCAGCACACTGCGCTATTTCCGAGAAGAGTATGAAACCCACATCCACCACCGCACCTGCGCCGCCGCAGTATGTGAGTTTGATCAGAGGCCGGTGATCGAGTTGGTGTAGGGCTTATCGAGTAATGCGTAATGCGTAATGAGTAATGAGTAATGCGTAATGAGTAATGCGTAATGAGTGTCGAGCATCTCTCGCCATTCGCCATTCGCCATTTGCACGAGGAGAGTCTTATGTCCGTCGTCACCTTGACCATCAACGACGAACTGGTCAGCGCACGATCTGAGCAGAGCTTGCTGGCTGTGCTGAAGGAACGGGGCATCGAGTTGCCCACCCTCTGCCACATGGAGGGGTTGAGCGAACGGGGCGGCTGCCGTCTCTGCCTGGTCGAGATCCAGGGCAACCAGAAGCTGCAACCGGCCTGCGTCACCCCGGTCCAAGAAGGGGTTGTGATCTATACCCACAGCGAGCGCCTGATCCGCTATCGCCAGATGATCTTGGAGCTGTTGCTTTCTGAACGCAACCATATCTGCTCTGTCTGTGTCATGAATGGCAATTGCGAGCTGCAATGGCAGGCCGCCCGTCTCTCTGTGGACAATGTGCGCTACGACTATCTCTGTCCAGACATCCCAATGGATGCCAGCCACAGTCGCTTTGTCATGGACCAGAACCGTTGCATCCTCTGCACCCGCTGTGTGCGTGTGTGCGACGAGGTGGAGGGCGCCCACACGTGGGATGTCTCTGGCCGAGGGGTGAATAGCCGGGTGATCGCCGACCTGAACCAGCCCTGGGGAACGAGCAGTAGCTGCACAAGCTGTGGCAAGTGCGTCCAGGTCTGCCCCACCGGCGCCTTGTCCCTCAAGGGGTCCACCGTGGCCGAGATGGAAAAACAACACGACTTCCTGCGCTGGATTTTGGATGGCCGGGAAAACAACGTCTGGAGCCGATCATAGGGTGAATGGCGAATGGCGAATGGCAAATGGCGACGTGAATCCGCCATCTGCAACTCGCAATTCGCCCCTCGCAACCCGCCATTTGCCATTCGCCATTCGCCATTCGCTGTAGGAGGTACCATGCCAAAAAAATCAACTGCCCCAGGCAAGATTCGTCTGGCCACTGCATGGCTGGGGGGCTGTTCCGGCTGTCACATGAGCTTTTTGGACCTGGACGAGAGGCTGCTCGACCTCTTTGAGGCGGCGGACCTGGTCTATAGCCCGATTGCGGATATAAAAGAGTTTCCCAAAAATGTGGATGTCACCCTGGTGGAGGGGGCCATCGCCAACGTGGATCATATCCACCTGGCCAAAGAGATCCGGGCCAACAGCAAGATCGTGGTCAGCTTTGGCGACTGCGCGGTGACGGGCAATGTGCTTGTTCTGCGCAACAAGCTGGGGGTGGAGGATCTGCTGACCAAGGTCTATCACGAAGGCCCAGGCGGCCTGCCCAAGGGCGGCGAGGCAGACGAAATTGTGCCCGCCTTGATCCCCCATGTGCTGCCCCTGCACCAATTGATCCATGTGGACGCCTTCCTCCCCGGCTGCCCGCCGGACCCGGAACGCATCTGGACCGCGGTCAGCGCCCTCCTGAACGGTGAACGGATCATGCTGCCCGACACCATGCGCACGTTTGGATAAATGGCGAATGAGCGAATGACGAATGGCGAATGGCAAAATCGTGCCGCGAACCATCAAACCCATTCGCAACTCGCAACTCGCCATTCGCCATTCGCCATTCGCCATTCGCCATTTGCCATTCGCCATTTGCCATTCGCTCATTTACTTGAGGTGAACTTATGTCCAAAGTTGTCATGATCGATCCCGTCACCCGTATCGAAGGCCACGCCAAGATCACGGTTCATTTGGATGATGCCGGCCAGGTTGCGGATACCCGCTTCCATGTCACCGAGTTCCGGGGCTTCGAAAAGTTCTGCGAAGGCCGCAGCTTTTGGGAGATGCCCGGTATCACCGCCCGCATCTGCGGCATCTGCCCGGTCAGCCATCTGATGGCCTCGGCCAAGGCCGGGGACGCTATTTTGGGCGTCAGCATTCCGCCGGCGGCGGCCAAGTTGCGCCAGTTGATGAACTGGGGCCAGCTTGTGCAGAGCCACGCCCTCAGCTTCTTCCACCTCAGCGCCCCGGATCTGCTGCTGGGCATGGAGAGCGATCCTGCCCAACGCAACATAGTTGGGCTGATCCAGCGTCACCCCAGCATTGCCCGCAACGGCATCCGTCTGCGGGGCTTTGGCCAAGAGGTGATCCGCACCCTGGGCGGCAAGAGTGTCCACCCGGCCTGGACCGTGCCCGGCGGCGTGCGGGAAGCCCTGGCCCCCGCCCAGCGGGATCATCTCAAACGCATGTTGCCCGAGGCCTTCGACATCGTCGAGTTGGCCCTCAATCTGCTCAAAGACAGCTTCGACCAGTTCCAGCCCGAAATCGAGAGCTACGGCGATTTCCCCAGCCTCTACATGGGCTTGGTGACCCCGGACGGCGGATTGGAGCATTACGACGGCGTCCTGCGCATCATGGACAGCGCTGGGCGCATTTTGGACGACGTTGATCCGGCCAACTATCGCGACGTGGTCGGCGAGGCGGTCGAGCCTTGGTCCTATCTCAAGTTCCCCTATTACAAACCCCTGGGCTACGAAGACAGCGCTGGCATGTATCGGGTCGGCCCCCTGGCCCGGCTCAATATCTGCGACTATGCCGGCACCCCCAAGGCCGACCGCGAGCTGCGCCAATTCCGGCGTCTGGGCGAACACGGCCAGCCGGTCTCCAGCAGCTTCCACTACCACTACGCCCGGCTGATCGAGATCCTCTTCTGTTTGGAAAAGATCGAAGAGGTACTAAACGACCCGGAGCTGACCAACAATCGGGTGCGCAGCGTGGCCCAGGTCAACAATCTGGTGGGCATTGGGGTCAGCGAAGCGCCCCGGGGCACCCTCTTCCACGAATATCATGTGGACGAGAACGGCATCCTGCAGAAGGTCAACATGATCATCGCCACGGGCCAGAACAACCTGGCCATGAACCTCACGGTCAAGCAGATCGCCCAGGCCTATGTCAACGACAAGGGCAATGGCAACGGAGGCGGCGCCCACGCCCAGTTGAGCGAGGGCATTCTCAACCGCATCGAGCATGGCATCCGGGCCTATGACCCCTGCCTGAGCTGCTCCACCCACGCCGTGGGCCAAATGCCCATGCACGTCCAACTGCTGGGGCCGGACGGCGCGCTGCTGGACGAAAAGATCCGTGATTAGCCCGCAAGGGACCGCCGCCTCCCCCAACCTAGCCTCTCAAAGCCATCTCCGGCTTATGCATCACCAGCCGACCGGCCACGTCCAGGATTCAAAATCCACCACGGATGCGGTCGGTCGGTCTGTGCTGATCCTGGCCTGTGGCAACGATCTGCGCCAGGACGATGGGGCTGGATTGGCCCTGGCCAAACAGATCGCCGGGGCCAATCCCCACCCTGATTTGACCACAGAACTGATCTCTGTCCACCAGTTGATGCCGGAACTGGCGTTGGAGGTGGCCCGGCCCGAAGTGGCAGCGGTCCTTTTTGTTGATACGCGGGTGGGGATCGGATCGGGCAAGGGGGGGCAAGGGGAAAATTCTGGGGCTGATTTGACCATGACGGCCTTAGATCTCGCGGCCTCCACGGGACGGCTGGGCCACCATGTGGACGCCCAAATGGTGCTGCTCTATGCCAGAGAACTCTACGCCAAACAGGTGGACGCCTGGCTGATCACCGTCCCCGGCTACGCCTTCGATCACGGCGAAGGCTTCAGCCCGCAAGTCCACGCCCTCCTGGCTGAGGCGGATGGGTTCATTGTCCAGGTCTACGAACAGATCTCTCACGCGAGTTAATCTAGGGAATAATGCTCTAGCCCGGTCCGTGACCGGGCGGGTCCACCGCAGAAGATCATGTAGACCCACCGGGTCATGGACCCGGTTAGAGCGCAAAAATGGATCGGGACTGTTCAAACTGAGTTGATGGGGTCGACACCTCCTGGCGTCGATCCGTTCGCACCAGGGGGTGCGAACTCCGCTAGTGAAATCGTTCAGCCCCCCGGCCCCAATTCTGGGGGAGGTCGTGGACAGTTCCCCCAAGGTTGGGGGGCTAGGGGGGCGGGGAGTGCGAACTCCGCTAATGCCGCCACCCAACCCCCGCCAGTTTGACAGTCTACCCTGCCTTGGTTATGCTTAAATCATGAACACAGCTACCCCAACCCTACAATTTAACCAACCGGGCAAGTTTCGCTTCAAGCGCATCTATTGGCTTTATATCGGCATGACCTTGCCCCTTGTGGCCCTGCTGGCCTTTGTGGTCTTCCAGCCCATTGTGGTCCTGCCCCGCATCAGCTTGGCCCCCGGTTTCACGTTGACCGACCAGCAGGGGGAACGGCTCACCAACGAGGATCTGCGGGGCAGTTTGGTGCTGTACAACTTCAC
>CAZKEX010000262.1:0-7012 GCA_964551895.1 uncultured Caldilineaceae bacterium | reverse complement strand
CCCGGTTGGTCCAACGCTCCACATCCCCCAGACCCCGCAGGTTGTCCCGCAGTTGGTTGCGCAACAGGGTCTGCTCGAAGAAGGCGTGGACCGTGTCCAGCCGCCGGTTGATGGTGGCCACATCCAGCAGGGGCTGGCCCAGCCAGCGGCGCAACAGCCGCCCGCCCATTGGGGTCATGGTGGCGTCCAGCACCTCCAACAGGCTGCCCTGGGTCCTGCCGCCGCGGATGGTCTCGGTCAGCTCCAAATTGCGCCGGGTGGATTCGTCCAGGGTCATAAACTGGCCGATCTCGTAGGCGTGGAGCCGGGTGAGCTGGGCCAGAGACGCCGGCTGCATCTCCCGCAAATAGGCCAAAATAGCCGCGGCGGCCCGCACGGCCTCTTTGCGATTTTGCAGGCCAAAGCCATCCAAACTGGTGGCCCGCAGATGGCGCTTGAGCCGCTCGTCCGCGGTGTCCCCGGCCACCTGCCACGCCTCCACGGAGGAAATTTGGGGGGAAAGGTTGTCGATCAGCGGCCCCAGACCGGTCTGATCCACCGACCAGTCGGCCAGGATCAGTTCGCTGGGGGCCAGGCGGCCCAACTCTTCGCCCACCCGCCGCTCCACCTCGGCCGCGCTGTCGCCGCCGATCTCCGTGGCGGCGAACTCGCTGGTGGTGATGTCGCAGAAGGCGATGCCGGCCCGATCCCCCCGGGCGTTGAAGGTGACGGCGACCAGATAGTTGTTGCGTTTGGCGTCCAGCAGATTTGGCTCGGTGATGGTGCCCTTGGTGATCACCTGGCGCACCTCTCGGTCCACCAAGCCGTTGCCCGGCTCGCTGACCTGCTCGGCCAGGGCGACCTTGTAGCCAGCCTCGATCAGCATGGCCAAATAGCCGTCCACGCTGTGATAGGGCACCCCGGCCAGGGGAACCCGCTGGTTCGACCCCACGGGCCGACTGGTCAACACCACATCGCACACCTTGGCCACGATCTTGGCGTCTTCGTCAAACGTTTCATAGAAATCGCCCAAGCGAAAAAAGAGGATGCAGTCAGGATACTGCCCCTTAATTTCCAGATATTGGCGGCGCATTGGGGTGGTCATAGGGTTGACATCTTTCTGGGATTTGTCGAATGGCGTGTGTTGTGAAACGAGTAAGGAGTAATGAGTAATGAACGTGGTCGACCACGCTCATTACTCATTACTCCTTACTCGTTTTACACCTCACACCGTCCATGTAACTCGCATATTCGGGTCGCCGTAGAGGCTGTAGGCCAGCCAGGTGGAGTTGCCGGGATTTTGGTCTCGGATGAACAGGCGGGCGGCGTGGAAGGCTTCGCCCAGGGTCATGTCCCGGCGCAGGTTTTCGTAGAACTGGATGGCGATCTCCGCGGCCAGGTCGTCGTTGACCTCCCACAGACCGCCGATGAAGGCGCTGACCCGCATCTCTCGCACGGCGGTGCTGGCCCAGCCCCCCAGCCCGGTGAGGGAGAAGCCGACCTTGGCGCTGTGACAGGCGTTGAGGAAGAGAATAGGACGCTCCTGGCGCAGGGGGGCCAGCCAACTGCCCTGCATGTCCCGGGGATAGAGCTCGTCTCGGCCCTGGAGGGCGATGGGGGATTCGTCGGGGTTTTCAACCTTGAAATTGCCGTGGGCGGCCACATGGATCACCTGGATCTGGCCCAGTTTAGCCGCGGCGGTGACATCCTGTTTGGTTTGCAGAAAAGCCCCGATATTCACCCCTTGGCTGCCTAACCCGGTGATGTAGTTGCGCTCTTTGGCGGTGAAGGGCAAGTTCAACACCGGGATAACGCCCCGCACAGAGGTGACATTCAACCGATCCCCCAGACCGGGGCCAGAGAGCCAGCGGGAGAGCTGCCAGCCAGCGGCCAGGAAATCGTCCTGCTTGTCCGTGCGTTGATCGTAGGGCTTGACCATCTCCCAGGGGATCCACGGTTCGTCGCTGGTGATGAGGAGAGATTTGATCACCTTTCGATCACGCAAGGCCACCAGGTCCCAATAGGCCTCTTTCAGTTGGGGCGAGAAGAGCTTGTCGAAAAAGGCCTCGCCCATTGTCTCCAACTCCTGGGTCACCCGTTGGTGGTCCGGGTTTTCCGGCTGCCATTTGGCGCTGGCCGCCCACTGGCTCAACTCGGCGAACTGGGTGGTGAGGTAGGAACGGGGGTCCGCCGCGGCCAGGGGCATGGATCCCATGTCGGCGAAGTGGCGGTTGACCTCTGGGATGGACGAGTGGAGCAGGTAGCGGAAGGTGTCGCTCTCCGGGGATTTCATGATGCGCAGTTCCACATCCGCGGGCGGGGGTGGGGAGGCCGAGAAGGCCCCAAAAGCCGGGGTTCTGGTCAGGGTGGTGGGTTGTTTGGCCGGCTTGGCCTGGGCCGTGGGCGAGATCTCGGCCATAAACTCGGCGCTGCCGATCTGACGGCCCCTGTGATAGAAATCCACGGTCACAGCTTTGTTCCCCACCGCGGCCCCGGCCTTGAGCAAGAAGACCACGGGTTGGGAATCGGCAACGCTGTACACGGTCATGGTGCGGGAAAGCACCCCGGTGGTTTCTGTAAAGTTCTCGGCGCTCACCACCACCTGGATCTGCTCCGGCTTGTCCAGATCGTCAAAGCCCACACCAATTTTATTTGTGGAACGGCTCTCCTCTTTCTTCTCCAGGGTGAGACGCACCCAGAGGGGGGTGACGCTCTCCGGCTTGACCTGGGTGGGGAAGCGCACATCGGTGAAGAAGGCCACGAGGGTCGGCGCGCTGACCCCCTTGCCAATGCCTCCCCGAAATGCCTCCTCCGCGGGCTTCACCACCTCGGTCATGGTGGCATCCGCGCCAAGGGGGGTGGAGAAGGTGAGGGTCAGGGAGGTCGGCCCCATGTACTCGCCGGCTTCGGGCAAAAAGATCACCGGTTCCGAGTCCCGATGGCTGTAGACCATCATGGTGCGGCTGAAGGAGCCGGTCTTTTCGCCCAGCCCCGGCGCGTGGAGGGTCACCTCCACGGCCACGGGTTGGCCCAAGTCGGGGAACGGAACGCTCACCCTGGTGGACATGCCGGGGTTGGCCCCAAAGACGACCTTTTTGTCCGGGGCCGAGCGGCTGAGCCTGACCACCAGGGGATTGAGCGTGTCCGCCTGGATCTGGGCGGGCATGGTCACCACGGAGAAGAAGTCGATGGTGGTGACCTTTGGCGCGCTCGGTTCTGCACCGGCAGCCAGGGGCTGGGGCGGCGGAGGCGGCGGGCTCTGCAACAGTGCGGTCAATACGGCCACCTCATCATCCTTGATCGTGAGCAGCCCGCCCCGCATGAGCATGGTGTTCTTGCCCGCCTTCAACAGATCGTAGGCCAGGGTCAACACAGCCGGGGATTCTTCCAACCCCTTGAGAAAATCGACGATCACCCCACAGCGCTGGAGTTGGCTGGCCTGGGTCAACTGGGTGGCCAGGGCCGAACGCTGGGCATCCACCTGGGTCCGGGCGGACTCTGGCAGGTCATACCAGCGGACCAACAGAGACTGCATGGTCGCCGTCAGCGTTTCGACGGCCTTCTTCGGTTCATAGTGCATGCTGCTAAGTTCGGACATCGTCTTCTCCCTATGAACGTAAACCGGTTCATTGGGAACGTCCGTGGGCAACCCGCTACGGTTTCGATACGACCGGAAACTGCCCCGGTCTACTCAACCTACGCTAGTCAGCGGGCCACGGATGCCCCCAATACCTCATTCCCCGTTACTCTTCACTCGTTACTCATTACTCATTAACTCATTACTCATTACTCTTTACGCCACAATCCCATTCAACCGCCGGATCAAATCCCCCCAGCGGCTGATGCGGAAGTCCAGGCCGTCGTAGAATTGGCTGATGTGCTGGTCGGGCAGATAGATGGTCAGCCCGTTGGCCCGATAGGCGCCCGTGCCGGACTGTTGATAGTTCACCCCGGCCGCCCCGGCTGCCAGCACAGGGGAGCGGACCGGATCCCCCATCACGTGCAGAATCGATTGGGTGGCCCGATCCACGGCCTCCGCGGCCCCGGCCACGCCCGGTTCGTGGGTCTCGTCGGCAGCGCGCAGGATCGCCATCTCCTCGGCCACCAGACGCAGAAAGTCTGCCAGATCCCGATAGTCGGGATCGTCAAAGCGCAGGGCGTTGGCCTTGGCTCGGCGCAGGGCCGTGGCCAGGGCGGGATGGTCGTCCCAGTGCAGATCCGCGGCCACCACAAAGCGGTTCAACAGCTCGGCCAGGGCATCCAGTTGGGGCAAGATCGTGGCGGATTGGGTGATGGGTTCATTTCTGCCCGCATAGCTGTCCATATAGAGATCGACCATGGTCTGGGCCAACTGTTCCGGGCGCAGGGCAGGGTTCCCCACCATAGCTTGCAGCAGCCGGGTATAGTCCCACCCATTCATGGGTTCCACCTCCTGGCTGGCCACCAGGAAGGTGGCATTGTTGCGCAGTTGGTAGGCCACCTCCACCATGGCCATCAGACAGGCATCCATGCCAATGATGTCCACGGTCTCGCCTGTGGCCAAGGCGGCCTGCTGGAAGGCCAATTGCAGTTCGCTGTTGTCCAAGAAGTCCTTGCTGCTATCGTCCGCGGCGATCCAGCGGGTGGAGTCCTCTTCATGGTCCTGGGCGGACGGGGCGGCCATGATGCGGTCGAGCAGAGGCGTGTCGCTGCCGGGCATATCAATGGCGCCAGGATCTGGGCTATCGTCCAGGCTCCGGGTGGACGGCGGTGAGATGACCGAGCGGGTGGCCGGCGGCGGCGCATCGTCGGACAGGGCCATGATGCGGTCCGTGGTGCGCAAGAAAAGCGATTTGCCCATTCTGATCTTGGATAGGGACCGGCGGCGTCCCACACCCCGCACACCCAGGGGCATGGCGTCTCGATAACGTGCCCACAGGTCATCTTCCTTCCAGCCGCCGCCGTGGTTCCAGATCACCACGGCGTAGTGGTCTGCCGGGAAGGTGCGCTGGCCCCAGACAATAAAGTCGGTCAACGTGGCCGGATCCCCGGTATTGGTCTCGGGGATATTCTGCACCGTGGGGGCCTGGCCCGGCGGGTTGATGATGATGCGATAGCTGTGATCCGCCTCGCTGACCGTGTCAAACTGGACCACACAGGCCACCTCGTCCGACGTGCCGGCCGTGCGCAGCTCCACAATATCCTTGTAGCCAGCGCTGGTCATCTCGGCCATCACCTGCTCCCAGCCGGCCTCGGTCTCAAATTTCAGCCCGTTGTCCCCGGCCATGAAGATCATCAAGGTCCAGCGGCGGGCGGGCGGGACGGGATCTGGGAAGCCGGGGATGTCGATGCCGGCCAGTTCGTCCTGGGGCGGGACGGCGCTGGGCAGGGGATCTTGTGGGGACTGGGCCGATCCGCTTGGGGTGACCGCTGGCGGCTGGTTGGGGCGAACGGGCTGGGTTGGCAAAGAAACAGACGGTTGGGCAGGTGATTGGGCAGGCGATTGGGCAGGCGGTTGGGCAGGCGGGGGGCTGCCCACAAACAAGCGGAGGAGACGGCTTAGAAAGCGAAAGAAAGTTGCCATATCAGCGTCCTTGTCTTTTATGTCGGCTTCGGTGAAGGAAAGCGATCGTCGCCCTCGCCTCTTGGATTGGGGGCTGGGGGCAAACGGCATTCATCAAAACATGATTGGTCAACAGATTGCGGTTGAGGTCCAGCGAGGTCGGAAACGGTTGCGTTCGTGGAGGATTATAGCACGTTGTGAAAAACAGCGTCAATGCGGACGTTATCAGTAGGGGGTCCGTGTGCTATAATTGGCCCATGTACCTAGACCGCAACTACAAGCCACGCCGCCGCAAAAGCGCTTGGCGCTTCTGGCCTCTCATCCTGTTGGCCATCTTGGCCATCCATTTCTACACCCGGCCGCCGGAATGGCTCAATTCCCGGCCTATGCAGCCTACGCCCACGCCCACCCGCAACGCCATCTCCTGGCTGGCCGAGGCGGAGCGCTACGAGCAGGCCGGTGATCTGGCCAAGGCCATCGCCACATATCAAGTTGCGGCCAATCTCGAGCCGAACAACCCGGATCCCCTGGCCGCCCAATCCCGGCTCTACGTGATCCTGAACGAGATCCCCCTGGCGGTGGAGACAGGCCGCCGGGCCGCGGAGATCGCCCCGGACAACCCGGATGCGCTCAACGCCTACGCCCGGGCCTTGGATTGGCAAGGCGACTTCGACGATGCCGCCGACTATGCCCTGGAAGCCTATCTGATCGAGCCGACCAACGCCGACACCCTGGCCATTCTGGGCGAGATCTATGCAGATGTGGGCAGTTGGGCACGCGCCCAAGAGTTCTTGGACCAGGCCCTGGAGGCCGATCCCAACAACGTGTTGGCCCATCGCAACCAGGCCTGGCTCTACGAGCGCCAAGGGGACTATACCCTGGCGATCAGGGCCTATGACGAAGCCATCGCCCTGGCCCCCAACCGGGCGGATCTCTACATCGGCAAGGGCATGCAATATCAGGTGATCTTTGAGTGGGAGGAGGCCATCGCCGCCTACACCTTGGCCACCGAAGTCAATCCCAATGTGGCCTTCACCTGGGATGCCCTGGGCTGGGGCCTCTTTTTGAGCGGGGATCACCTGCAGGCCCTGCGGATTCTGCGCAAAGCCGTGGAGGTGGACCCGGAAGATGGTAACGCCCAAGCCCACTTGGGCATGGTCTACTATGCCCGGCGCAACTACGAAGACGCGGCCACCACCCTGGAAACCGGCATTGCCCTCCTGGGCGACAAAAGCCGCATCGAAGCCCTCTATCAACTGGGGCTGGCCCACATCTATAAAAAGCCCAAAGAATGCGACAAGGCTATCCCCTGGCTCAACAAGGCCCTGGAGATCGACCCCACCAGCCTCCCCGCCCTGGAAGGTCTGTCGATCTGTCGGTAAACTTAAAAATCAACCATCAACCATTAACCATTAACCATTTCTGTTCGGAATAGTTAATGGTTAATGGTTGATGGTTAATTCTTAATGACTTCTGACGCGAACCGAATCT
>CAZKEX010000261.1:0-7051 GCA_964551895.1 uncultured Caldilineaceae bacterium | reverse complement strand
GAACTGCGCCAGCAGATCCACTTGGCCCAGCGGTGGTGACAAGGTGACAAGGTGAGGGGGTGACAAGGTGACAAGGTGACAAGGTGAGGGGGTGATGAGAAGTGAACCACGTTCATCACCCCCTCACCTTGTCACCTTGTCACCTTGTCACCTTGTCACCCCCTCACGGCTAATATCGTGCAAAGATCTCCTGATACGCCTTGGAACTGGCGAGAAGCTCATCGTGGCTGCCCACGGCGGCGACGCGGCCTTTGCGCAGGACGACGATCTTGTCGGCCCAGCGGATCTGGGAGAGGCGGTGGGTGATGAGGATGGTGGTGCGGCCCCGGCTGGCGGCTTCGATGGCCCGTTGGATCTTGTCCTCGGTGGCGCTGTCGATGGCGCTGGTGGAGTCGTCCAGGATCAGGATGGCCGGGTCGGTGAGGAAGGCCCGAGCCAGGGCCAGGCGTTGACGCTGGCCGCCGGAGAGCATGACCCCCCGCTCGCCGATCACCGTGTCGTAGCCCTCGGGGAAGCCGGTGATGAATTCGTGGGCCTGGGCCGCGGCCGCCGCGGCCTCGATCTCCGCCTGGGTGATCTCTGGGCGGCCAAAGGCGATGTTTTCGCCGATGGTGCGGCTGAAGAGGAAGATGTCCTGTTCGATGATGGAGATGCCCTCCCGCAGGGTGGCCAGATCCCACGCCCGCACATCTATCCCATCCACAAAGATGCTCCCTGCGGTGACGTCGTAGATACGGTTGATCAGTTTGGAGACCGTACTCTTCCCCGATCCCGTCTGCCCCACCAGGGCCAGGGTCTGCCCTGGCTCGATGGAGAAGCTAATGTCTGTCAGGGCAAGCTGCCCCCCAGTGTTTGACCCGATCTGCCCATTGACCGCTGACGAGTCGTTGTCCATCCCATAGCCAAAATCAACCTGATCAAACCGTATTGCGCCCTGGATGGGCGCGGCGTGGCCGTCTTTGTTTTGGTCCAATTCGGTCTCCTCGCGGATCAGTTCCAGGATGCGCTCGGCGCTGGAATAGCCGGTGGAGACCTGGGAATAGGCGAAGAGGGAGACAAAGGTGGGGAAGCCGAAGAGGGCGATCAGCCCCATGTACGAGACCAGATCCCCCACGTTGATGGCCCCGCCCCGATAGAGGTAGAGGCTGTGCATAAAGGCCGCGCCCTGGGCCAGGCCCAGAAGCAGCAGGGGCAGGAAGCGGGCCTCGATCTTGCCCCGGTGTACAAAGGCGTCCCGGAAGGAGCGGGCGTTGGTCTCGAAGAGGGCGATCTCGTCGTCTTCCCGGGCCGCGCCCTTGACGGTTTCGATACCTTCGATGGCCTCGGTGAGCCGGGCGTTGAGGGCGCCAAAGGTGGAGCGCACCTGGGCGGTGACCGGGTTTAGCTCCATAATATAGGCCCGCAGCGCCCAGGCATAGGCGATGGCAAAGACCAGGGGCGTGGCGATCAGGCTGGGGTGGATGGTGGGGGCCACGACCAGGGGCATGAGCAGAAAGTTGGCCGAGCCGACCACCAGGTTGAGGCCAGGGGCCACCATCAGCGAAAGCTCCCGCATGTCGTTGGTGGCCCGGGCCATGAGATCCCCGGTGGCGTGCATGTCGTGGAAGCGCATGCTCTTGCCCAGGAGGGAGGCATAGAGCTCTTGGCGGGCGTCCCGCTCCAGACGCTGGCCCAGGGTTTCGCTGCTGAAGTTGCGCCCCAGTTGCAGCAAACTACGCACAAACTGACTCACCGCCAGGAGGACCGAGGCCCAGAGCAGCGCCGGCATGTTCACCGGCTCGCCCAACACGGCGTTGAAGGCCTGGCCCAAGTAGATGGGGATGGCCGCGGCCAGGGATGCGTTGCCAAACGCGCCGGCAAAGGTGCCGCCGATGATCAATTTGTTGCGCAACAGATGGGAGAGCAGCCACCGGGTGGTGCTGCGCTTGTCCGTCTGCCACTGGTCAATGATGGTAAATTCGCTTTGGGCCATGAGAGTCTCTGATTTTGGATTGGGGATTTTGGATTTTGGATTGGTGTTCATCTTATCTGGTGATGGGGTTTTTTCAAAATCGGTTTAGCGCCACGATTGCTCCAACGGCCTCAATTTTTCCTGGTTGACACCCCCCAAAACCCATGCTATACTTTTTCTAGCTTAGTAAGTTCACCAAACAAAGCTCCACACCCTATCCCAACCAACCAACAAACAAACCAACCAACAAACTAACCAACCAACAAACCAACCAACCACCCCATGAAAAAGGCAACCCGGCAGCAATCCAAATCCCATAACAGCCGCCTGGTCCTCAAGACCATCTACGACCAGAACCGGGTCAGCCGGGCGGATATTGCCCGATCCACGGCCTTGTCCCGGGCCACGGTCTCCGATGTGGTGGCCGGGTTGATGGAGGAGGGGCTGGTGGAGGAGGTGGGCCAGGGCCCGTCTGCCGGGGGCAAGCCGCCCACCCAGCTTGACGTGGTGGCGGACGCCCGCCTGTTGCTCTGTCTGGATCTGGGCAACAGCCAACTGCGGGGCGCGCTGATGGACCTGCGGGGCCGCATCTGCCACGAAGAGAGTTTGGCCATCAACGACCGGGACGGCGAGAGCGTGTTGGCCCAGGTCTTCGAGCTGCTGGACCGGCTGACCGCCCTGGCGGACAGACCCCTGCTGGGCATCGGCATCGGCACCCCAGGGCTGATCGATGCCCGGCGGGGGGTGGTGCGCAGCGCGGTCAACATGGATTGGACCGACGTGCCCCTGCGAGATCTGCTCCAGGACCGCTACGATCTGCCCGCCTATGTGGTCAACGACTCCCACGCCGCCGCCCTGGCCGAATTCACCTTTGGCGCGGACGACCACAAGCGCAACTTGGTCGTGATCAAGATTGGCCGGGGCATCAGCGCCGGGATTGTCCTCAACGGCCAACTGCTCTACGGCGACGGCTCCGGGGCCGGGGAGATCGGTCACACCGTGGTGCTGCAGAGAAGTTGGGGCGACCGTTGTCGGTGCGGTCATTATGGCTGTCTAGAGACCATCGTCAGCAGTCGTGCCATCATCCGCGGCGCCCAGGAGATCGCCCAGGCCAACCCGGATTCCCCCCTCAACCAGTTCGCGTCAGACCCGACCCAGATCACCACCGAAATTGTGCAGCAAGCCTTGGCTGCCGGGGACGAAAGTCTGGTCGCCCTGGTGGAGAATGCCGGAAGCTATCTGGGCATAACCCTGGCCAACTTGGTCAGTATTCTCAACGTACAGAAGATCCTGATCGCCGGCACCGTGGCTCGATTTGGCGAAGTCCTCCTGGCCCCAGCCCGGGCCAACATGCGGGTCCGCAGTCTGTCCGCCCTGGGCGCGGACACCCAGATCGAGCTGGCCAGCCTGGGCGCAGACATCGTCATCCTGGGGGCGGCCGCCCTGGTTTTGTCCAACGAATTGGGGATCGTGTGATGGCAGAAAACTCGCCGGTCAACGGAATTTTTTCTTATTTTCAAACCGTGCGCACCTTGTTGGAGGCCGCAGTCCGGGGCCAAGAGGACCTCCTTGGGACCATTGCCCAGGGCATGGTCGACGTGATCCAGGCCGACGGGCGGATCTTTCTCTTCGGCACCGGCCACTCCCACATGCTGGCCGAAGAGGGCCATCTGCGGGCCGGCGGGCTGGCCCCGGTGACGCCCATCCTGCTCACCGGGCTGATGATGCACGAAAACCCCCTGCTGGGCAGCCAGATCGAGCGTACCCCTGGCCTGGCCCAGGGCATCCTGGCCCGTTATGCCCCCCAGCCCGGGGAGATGCTGGTCATCTTCTCCAACAGCGGCGTCAACCGCCTGCCCGTGGAGATGGCCCAGCACGCCAAGGCCCTGGGGCTGACCGTGGTGGCCGTCTGCTCCCTGGCCTACGCCCAAGTCGCCCCCCTCTCAGACCTGGGCGTGCGCCTGACCGACGTGGCCGACTTTGTGCTGGACAACCACGGTCTGCCCGGCGATGCCGCCATCGACGTCCCCGGCACGGCATGGCGCACGGGTCCCACCTCCACCGTGGTGGGCGCGACGTTGTGGAATTGCCTGGTCACCCAAGCCGCCATCACCCTGGCCGCGGACGGCGAGACCCCGCCCCTCTACGCCAGCTTCAACATGGCCGGGGCCAGGGAACACGACCAGGCCCTCTTGGCCAAATGGCGGGAACGGAACCCGCATCTCTAAATAAAACTATCCACGAATCTGCACAAATCTTCACGAATCAAAAAAAGGCGGACGTTTGGCCAAGAAAAAATAGAACACGGATCGAACGGATAAAACGGATTTTGACTGATCTTCAGAAAAAAATCCGTTTTTGATCCGTCACATCCGTCTGATCCGTGTTCTATTTTTAGACTCGCTGAACGATACAAGAAAAGATTCGTGTGGATTCGTGCAGATTCGTGGATAAATCCTTTGCGTTGGAGACCGATCTATGGCTATTATGGACCTGGCAATTGGCGTGGATATGGGGGCGACGAAGATCGCCGTGGCCTTGGTGGATCGATCCGGGCGCATCCTGGGCGAGGCCCGGCTGCCCACCCTGCCCGGGGACGGCCCGGAGTCGGTCCTGGACCGCATGGCCGAGAGCATTCGCCAGGTGTTGGCCCCCGCCCCAGGCCCCGTGGCCGGGATCGGCATCGGCTCCCCCGGTCAGGTGAACCCGGTGGCGGGCACGGTCTCCGCCGCGGCCAACATGGGCTGGGATGTGGTGGATCTGGCCGGGGGCATTGCCCGGCGGCTGAACAATGGTTTGCCGGTCCACATTGCCAAGGATGCCAACGCCGAAATTTTGGGCGAGATCTTCTTTGGCGCGGCCCAGGGCGAGCGGGACTGCGTCTATTTGGGCATCGGCTCCGGCCTGGGCGGGGGCATTGTCAGCGATGGTCGGCTGGTGATCGGGGCCCACCACACCGGCGGCGAGATCGGCCATCTGGTGTTGGACCCGGACGGGCGGGCCTGCGCCTGCGGTCAACACGGCTGCGCCGAGACCGTCCTCTCCGGGCCGGGGTTGATGGCGACCGTTCGAGAGTTGGCCGCCCGGGGCGATCTGCCCACGACTTTGTCCCTGGGATCCAGCCTCTCCGTGGGCCAAATCCTGGTCAGGGCACAGGTCGGGGATGACCTGGCCCAAGCCGCCGTGGCGGAGATGGGACGCTGGCTGGGCATGGCCCTGGCCGTCAACGTGGCCCTGATCAACCCCGCCATGATCGTGATCGGCGGCGGCGCCGGGCGCACCGCCTTCGACCAGATCGTCCCCCTGGCCCGGCGGGAACTGGCCCGGCGGGTGCTGCCCGGCGCGGTGGATCGGCTGGATATTCGCCCGTCCCGGCTGGCGTCGTCGGCCCTGGGCGCGGCGTGTTTGGTCTGGCAAGCGTGATCTCCGATCTCTCGCTCTCTCGCTCCCACGCTCCGCGTGGGAGTGTGGTTCGGCGTTCTGCGCCGAGGGGCGCAGAGCGCCCAAGGGCATTTCCACGCGGAGCGTGGGAACGAGCGTGGGAACGAGCGTGGGAACGAGGGCTGGAACGAGCGCTGGAAGGGGCAGGTTTACTTGATAATCAGACGATCGCGACCGCGGCATGAAATTGGTCTGGCCACCGTTGCGATTTCCGCAGGATAACCGTTGTTTTTCTTTTCCATTCCCAACAGGAGGAAACAAAGTATGTCGAAAAAGATGAGCATTTTGTTGTTGATTCTGGCGTTGGTGGTTGTGGGCTGTGCCGCACCGGCCCCCGCCGCCGCCCCCGCCGCCCCTGCTGCCCCTGCTGCCGAGGAAGCTGCCCCGCCGGCCGCCGCCCCGGCCGCCGAGAAGGTCTCCATCACCATCGAGAGTTGGCGAAATGATGACCTGATCATTTGGCAGGACACCATCATCCCCGCCTTCAACGCCGTCCACCCGGAGATCGAGGTGATCTTTGCCCCGGCCGCCCCGGCCGAGTACAACGCTGTCCTCAATGCCAAGCTGGAAGGCGGCACCGCCGGTGATCTGATCACCTGTCGGCCTTTCGATACCTCCCTGGCCCTCTACGACCAGGGCTATCTGGCGTCCCTCAACGACCTGGCCGGCCTGGACAATTTCAGCGATGTGGCCAAGAGCGCTTGGGTCACAGATGACGGCGCAAACGTCTTCTGTGTGCCAATGGCCTCTGTGATCCACGGCTTCATCTACAACGCTGATGCCTTCGCCGACCTTGGGTTGGAAGAGCCGACCACGGTGGACGAGTTCTACGCCGTGCTGGACGCCATCAAGGCCGACGGCGCCTATACCGCTTTGGACATGGGCACCGCCGACCAATGGGAAGCCGCCACCATGGGCTTTCAGAACATCGGCCCCAATTATTGGAAGGGTGAGGCCGGTCGCTTGGGCCTGATCGCCGGGACCGAGAAGATGACGGATCCCCAATATGTGGCCGTGTGGGAAGAGTTGGCCAAATGGGCCCCCTATCTGGCCAGTGGTTTCGAGGCCCAGACCTACCCGGACAGCCAGAATCTCTTCACCCTGGGCAGGGCGGCCATCTATCCCACCGGCTCTTGGGAGGTCTCCTTCTTCAATAGCCAGGTGGACTTCAAAATGGGCGCGTTCCCGCCCCCGGTGGTCAACGCCGGCGACACCTGCTACATCAGCGACCACACGGACATCGCCTTGGGCATGAACTCCAAGAGCGCCCACCCCGAAGCGGCCAAGGCCTTCCTGGAATGGATGACCGGGCCCGAGTTTGCTTCGCTGTACAGCAACGCCCTGCCCGGCTTCTTCAGCCTCTCCAACCACAGCATCACCCTGGACGACCCCCTGGCCCAGGAGTTCCTGGACTGGCGGGGCGAGTGCGAGAGTACCATCCGCAACAGCTACCAGATCCTCTCCCGTGGCGAGCCCAACATGGAGAACGACCTGTGGAGCGTGAGCGCCCAGGTCATCAACGGTGACATCACCCCCACCCAGGCCGCCGAGCAGATCCAGGCCGGTCTTGAGGCGTGGTACGCGCCGCAGCAGTAGTGTGACAAGGTGACAGGGTGACAGGGTGACAGGGTGACAGGGTGACAAGGTGACAAGGTGACA
>CAZKEX010000260.1:2841-7053 GCA_964551895.1 uncultured Caldilineaceae bacterium | reverse complement strand
ATTTTCGTGGCTCTTTGTGCCTTCGTGACTTTGTGTAAAAATTTATTCAGCCCGATCTAGATTCGGCTAAACATGCCCCCAAATTGTCGGGCCAGGGTGAGCAGGCCGATGCCAAGCTGGAAGTAATCTGTGGGCTTGAGCTGCACGGCCTCCCCTTCCCCCTCTTCATTTTTGCCATCGCTGGCCACCCAGGCAAAGGCCACGCCCAGCAGAGCCCCGGCCAACGCACCGATCAACAACGCTTTGCTTTTACTGCCGTTCATAAACGATTCTCCTCGTTGGTTGGGGATGACCGATCCACCCCCCGCACTCGGTTGATGACCGTGGCCCAGGATTCAACCCGGCTGCGGGTGCGCAGAACCGGCCCCGCCACCTGGTCGCTGATCGCCCCGGTCTTGTCCCGCACCAGATGGCTGTAGTGGTGGGCTTTTTCCCACAGGGGCGGGGTTTTGCCATGCACCCAGTTGATGCCCCGCACGGAAAAATAGGCGATGACCGCGGGGATCAACAACATGATAAAGAGTTGAAGGGCCAGGAGTACAATCGCAATGTCCCGCCAAGTGCCAAGGGTCATGGGGTAGGTCCTTTGTCCTGCCAAGGCGGCAGGGTGATGGGCTGACAAACTGATCTGTATTCTAACAAAAAGCCGGGTGGGGCGCAAAGCGTCTCCCGTCTTCCACCAAAAAAGCCCGTTGGCCCTGGGCGAGGAAGGGTGTATAATCAGCCCACCACAACGTGAGGTCAACGTCCATCCCACCCAAAAAGGAGAAACCCATGAGCAACACACCCCGTTCCTGCCAGGCCATCACCAAGGCTGGCGCGCCGTGCAAGAATGTGGCCCAGGCCGACAGCAACTTCTGTCATGTCCACGCCGGCATGGCCCAGACCCCATCCAGCCCAGGGGCAAGCTCTGCGGCCCGCCTGGCGAATGATCCCGAATTCACCCAACTGGTGGGCGAGCTAAACCAGTTGGCCGACGAAATGCGGGGCCAAAAGCGCACCCCAGAGCCGCCCCCCTTCTCCCACGAGCGGCTGCTGGGCTTGGTCAAGACCAACTTCGATCGAGTCGCCGCCATGTTCGGCCTGGAGGCGGCCACCCAGCTACTGGACAGCTTGCAGGGCGCCTCGCCCAAGGATGCCCTGGACCCGGAGACGTGGAAGGGGCTCTACTACATCCTCAACGCCCTGGTCAGCGCCCAGACCGAATCGGCCCGGGCCACGATCTTGGCCCGACTCAACGCCATCCCCGGCTTTGCCCTGCTCTCGGACATCGGCGCGGGGCTGCAAGGGGCCACGGCCAAGGATCTGGTGGACCCGGACACGTGGAAGGGCCTCTTCTACATCCTGGACGCCACGGCCCGAGCCCAGGCGGGGGATTTGAAGCGGCGGTTGATGGGGGAAGAGGAATGAGTAAGGAGTGATGAGTGATGAGTAATGAGTGATGCGTGGGGCGTGAGTGCGTGTGCAACGTAAAACGGGCAGGGATCGTAGGTTGCGATCCCTGCCCGTTTTGCGTTTGCACGCGATTTCCACCCTATTCCATCATGGACGCGCTGAGGGTGGTTGGGGGTTGTGCCGGGGGCGGAGGCAGGGCCGGGCCGCCGATGCTGCCCTTGTTGCGTATGGACTGGACGATGCCGCCCATGGCCAGCAGGAAGCTGAAGAAGGAGACCAGCCAGCCCACGCAGGGCACCCGGCCCAGCAACACGATCACCACAATGCCCACCAACAGAGCGGGCAGGGGGCCGGAGACGTTGGACATGGACTTGGTCAGCTTGCGCCCCAGCCACAGCCCGGTGACCAGGGGGCTAAAGAGCCAGATCACCGCGGAGACGCTGAAGAGGAGCAGGGCCACGGCAATGGCCGGTACCCAGCCCCAGAAGATGCCGATCAACACCACAATCACCCCGGAAGCGACAGGCAGGGCCATGAAGAGGGCAAAGATCAACAGCCCCCACAGCCCAGCCTCCACCGGATTGGCGTCGATGGCCGCGGCCGGTTTCTCCAACAGCTCCGGGGAGAGCCACAGGATCAGCCAGGCCAGCAGCCCAAAGCCGATCAAGATCGCTATGGTGCGCAGCAGCCACCAGAACATGGTCACCAGGGGGTTGACCCCAGCGGTTTCGGACGTGATGGGCTGGTATTCGATGCCGCTGGCCAGGTCCGCGGGCAGGCTCTCCTCTTGGGGTGTGGTGTAGCTGAGGGTGCCCTCGATGCGGCTGTTGTTGGTGATGCGCAAGGTGGAGGCGTTGAGTTTGGCATTGCCGCCCACCTGGGCATCCAGATCGATCTCCCCTGTGGAGACGGTCAGATCCCCGTCGATGCGGCCCCGCACATCCGCGGTGCCGCCCAGAATCACGGCATCGCCGCCCACACTGCTCTTGTTGCCCAGGCGGATACCCTGGTTGATGCTGCGGGCGCCCACCTGCATGGGGAAGCTGAATCCCCCAGGCTGGCCGCCCCCGGCCACGATCAGGTCGTCGCCGATAGCGCCCAAAATGTCGATGCCGCCACCGGCCAGTCGAACGTCATCCTCCACCGTGCCGGTGATCTTGATGCCGCCGCCAGCCGCCACCACATCCCCGGTCACCGTGCCGTTGACCTCGATATAGCCGCCCACCGCGTAGAGATCCCCGTTCACCGTGCCGTCGATGAAGATCTCGCTGCCGGCCACATACAGGTCATCGTTGACCACCTGGCCAGCTTCCAGCCGATAGACATCTTCGCCTTCAAATTGACCGGCCAGGGCGGTCCCGGCCAACACCAAACTCGCCAAGATCGCCACCACAAGGGCGATCACCCAAACTGGACGCTTCTGCACATATTTTCTGGACTGCTGTACCGTTGGTTTCATCTTTCCTCCTCGGTTTTGGTCAAGCATGATGGGTTCTTTGTGACGTAGTCATACCACTTATTTTCACCGCAAAGGCGCAAAGAGCGCAAAGGGTGAGAAGATTCGTGAGCGTTCGGTGGAGTTAAAAAATAGAACACGGATCGGACGGATGTGACGGATCAAAAACGGATTTTTAAAATCAGCGGAAATCCGTTGCATCCGTCCAATCCGTGTTCTATTTCTCCCCCTTCCTTTGCGATCTTTGCGTCTTTGCGGTGAAAGTTAGGTTCTAAGATCTCTTTCGCCTACTTCCCATAATACGTAGGCCCCATGCCAAAGGTTGCAAAAGCCAGCCCCTCGTCAGCCCTCGCCTACCCCAAATCCACCCCGGCAAAGAGATCCGTTTCGATCTCTCCCCCTGGGGCTGGGTGGACCCGGGTAAAGGATTCCCGGCCCAAGATGCGCTTGCGCAGAAAGCCGGGGATGGCCCGCAGAAAGGAGGGCCCGCCGCTATATTGGCTGGCGTGGGCCTGGCTGGCCCGCTCTTTGGTGGCCAGATGGTCCGCCACGCTGATGCGGGCGTGGACTGGGGTCTCCCAGGCGCTGATCTCCGCCAGATCGACGTCCTGGTTGCGGCCAAATTTGGTGGGGTCCTTGCGCAAGAGACGCAGAATGCGCACTGTCCATTTCAGAAAACCTTT
Source organism: uncultured Caldilineaceae bacterium (assembly GCA_964551895.1). Classification (GTDB taxonomy): domain Bacteria; phylum Chloroflexota; class Anaerolineae; order Caldilineales; family Caldilineaceae; genus JAGNDO01. The sequence continues at coordinate 3,519 of CAZKEX010000260.1, read as the reverse complement.
GCCAAAGGCGGTGTAATAGAGCTTTTGGGGTTGAAAGGGGGGAAGATCGCCGTCCCCACTCGTCAGCGCATAGGCGGCATCCCCGGCAAAGGAAAAGGCGGCGGTCGTGACTGTGCAGCACATAATATGGTCCGGGTGGCCGTAGCCCCCATACTGGTCATGGGTCAGGATCACCTGGGGACGTACCCGGCGTATCAGGGCGACCACCTCCTGGGTCAACGCCGCCACGGGCTGTTGGATCAAAGCATCCGGGTGGTCGTTGTCCGGGCTGCCCTGCATGCCGCTGTCTCGATGGGGCAGACGGTGCAGGGTGGCCCCCAAGATCGCCACCGCCCGATCCAGCTCCTTCTCCCGCACCTGGGCCAGGTTGTCGTGGCCGTTCAAACGGTCCGGGGAATCCATGGATCCGGCCACCCCGTCCGTGGCGATCACGATGTGGACGTCCACGCCCTCGGCCGCATAGCGGGCCAGGGTGCCGCCGGGTCCAAAACTCTCATCATCTGGGTGGGCAAAGACGCCCATCATCACACGTCGATCCGACATAACTTTCTCGCTCTCGTTTGATATCAGGGGTGCAGTCGCGCACACAGCTTCCGGCGTAGTTTACCATCAGCCGCACCTGAGCGCCGAGGGGCGCCGGAGCGCCCACGGGCATTCCCACGCGGAGCGTGGGAACGA
>CAZKEX010000260.1:0-2741 GCA_964551895.1 uncultured Caldilineaceae bacterium | reverse complement strand
GCGCCGAGGGGCGCCGGAGCGCCCACGGGCATTCCCACGCGGAGCGTGGGAACGAGATCTGCCCATCATCGCGCCCACGAATGGGGCGTGCCGGCCAGTATCCACGGCGTGACCCACAGCCCGTCCCCGCCCTCCGCCCACAGGATGATGGCGACGGTTTGACCCTGCACGGCATCCAGGGGCAGACGCACATCCTCCCCGGCGCGGCCTTGCCAGGCCAAGGGGTCGCCTTGCGCCGGGATCAGGCGCAGTTCAAAACGCACATCGCCATCCCCAACAGCCTGGGGCTGCACCCACAAAAAGAGCGGCTCGTCCGGCAAAGCCAGCCCCAGGCTGACCTTGTCGCCGTCCGCCACAAAGATGGCCGTCTCCGCCTCCCCACCGTCCGCGCCGGAGATCTGGCGCACCTCTTGCGCCGGGACCAATTCGGCCAGATCCGCCACCCGCACCCGCTGGAACCAGACCGGGTGGGCCGGGTCCGGGTCCACGAAGGCCACCGCATGGTTCACCCCCACCCAGGCGATGGTGAAAACAAGGGCGAAGGTGAGGAAGAGGCGGGATTGGGGGTTGGGGATTGGGGATTGGGGAGTAGCCGCCCCATTGTGCATTGGCCATTGTGCATTGTGCATTCCCCACACCCCCCACAGGGTGATGTATGGCCCGACGATGGCGAAGAGATCCCAGTCTCGGGGCCGGGCCAGTTCGTTTTGGAAGCTGAAATGGTAGGCCAACATGCCCAGGCCGGCCAGGGTGAGGTAGGCGAAGATGGGGTCTCGGCGCAGGCGGGGGGCGCGCAGGGCCATGACGATGCCGACGATCAAGAGAGGCAGCAGGGGGGCCACCAGCCACAGGTTGACCAGGGCATCCCACAGACGGGCCGGGGCCAGGGCTTCCCAGGGCATCCAAAAGAGCTGGGTTTCGCCGCCGGGGATGCCCGCCGCGCCGCCCCCGCCCCCGGAACCGGGCAGGGGAACACCCAGGGCAAACATGATCACCACGGTCAAGACGGGCACGATGGCCCCGCTGATCCCCAGTTCCACGCCTTGGCGCAGCCAGATCTGCCACTTCCCCCGGCCCAGGGCGGACCAGTCCATCAACACCAGCAGCCCGCCAAAGGCAAAGGCGGCCTGGGGATGCAGGGCCGCGGCGGCCCCGGCCACCAAGCCCACGGACCAGAGGGGAACCTGTCCCCGCAGGTGGGCCAAAGCCAGGGCGGTGGAGGCCACGCTGACCGCGGTGACCAGGCTGTAGTTTTCAATATGGCCAAACCAAAGCAAGGCGCTGCCGGACGCGATCAGGGCCAGGAAGTAGCGCCATTCTTCGCCCCGATCCCGGCCCAGAAGCCCGGCGATCTTCCCCGCCGCCACCAAGAAGAGTACCCCGGCAAGCACACTCCACAAGGCTATGGCGTTTTCCGGCGGGAGTCCCCAATTCTTAAAAAACCCCGACAACATGTACGCCAGCAAGGAGTCCAGGGGCTCCTTCCACACATAGGGGTCGGTCTGCAACGTGGCGGTGGTGTGCAGGAAGAGCTTGCCGGGGCCGTCGCCGTGCAGGGTGCGCTCCCGGAAAAACCAGAAAATGAGGGCGGCAAAGGGCAGGATGAGGGGGTGAAGGGGTGGTTGATTGGTTGATTGGTTGATTGGGGGGATGATGGCGGCGAGCAGGATGGGGGCGGCGAGGAGGAGGCGCAGCCAGAGGGGGATGTGGACCAGAAGCGCGAACATCCACAGGCCGTCCCAGCCCAGGGTGTGGCCCCCGGCCGTGGCGATGAGGGCGGCGAGCGCGGCGGCGGTGAAGAGGGGGAGGGGGTGATTTGGTGATTTGTTGATTTGTTGATTTGGCATGGTCTGGTCTTTTTTGGAATGTTTGTAGCGGCCACGGCAAGCTAATGCAGGTCGGCGTAAACAACTCCGCAAACCCCGCAGACCTCTGCTCTAGCCCAGTCCGTGACCGGGCGGGTCTACCGAAGAAGATCATGGGAAGCACCCGCCCGGTCATGGACCGGGCTAGAGCAAGGTACTCCCGGAGTTATTTGTGCCGACCTGTACGAGGGATGGCTCAAAAGCTAATGCTTGGCATAACCCGTTCGCACCAGGGGGTGCGAACTCCTCGCAACGCATTGGGTCATGCCCTCGCGGAGTTCGCACCCCCTGGTGCGAACGGGTTGACGTCAGGACTTGATGTGCGTTCAGCAGTTAATATACGCCGCCAGTCTCGTTCTGCGCCGAGGGACGCAGAGCGTCCATTTGCATTCCCACGCGGAGCGTGGGAACGAGGCCCCTTCACCCTTTCACCCCTTCACCCCCTCACTGCCCCAAAAAGTCCAGAATGATTCCATGCACCACCTGTTCCACCGGGGCTTTGTCGTCGGTGAAGGTGGGGGTGCCGGGCGGGGGGGCGGCGGGGCGGGTTTGGGGGATGGCGGCTTGGGCGAAGTCCCGGAATTCCACGGGCAGGGCGGGGGAGAGGGTGGCGATGTTGGCGGAAAGGTTGGCCGAATCCGTGGGGCGGACGGTGGCGACGACCAGGGAGTTGCCCAGATCCCCCGCCGGGCCTGGCTCGTCGATGATGTGGACCGAGGGGAAGACCTGGGTCAGGGTGGCGGCCAGGGCGTCCACCAGGGCATAGTTGCGGGCGGAGCGGCCCACGTTGATGGCCAGCACGCCGTCGTCGTTGAGGTGGGCGCGCACGGTCTGGAAGAACTCCACCGTGGTGAGGTGGAAGGGAATATAGGGCGG
>CAZKEX010000259.1:0-7065 GCA_964551895.1 uncultured Caldilineaceae bacterium | reverse complement strand
AGGACACAGAGATTTCGCAGAGAACGCAGAGGAAAAGATCTTGCTTTTCTTTGCGGTCTTGGCGTCTTTGCGGTGAATTTGACCTTTTTTCAGCAGAGTCATAGATGCACCGGGGAAAGGCAACGAGTATCGAATAGAAAGGAAAGACCAGTGTTGACCATTGAAGCCGTCTCAGAAAACCTATCTCTTCCAGAAAACGAAGTCATTCATCGCGGGCTGCGGTCCCTCCTGCTTGCCGAGATTAACCGCGCTGAAGCCGATATAGGGCAGTTACGTGAGCGATATAACGTACTCACACCCGATGAACTAAAACAGGCGATCACCGATGGAACTATCTATGCCCATCCTGCTTGGGAAGACTACATCATCTGGCAGAATACGCTGGAATCCAGGTCGGACCTAACCCACATGCTGTCAACCGATCATGCGTAGCAGAATTTGGTATGCAGATTTACTGCAGTTGGCTGACCGGGAGTTCCCCGATATTGTTCAGCGTGGCGAATTTGTCGGCGGATCGCCCAACAATCCGCACAAGGCTCGGCTACGTTTCCGAGACGGCAGTTATCTTGACATTTGGTTTTCCTCTGCAGGCGACTACGCGTACCATTGGGAACATCGTACTCAGGACGGCAAAATTCATCGATGGGACAACGCGCCCCACTTCCCCAACATCGAGACCAATCCCCACCATGTTCATTGGGAAACGGAATACCAAGTTCAGCCCAGCACACTGCCTTGGGATACCCCCCAGAGCGCACTTCGTACCATTCTGACATTTATCCGAACCTACTTCAGCCATGGTTGATGCTCCTCGCTCTTCCCAACTCAAACGCGCCCTGCGCCAAACTCTCCGCCTCTGGATCACCCTGCTGTTCCTGGGCGGTGTGGCCGCGGGCCTACTCTCCACCGCCCCCGCCCGCTCGTGGATGTGGCAGAAAACCGGCGAAGAGGCTTTCCTTTCCCAGATAAAAGGACTGTCTGATCTGGCCGCGGATTCCGTGCGTCCAAGACTCAATACTGGCAACGACATTCCGGTGGTCCCAGCAACCGTCAGCCCCTTTGGGGTCAACGTCTTTTTAGAGCAAGAGGCAGACCCGGCCAAGCGTGCCCTGGTGGTGCAGATGGCCGCGGACGCCGGGTTCCACTGGCTGCGCCAGGAGTTCCCCTGGGAAGATATCGAGATCCACGCCAAAGGTGATTTCGAGGATCGCCGCCACGAACCCTACCGCTCGGCCTGGGACAAATACGATCAGATCGTCGACTTGGCCGAAGCCCAGGGTCTGGAATTGATCGTACGCCTCAGCAACCCGCCCAACTGGAGCCGAGCCGCGGGCGACGAGGTGGGTACCTACGCCCCCGCGGACAACAACCAGGATTACGCCGACTTCGTCGCCGCGGTGGTGGGCCGCTATCGGGGCCGGGTCACCTATTTTCAGCTTTGGAACGAGCCCAACATCTACCCCGAATGGGGCGTGTATCCTATCAACCCGGAGCAATATACGGAGCTGCTCAAAGCCGGGGCCACCGCGGCCCGGGCCGCCAACCCAGATGTGGTGATCATCGCCGGGGCCTTGGCCGCCACGATTGATCTCTCCCCCTCCGCGCCGGCGCCGACCAACAGCCTCAACGACATGCTCTTTCTCCAGCGCATGTACGACGCCGGGGCCGCCGACTATTTCGACATCATGGCCATGCAGGGCTACGGCCTCTACAGCGGCCCCACGGATCAGCGTATGCAGCCCCGGGTGATCAACTTCAGCCGTCCCCGCTTCATCCGGGACGTGATGGTGGCCAACGGTGACGGCCACAAGCCCATCTGGATCAGCGAGATGAACTGGAACGCCGCGCCGGAAGATGTGGACCCCCGCTATGGCCGGGTCACCCCGGAGAGGCAGGCCGAATATCTGCCCCAGGCCTACGCCCGCATCCAAGCCGACTGGCCCTGGGTGGGCGTGGCCAACACCTGGTACCTCAAGCGGGCCACAGACGCCTGGGAGCAGAACCGCCAGCCCGAAGCCTACTTCCGCCTCCTGGCCCCAGACTTCACCCCTCAGCCGGTCTATGAGGCCATGAAGACGTATATTTTGGGGGGAAATTGAGAACTTTTGGAAAGAGATTGGGAGATTGGGGAATTGGTCGATTGCGCCAATCTCCCAATCTCCCAATCTCCCAATCTCTGCTCTTTCTAATCCTGGCCCTGGCCGCCCTTCTGCGCTTCCACGCCCTCACCGCCTCCAGCCTGTGGAGCGACGAGGGCAACACCTGGGCGCTCATGGGCCGCGGCTTCGCCCAAATCGCCGTGGACGCGGCCGGGGACATCCACCCGCCGGGCTACTATTGGCTGCTAAAATTGTGGACCCTCCTCTTCGGTGAGAGCGCCTTTGCCTTGCGCAGTTTTTCCGCCGTGTTGGGCGTAATTTTGGTCCTCCTCGTCTACGCCATTGTTCAAGCCCTGGTGCAGCCAAATGCCAACAGCTCCGGGATAAGCCGCTCTAGCCGGGTCCGTGACCCGGCGGGTCTGCCAAAGAAGATCATGGGAAGTACCCGCCGGGTCACGGACCCGGCTAGAGCAAAGTTGTCTTGGACCTATTTGCGTCGCCGTGTACTAGCGCGCCAGAAATCCCCAATCCCAAATCCCAAATCCCAAATCCCCCTCCTCGCCGCCCTCCTCGCTGCCCTCGCTCCCTTCCAGATCTACTACAGCCAGGAAGCCCGCATGTACATGTTGCTGGCCGTGTGCAGCGCCGGGCTGGTGTGGAGTCTTTTGGAAGGCAAAAGGCAAAAGGGGCGTGGGGTAAGAGGTTGGATGGTTGGATATTTTTTCTTTGGGGCAGTGGGACTCTGGACCCACTACAGCTTCCCCATCATTCTGGCCGCCGTCGCCGCCACCCACTTCCTCACCCTGCTGATCCCCGACAAATCAACCAATCAACAAATCAACCAATCAACACCCCTCACCTTCGCCGCGCTCAACGCCGCCATCCTCCTCGCCTTCGCACCCTGGCTGCCCACCGCGGTGGAGCGGGTGCTGAACTGGCCCGCCGGGGGCGACACCGTGGGCCTGCTAGACGGGGTGCGCCTGACCTTGCAAACCCTGACCGTCGGCCCCCTGCGCAGCGGACCCACTTTGGCTTGGCCGTGGCTGATCCTGGCCGGCGCGCTGCCCCTCTTGGGCATCCTCCGCCACCGGCACAACCGGGGCGTGTGGGTGATCGCCGCCTGGTTTCTGGCCCCCATCGGCCTCATGTTCGGCCTGGGCCTCTTCAGCGACTCATTCCTCAAATTTCTCCTGGCCGCCTCCCCAGCGTGGTGTGTGCTCACGGCCATAGCGGTTAGCCGTCAGCCGTCAGCCGTTAGCCGGGCGGCGGGGAACAGATCACCCCCTCACCCAGTCACCTTGTCACCCCCTCACCTTGTCACCCTGTCTCTCCTCGCCCTCACCCTGGCCGCACTGACTCTGCCCGGCTACTACACGGACCCGGTGGCCCGGGACAACTACGCCGGGGTGGCCCGCTATGTGGGCGTGTTGGGGGACCCGGCGACGGATGCGGCGCTGCTCAACGCCCCCGGCCAGGCGGAGGTGTGGGGCTATTACAATCCGGGTCTGCCTGTGCTGGCCCTGCCCGCCCAGCGTCCGCCGGATCGGGCTGCAACTGAGACGGCATTGGCCGAATCGGTGGCCGGACGCCACACGGTTTACGCCCTCTTTTGGGCAACGGAGCAGTCGGACCCGGACAAGATCGTGGAGGGGTGGCTGGACAGCCATGCCTTCAAAGGGCTGGAATCCTGGCAGGGCAACGTGCGTTTTGTCACCTACACTCTGCCGCCGGACGCCGGGGATCTGGGCTGTGCCCAGTCCAACTTGCCCTTCGGGGAGGCCATTCGGCTGGCCCAAAGCTGTGTCAGCCCCCAGCCGGTGAGCGGAGGGGAGAACGCATTGGTCAGTCTGGGATGGCGGGCCGATACGCCGCTGGATCGGGCCTACAAAGTCACAGTTCAGCTTTTGGACAGCCGCAACCAGGTCATCGCCCAGCGGGACGGGGAACCCGGCGGCGGTTCCCGACCCACGGACGGCTGGACGCCCGGCGAAACTATCACCGACAACCACGGCCTCCCCATCCCCCTGGGCACGCCGCCGGGGGACTATCGGCTGATCGCCGCCCTCTATGACCCGGAGAGCGGCCAGCGTCTGCCTACGCCCGCGGGGGACATGGCAGATCTGGGCACAGTGCAGGTCCTGGCCTCCCCGCCCAATCTGCCCCTGGACATCGTGCCCATGCAGCATCGGGCGGACAAAAAGCTGGTGGGGGATCTGCGGCTGGCGGGATACGATGTTTACCGCAAAGATTTTGGCCACGAACCGAACACCCCGGTGCTGGCCGGGGATCGGGTCCATGTCACCCTCTTCTGGCGCATGGCCGGGGGGAACGATGTGCCCGTGGACCAACAGTTTACCCTCAGCCTGGGCGACCAGAGCGTGACCGCGCCCCTGGCCGGCGGCGGCTTCCCCACGGACCCGGCCACCTGGCCCGACGGCATCCTGGTGCGGGGGGAGTTCGACATCCCCTTCACCGGCGGCGACCGTGCGCTGACTTTGCAAGTGGGGGAGACGCGAGTACGATTGGGCGAGATCCCATAATCCTTTTGACACAACCCCGGCTTTGGGATAGCATACGGACACAAATGGCGAGGGGCGAATGGCGAGGGACGGATCGTGCAAGTTGAATTCGTGAATGACAACCTGTCTGTCACCATCGAAGATGGCCGTGTCGTGCTTGTTCCTCAGGCATGGTATCCACGCTTGCAACACGCTACGGAAGCGGAACGAAACCACTGGCGGGTTTTTGAGGATTCGGACGGGCGCGATGTGATTTTTTGGGAAGAACTGGACGAGTTGATCCCCGTGATCGCCCTCCTGGCCGGTGTATCAAGTCGTGAGTCCAAGCGCTCCTTTGATCGCTGGCTTGCGGCACGTGGCGCCACAATCTGAACCAACACAAATGGACTTTGTATGATTACAAAAGGCTTGACTGTCGGACTTCTTCAAGAAAATTGTTACATTTTGGGCTGCGAGAAGACCAAGCGCGGGGTGATCATCGACCCTGGCGACGAGGCCAGGGCCATCCTCTCCGTGGTGGAGGAGGCGGGGCTGACCATCGAGAAGATCATCAACACCCACGCCCATTTTGACCATGTGATGGCCGTGAACGCGGTCAAGGCCCAAACCGGGGCCACCTTTCATCTCCACGAGCTGGATCTGCCCATTCTGCGGGATGCGCCCAAGCGGGTGGCCCTCTGGTTGAGCATGGAGATCGACCCGGTGGATGACCCGGACGCGTTTTTGGTGTCGGGCCAGACCATCACCTTTGGCGAAGAGTCTCTGGAAGTGCGTTTTGTGCCCGGCCACGCCCCCGGCCATGTGGTCTTTGTGGACCACAGTAACCGTCAAGTCTTCGCCGGGGATACCCTCTTTCGGGACAGTGTGGGCCGTTTCGACCTGCCCGGCGCGGATGGCCCCACGCTTTTTCAGGCCATCCGGTCCCAACTGCTCACCCTGGACGATGACTATGTGGTCTATCCGGGCCACGGCATGGCCACCACCATCGGGCGGGAGCGGCTGCACAATCCATTTGTGGGCGAACGCGCCCAGTTCGAGGTATAAGCCGTGGCGATCTTTTATCACATGCTGTCGGCGGCGGTCTGGCAGCGCCACCCGGCGGACCGCCCCTATGTCAGCGATACCTTGGCCACGGAAGGCTTCACCCACTGCACCGCCGAGGTGGAGATGTTGCCTGTGGTGGCCAACCGCTATTACCAAAGCATCCCCGGGGACTTTGTTTTGCTGTGCATTGACGAGGCCAAAGTTCAGCCCGAAGTGAAGTGGGAGGCGGCCAGCGGCCATCTTTTCCCCCACATCTACGGTCCCCTCAACCGGGATGCCATTCTCGATGTGATCCCATTTCCCCGTTTGGCCGACGGCAGTTTCGCAAAACCACAAAGATAGCAACCAAATTCACAGTAAAAGTCGGGTCAAACCGGTAAGATATCAGGGATATATGTCTCTTGGTGTTGAGACTTTTTTTGGTATAATAAGGCCACTGTTGTCTGGACGGGCCTTACGGGACTGATTTTGGACACCTCGCAAAACAAGGGAGCACACAATGAGCGCAACGGCAGACAACGAGCTGGAGCAGGTGCCCGTGGTGGTGTGGGAGGCGGCCAACCCTCTGGAAGCCCAGGTGGTCAAGGCGCGGTTGGAAAGTGAAGGCATCCCAGCCATGATTCGGGGGGAGGCCTTGGGCAATGTCTACGGTCTCACCGTGGGCGGCCTGGCCCAGAGCGATGTGTTGGTGCCTGAGGCGTTGGCAGAAAAGGCAATTGAGCTTTTAACCGGTGAAGTCGAATGGTTGGAAGAAGACGAACTGGCAGAGGATAAAGGGGAGAACTAGCATGACACAGACCATTTCTCAAGGTCAGACCATCCCGGCAGAGTTGGATCGGGATCAGGTTAGGGGCAAGAACAAATTCATCATCGGCGGCCTGTTGATCATCGGCCTGATCATCTATTTGATCTTCACCGCCACCATGCAGACCGGCGCCTATTACCTCACCGTCACCGAGCTGAACCAGCAGGGCGCCAGCATGGTGGGGGAACGGGTACGGGTCAGCGGGGATGTGGTGGTCGATAGCGAGGACTGGAATCCCCAGGACATCACCCTGCGCTTCCGGATCCACGACGAAGCCGGGGCCGAACTGCCCATCGTCTTCTACGGTCCCCGGCCCGACAACTTTGTGCGGGCGGCGTCGGCCATCATCGAGGGCCAACTGTTGCCGGATGGCAGCTTCCAGGCCGACACCCTGTTGCTCAAGTGCCCCAGCCGCTACGAAGAAGAACCGGAAGAGGTCTTTGTCGAGGCCACGCGCTAGGCCAGCCCAGAACTTGAATTCAGAAAAAGCTCCTCACGCCCCAGAGATGGGGCGTGGGATCTTTATAAGCCTTGTATTCCATGACTTCACTGCGAGAAGCAACTAACCGCCGAGAGGGCTAAGATTTCGCAGAGAACG
>CAZKEX010000258.1:1638-7065 GCA_964551895.1 uncultured Caldilineaceae bacterium | reverse complement strand
GGCGAGAACAAAAAAATAGACCACGGATTTGACGGATGCAACGGATTAAAACGGATCTCTTTTTGATCAGAAAAAATCCGTTTTAATCCGTTGCATCCGTGTCATCCGTGATCTATTTCTTCGTTCTCAATCCACGAAGATCTCCACATGCTCCCCATTGTCGTCGATGACATCCACGATCTTGCCGGTCAGCCCCGAACGGGCGGCCTGGCGGATCTGCTCCATGTCCATGCCGCCGACTTCGGGGGCGAAGTGGGCGCCGATCTTCAGCCCGGCGTCCAGCAGACCGATGGGGATGTTGACGGTGGCCTTGCTGCGGCCTGTGTGCGTATCCGTCACCTTGATGCGCAGCCAACGGGGCCGCTTGTCCGAGCTGCCTGGTCCGCCGGCCGAGGTGCCGCCCTGCTCTGCACCGCTGCCCCGGCCCAGGACGGCCAGAAGCCTCGCCCCATCCTCCGGGGTGATCTTGCCCTCGTCGATCATCTTCAGAATTTTCATGCGCTCTTCAGTCGTCGCCATCTGTGGCCTCCTATTAGTTTGGATTGAGAATGGGGGAATGGGAGATTGAGAGATTGGGAGATTAGGCGATTGGTGCGGGGCAATCTCCCAATCTCCCAATCTCCTAATCTCCCATTCCCCCCTACCCCTTGCGCCCATCTAAAGCGGCCAACAGCTCCTCCGCCTGGGCCACGCTGATCTTCTTTTCCGCCAACATGCGCAGGATCAAAATGCGCTCTTCTTCGCTGACCGGCGTAGACTTGGGGCCAGGGGCAAAGTCAGATTTGAAACCAGTTGCCGCGGATCCGGGAGAGGGGGCAGAGGGCGCTCGCGGCGGACGGGGCGGGCTGGGCGGGGGCACGACCCTGGCCCGATGGGTTTGTCGGGCCGCTTTTCGGCGAGCTTTGGCCAGTTTGCGTTCGGCCTTGCGGGTGGCCTTCTCCGCCGCCCGATGCGCTTGGCTTTGGGCCTTCTCCGCGGCCCGCTGGGTGGCCTCCTGCACCTTGCGGCTGATGTCATCGACCTCCTGCCCCGACAGCCCGGCGGAGGACAACATGCCCGGCAGTCGTTCGGAAAGCAGCCCCAGCTTGGCCGTGATCTTGGCGGTCAGGTCCGTGGCAAAGCTCTCGGCCAGGATGCCGAACTCCTCCAGATCTAGCTCGAAGTCCATCTCCTCGCCCTCGCCTTCGCCCTCGCCCAGGTTGATCCGGGCCCGCAGGCTGGGGCCGGCTGACCCATCACTCACCCCCGGGTGGTTGAGGCGGATGGCCCCCCCAGCTTCCAGGCGGATGGTGGCCTCACCTTCGCCCAGGAGGATCTGTCGCCCATCGTCGTCGCCCTTGGCCGCAAAGACCGGGCTTTCCATGCTCAGTTCGGCGTTGGCGTCGTCGGGCAGGGTACACAGGATGCTGCCGCCCGCCTCCACGCTGTAGCTTTCGCCCGGGGCTGGGGTGAAGTCCAAAGAGGCATTGCCCCCCACTTCGGCCCGAAAACCGGCCCCAATTCGGTTCAACTCCAAATGGCCGCCGACCTGATCCAACACGCAGGACCCGGCCACGTCCGTCACGACCCCATGGCCGCCGACAAGCTGCACAACCAAGGCCCCTCCCACATCATCCGCAGAGAGCTCGCCGCCCACGCTCTCCACATGCACCGGCGCGTCGGGACCGCCCACGGCCTCCAGAATCAGATTGCCCCCCACACTGCCCAGGCTGATGGAACCGGTAATTTGGCGTACAATAGCCTGCCCGCCACAGCTCTCCACAATACACGTGGCGGCGTGGGGCATCTGCACATGAAGAGCTCTGTCACCGACAATAGCGACCACATTGCCGTTCTGTTCCATCATCAACTCGGCGTCCACATCGGTCTCCACAGCCACCGCGGACTGCGCCCATCCGCTGATGGTCAGATCGTGCTTGGCTTCCACCACAACTTTGGGGGCATCGCCCGTATTTAGCGTACGTCGTTTCATGATCTTCTCCCCTTACGCGCCCTGCAACAGACGCATGGCCTCTTCGGCCGCGATCTTGCCCGAATCCAGATCCTCCAAAATCCGCCGCCGGTCCGCCTCGCTGATCTCGGCCTGGCTCTCCTCCCGGCCCGGCTCGTAGCCCAGGCTGCGGATCACCTCGTGTAGACGGCTGCGGATGGTGGGATAGGAGAGGCTCAACTCCTCTTCCATGCGGTTGATCTTGCCCTCGTTGCGCACAAAGGCCTCGACAAAGTTGACCTGCTCCGGCGTGAGTTGGGCGAAGGGTGCTGACACATAAAAGCGCCCCTCCACGGTGATATCGCTGTCCGGGCAATAGAAGCGGGTGACAATAATCTCCCCGCCGGAGATGGGGCACTGGGTCGGTAAGGGTCTCATAATTGGGTCCTTTCGGTGATACGGCTGGTTAAAATCGTGTTGATCGAGGGGGATTCGCCGCAAAGCTGCCAAAGATGCAAAGAAAAGCCCGATCTGATCTCGTCAACCTCTTTGCACCCTTGGCAACTTTTTTGGCGGCGGACAGCCCCTTGGGGCCAAAACTTTCGATCTGCCCAACAGGGACTTAGCGGGGGACCGGCAGTCCGCTCCCCATGCTGGCGTAGTCGCGGCCAGCCGATCCCCGCCGCTTCAGCCAGCCGCCAACGGCTTCCAGGGCTTCACCCGTGGCCACAACCATGCGCTGACCCATGCTGGGCTGGCCCAGGCGAACCTCTCGCAGCCACTGGTCGTTCGCAGCCTCCTTGAACAGATCGGCTTGGCGTTCTTTGGCAAAATAGAAATCATAGCTGTTCATCGTTCTCTCCTTTTGGAATCCTCACGGGATCCGAACCTTAAATCGCACTTTTGAAATTCTGCGTCGTTTGCGCTTCATGTTTAAGAGTCTACATCAAAAAATTGAATTTGTCAATACCCAATATTGATATTGTTGATATTTGTCTTGAAATTGCTTGTATTTTCGTCAGTTTCTTTAATTTTCATAGGCGCGGACCCAAGCGCGGACCCAAGTTTGACATCTCAACGGCATAAAAAACGTCCGGTCTTTTCTAAGACCGGACGTTTTTTATGCTGTGGCAATTACAAACCCTCAATCTATAGTCCCCTACCCGTCGCTTCCCCCACTTTCCACCTTGAAAAGTTCTTTGATCCCCCCGAGGGCCCCCAACACGCCGCTGGCTTCGTAGGGGATGAAAACCTTGCTCGACGTGCCGTTGGCGATCTCCTTCAATGCATCCAGGTAACGGATGGCGATCAGCTTGTCGTCGGGCTGGGCAGCCTTGATGGCGTTGAAGACGATAGCGATGGCTTCGGATTCACCAGCGGCCACGGCTTCCAGCCGATAACGTTCGGCGTCGGCCACCTGGCGCACGGCCAGGGCCTGGCCTTCGGCCTCCAAAATGGCCGACTGGCGAGAGCCTTCGGCGTCCAGGATCTGGGCCCGCTTTTCCCGCTCGGCCTTCATCTGGCGGTGCATGGCCTGGGTCACATCCGCCGGGGGATCGATGCGCTTGATCTCCACCCGCACAATGCGCACGCCCCATTTGTCCGTGGCATCGTCCAACACTTCCCGCAGCTTGGCGTTGATGCGGTCCCGTGAAGTCAGGGCCTGATCCAGCTCCATCTCACCCACCACGTTCCGCAGGTTGGTCTGGGCCAGCTTGGTGGCGGCGTTGTAAAAGTCCGCCACATTGTAGACCAGCTTCACCGGGTCCGTGGCCTCAAAATAGACGATAGCGTCCACGGTCACCACCACGTTGTCCTTGGTGATCACCTCTTGGGGCGGCACATCCACCACCTGTTCCCGCATGTCCACCTTGCGAATGGTATCCAAGAAGGGCAGGATCAGCGTCAGGCCCGATTGGGCCGTACGCGTATAGCGGCCCAGCCGCTCCACCACACCCTTTTCATAGGGCGAAACGATCTTTACACCGGTGATGGCCACCACAAAGACCATCACGGCCAACAGAACCAATAGGGCAATTACACCAAGTACGTCCATATTTATCTCCTGTGTGGGAAAGCTATAAAATTATCCACGAATCTGCACGAATCCTCACGAATCTTTTGATCTGATTCGTGTAGATTTGTGCAGATTCGTGGATAAATCGTTACGTCTGCGCACGTCGCCGTACAACCAAGTGGGTGCCTTCGATCTCAATGACTTCGATCATGGACCCGATTTCGATAGGCTCCATGGTGGCCGAGTCGGCCCGCCATTCTTCCCGCTCCACCCGCACCCGCCCGCTTCCGGTGACAGGATCAATGGCCTGCACCACCACACCGGGCTGGCCGCGCAGACGATCCACGCCAAAATCTTCCGCCTGCTCGCCGGAGACCCGGTCAGCAAAACGCCGGGTCAAGGCCACGGTGATGGCCGAGACCACCACAAAAACAGCCATCTGCGCCGTGTACGCCTCCGGCGCGAACACGGCCACAATGGCCGACGCAATCGCCCCCACGCCAAAACAAGAGATGAAGAAGCTGACGGTGAAGATCTCGATCACCAGGAAAAAGGCAGCAGCCACCACCCATATCCAAATCATAAACCCAGCATCCATGACGGACTCCTTTCATCGGCGGAGGATCCTGAACCCGGGGGATCGTCCGGCAGAGTCAACAACGGCAACGAATCAACGGTCTTCAGCATACCACCGAGAAGGGTTGGGGTCAACCACTTTTTTAGACATGGCCCCAATTTTGCCACAAGACCTGTCTTTTTTTCTGACGACGACCCGAAGGTAGGCTGACGCTTTGGGGGCTTTCATTTCTTCGGCAGCCCACAAGGTTTTTGCGCCATAACAGAATATTATATGGCCAAATGATGATATAAATTTTATTTATTTGGAATTATGCTAAAATTACAGAAGGATCATAGACATCAACCCAATTTCATGATAAGATCCAAAGGCCCAAGGAGAACACCGTGGACGAATTAGACCGAGCCATTCTACAAATTTTGCAGGCCGATGGCCGCATCAGCAACGCGGACCTGGCCCGACAGGTCAACCTCTCTCCCCCCGCGGTCCACGCCAGGGTGCGGCGGCTGGAGGAGGCCGGGATCATCAGCGCCTATGTGGCCCTGCTGGACTGGGAGCGCCTGGGCTATGACATGCTCTGCTTCATCCACATCAGCCTGAAACAGCACACGCCGGAGACCGTGGCCGATTTTCGAGCCGCGGTGCAGGGCTTGCCCGAAGTGCTGGAATGTCACCACGTCACCGGCGAGTTCGACTATCTGCTCAAAGCCGCCATCCGTAACCGCCAGGATCTGGAACGCTTTGTCGTGGACCGCCTCACCCCGGTCCCCGGCATCGGGCGCATCCACACCAGCCTGGCCCTGGCGGAGGTGAAGAAATTGACCGCGTTGCCGATATAGGAGATGCGGGTTGCGAGTTGCGAGATAGGCGACTTGGCCCGCATCTCGCAACTCAAATCTCGCA
>CAZKEX010000258.1:0-1538 GCA_964551895.1 uncultured Caldilineaceae bacterium | reverse complement strand
ATCTCAAATCTCAAATCTCAAACCAGGAGATCACACATGACCAACCCATCACCCAAAATCGTCCCCCAAACCATGGGCCAGCAGTTCCACCGCCGTTCGTGGGCGGAGCCGTGGAAGATCAAGATGGTGGAACCCATCAAGATGATCACCCCGGCAGAGCGGGCCGTGGCGTTGAGCGAGGCCGGCTACAACACCTTCCTCCTGCACTCAGAGGATGTCTACATCGATCTGCTCACGGACAGCGGCACCAACGCCATGAGCGACCGCCAATGGGCCGGGCTGATGATGGGGGACGAAGCCTACGCCGGCAGCCGAAATTTCTACAATTTGGAAGCGGCCATTCAGAATTTCTACGGCTACAAACATATCGTCCCCACCCACCAGGGCCGGGGCGCCGAGCACCTGATCAGCCAGGCCGTGATCAAAAAGGGCCAATATGTGCCGGGCAACATGTACTTCACCACCACCCGCCTGCACCAAGAGCTGGCCGGGGGCATCTTCGTGGATGTGATCATCGACGAGGCCCACGACCCGGACAGCCTGCACCCCTTCAAAGGCAACATGGATCTGGACAAGCTCCAGGCCCTGATCGACCGGGTGGGCGCGGACCAGATCGCCTACGTCAGCCTGGCCGGGACGGTCAACATGGCCGGGGGCCAGCCTGTGAGCATGGCCAACGTCAAGGCCCTGCGCGCCCTGTGCGACCGCCACAACATCCGCCTCTACTTGGACGCCACCCGCATGGCCGAGAACAGCTTCTTCATCCAGGAGCGGGAAGAGGGCTATGGGGACACCCCCATCGCCGCCATTTTGAAGGAGTTTTGCAGCTATACCGACGGGGCGTGGATGAGCGCCAAGAAGGACAATCTGGTCAACATCGGCGGCTGGCTGGCCCTGAACGAGTGGGATGTCTTTGAAAAAGCCCGCAACATGGTGGTGATCTACGAAGGGCTGCACACCTATGGCGGCATGGCCGGCCGGGACATGGAAGCCCTGGCCATCGGCATCGAAGAGTCCGTGCAGGACGACCACATGCGCGCCCGCATCGGCCAGGTGCGCTATCTGGGCGACCTGCTCACCGACTGGGAGATCCCCATCGTGCAGCCCGTGGGCGGCCACGCCATCTTCCTGGACGCCAAAAAGATCTATCCCCATCTGCCCCAGAGCCTCTTCCCAGCCCAAACCCTGGCCGGTGAACTCTATCTCGATTCCGGCATCCGCAGCATGGAGCGGGGCGTGGTCAGCGCCGGGCGGGACCCCAAGACCGGGGACCACCGCTACCCGGCCCTGGAACTGGTGCGCCTCACCATCCCCCGCCGGGTCTACACCCAGGCCCACATGGACGTAGTCGCCGAATCGGTCAAGGCCATCTACGACAACCGGGCCAACGCCACCGGCCTGCGCCTGGTCTACGAACCCGAATACCTGCGCTTCTTCCAGGCCAGGTTCGAGCCGATCGAGTAAAAGCAAACCGCCGAGGGCGCGGAGGAGGCGCGGAGGACGCAGAGAGATCGAAAATCTCTGCGTCCTCCGCGCCT
>CAZKEX010000257.1:0-7067 GCA_964551895.1 uncultured Caldilineaceae bacterium | reverse complement strand
CTGAGTTTTTCTCAACCGAACTATTCCACAACCCGATCCCAAAAAACTCAGTTTCCCCCCGGTTTATTGAAATGACACCAATGTGCCATAAAAATCAGACTGCATCCACAGGGAAAAGGTACGATAACACTAAACCCACAGGTGACACAAACATGGACATTGGCATTCCGCACGAAAGACGGCCCGATGAAAACCGGGTTTCCCTCACCCCCAGCGGCGTGGGGGAATTGATTGGCCAGGGGCACCGCGTCTATGTCGAGACCCTAGCTGGGGCCGGCAGCGGCTTCACCGATCAACAATACGCCCAGGCCGGCGCCCAGATCGTCTACACCCCTGCCGAGGCCTGGGGACGGGGCGAGCTGGTGATCAAGGTGGGGCGACCCATGCCCCACGAACTGGAGAACCTGCACCCTGGCCAAATCCTGGCCGGTTTCTTGCATCTGTCCGCGGGCAAGCTGCAGAAGATCCGCTCGTTTCAGGAGAGCCAGGCTACAGCCTTGGCCTGGGAGATGGTGCAGGCCGACGACGGCAGCCAGCCCGTGCTCGGCCCCATCAGCGAGATCGGCGGACGGCTGGCCTTGCAGATCGCCGCCCGTCTGCTGGAAAACCAGTCCGGCGGCAAGGGGACCCTGCTCTCCGGCGCGCCCGGCGTGCCCCCTGCCGAAGTCGCCATCATCGGCGCGGGGACGGTGGGGATCAGCGCGGCCCGTTCCCTCACCAGCATGGGGGCCACGGTCTACATGCTGGACAAGGACCTCTCCCGACTGCGCCGGTTGGAAGAGAGCTGTGGTCGCCACATTGTCACCATGATGAGTACCCCCAACAACCTGCGCAAGGTGGTCAGCTTTGCCGATGTGCTGATCGGCGCCGTCCAGGTGACAGGGGCCAGATCCCCCGTGGTGGTGACCCGGGAAATGGTGCGGGGGATGAAGCCCCGCAGCGTGATCATCGACTTCTCGATCGACCAAGGCGGCTGTATCGAAACCAGTCGCCCCACCACCCTGAGCAGCCCCACCTACATCGAGGAGGGGATCACCCACTACTGCGTGCCCAACATCACCGGCGCGGTCAGCCGCACCACCACCCATGTGATCACCAACGCCACCCTGCCCTACATCCACGCCATCGCCGATCAAGGGCTGGCTATGGCCGTGGCGGACCATCCAGAGTTGAAGCGGGGAATCGTGATCCAGGATGGGCAGATCTGCCACCAGGGTCTGGCGGATCTGATGGTGGATGCGGCCAGCAAAGACCAGGGGGTAGCGTAATGGGATGGCGAGATATCTATCAACGTCGTATCACCAGCGCCGAAGAGGCGGTGAAGTCCATCCAGTCGGGCGACCGGCTCTTTTTGACCGGCAACTGTTCCGTGCCCAAGTTTTTGCTCAGCGCCCTGGTGGATCGGGCACGCAGCGGCGCGGTGGAAAATGTCCAGATCAACCAGGTACTCACCATCGGCAGCGCCGACTATGTGGCCCCGGAGATGGCGGGCAGGATTCGGGTCAACACCCTCTTTATCAGCGACAACGTGCGCCAGGCGGTCAACGATGGCCGGGCCGACTACACCCCCTGCTTCCTGTCGGAGATCCCCAAGCTCTTTCGAGAGGGCATCATCCCCCTGGATGTCGCCCTGATCCATTGCAGCCCGCCGGACGAGCATGGGTTTTGCAGCTATGGCATCGAAGTGGGGCTGACCAAGCCGGCGGCCGAATCGGCCCGCATGGTGATCGCTGAGGTCAACGACCGTATGCCCCGCACCCTGGGCAACAGCTTTATCCATGTCAGCAAACTGACCCATGTGGCGCCCGTCAGCTACAGCCTGACCGAGGTGACCATGGGCAGCCCCGGCCCCATCCAGAAGCAGATCGCCGCCCACATCGCCGAGCTGATCCCCGACGGGGCCACCCTGCAGATGGGCATCGGCGGCATCCCGGACGCGGTGCTGCTCTATCTGCGAGAGAAGCGGGATCTGGGCATCCACACGGAGCTGCTCAGCGACGGGGTGATCGACCTGATCGACGAAGGGGTGATCAACAACGAGCGCAAGACCATCCACCGGGGCAAGGTGGTGGCTGGCTTCATCCTGGGCAGCCAGCGGCTCTACGACTATGTCGATGACAACCCCGTCTTCGAGCTGCACCCCCAGGACTATGTCAACGATCCCTTTGTGATCGCCCAGAACGACAACATGGTCGCCATCAACAGCGCCATCGAGATCGACCTGACCGGCCAGGTCTGCGCGGACAGCATGGGCCACCGCTTCTACAGCGGCGTGGGCGGCCAGGTGGACTTTGTGCGGGGGGCCGCCCGCAGCAAGGGGGGCAAGCCCATCATCGCCCTGCCCAGCACCACCAAACAGGATACCATCAGCCGCATCGTGTCCGCGCTGCAGCCCGGGGCTGGGGTCGTCACCTCTCGCCACGACGTGCATTACGTGGTCACGGAGTATGGCGTGGCCGCCCTCTATGGCAAAAGCATCCGCCAGCGGGTGCAGGCCCTGATCGCCATCGCCCATCCCAATTTCCGGGATGAACTGACCTTTTTCGCCAAGAAACAGGGTTATATTTAGGGGGATCGGGGATTGGGGATTGGGGATTAGGCGGTACAGCTTGACCCAATCCCCAATCCCCCAACAACAGGAGGTGCCCTATGGCCTCTCCGACCGAGATTGAGCTTTCACGGATCCAGTCGGGGATTGAACCCAGAGGTATGGACACGGAGGCTACATCGCCGCAGATATGGACCCCACGGCTTCCGTTTTTCGGTGCGGGGTGCGGCGGCGAAGAGGGTCAGCTTTTCTCAAAATTTGACCCTCTGGGTCCGCCCCAAAAGCATAGAAGACCGATACAGGTTCGATATTCAATCCACGGATTGGACGTCGAATCTGTTTTTTGTGCGCTGAACTTGCAGGATCATCCAATAAACAGGAGGTTGTCATGCGAATCGTTCATGTGTCAGGTTCAATGTTTGGGAAAAATTTGAAGATCGGGATCGTGGCCCTCATCCTGCTGTTGGGGGCGTTGACCATGAATGGGGTGGCCGCTCCCTTGGGACCGACCGCCCCGGCCACCGACGTCTCTGGCACGATTGCCAGCAACACCACCTGGACCTTGGCCAACAGCCCCTATCGGGTGACGGGCAGTGTGACGGTGGCGGAAGGGGCAATCCTAACGGTTGAACCGGGTGTGCGGATGGAGTTCAACCAGTGGACCGGTCTGTGGGTGGATGGGACCTTGCAGGCTGCGGGCACAGCCCAATCGCCCATTCTCTTTACGGGCAGCAGTGAGACGGCCGGCTGGTGGTGGAAGATCGAGGTACGCAACACCGGATCGGCGGTATTGGATCATGCCGAAGTGGCGTATGCGGGCTATTCGACCGGCGTGGGGGTGATCAAGAGCGGCAGCGGTGCCTTGACCCTGCAAAACAGCGCTATCCGCAACATCAGCGGTGATGGCCTGCGGGTGGCTGCGGGCTACAGCAGCTTTACCTCGGCCCACAACACATTCAAAGATAACAACTATGGGGTACGGGTGGGGGTGAACGCCTCCTTCAGCGACGATACATCCACCTTTTCCGGCAACAATATCGATGTCTACCTGGACGGCGGGCACATCACCCAGCAGGTGACATGGAAGCTGAATCCGGCGTACTCCTTCTATGTCAGCAGCAGTGTGATCGTCGACAGCGCTGGTCGGCTGGACATACTGCCCGGCACGGTGGTGAAGTTTAGCCAGTATGATTATCTCACTGTGGATGGCCAGTTGAATGCAATCGGAACGGTCGGGACGCGTGGGTCAGCCTCTGCCGGGTCGATCTATTTCACCGACTGGCGGGATGATACAGTGGGTGGGGATGCCAACAAGGATGGCAACGCCACAGTTCCATCGCCCGGCTGGTGGTGGGAGATCGAGGTGCGCAACGCCGGGTCAGCCACCCTGGCCCATGTGGAGGTAGCCTATGCTGGATACTCTTCGGGTACGGGCGTCCTGAAGAGCGGCAGTGGGTCATTGACCATGCGCAACGTCACTGTCCGAGATGTTGGAGGTGTTGGACTGCGGGTCGAAAACAGTACAGGCGCCACCACCTTGGAGAACGCGGTCTTGGCCGAGAATAGCTCTGGTATGCGCTTGAAGAATGCGGGTGTTGTGACGGCGACGTCAAGCCAGTTCCGAGACAACACCGAGTATGGCCTCTTCCAGGATATCAACGACACCTTTGTCTACACCGGCAACAGCTTCAGCAACAACGGTATCGCTGGGGTGGGCATCAACGGCGGCACGCTCGCCAGCGACATGACCCTCAGCCCGGCGGGAAATCCTTTCCGGGTGACGGGCAGTGTGACGGTGGCGGAAGGGGCAATCCTAACGGTTGAACCGGGTGTGCGGATGGAGTTCAACCAGTGGACCGGTCTGTGGGTGGATGGGACCTTGCAGGCTGCGGGCACAGCCCAATCGCCCATTCTCTTTACGGGCAGCAGTGAGACGGCCGGCTGGTGGTGGAAGATCGAGGTACGCAACACCGGATCGGCGGTATTGGATCATGCCGAAGTGGCGTATGCGGGCTATTCGACCGGCGTGGGGGTGATCAAGAGCGGCAGCGGTGCCTTGACCCTGCAAAACAGCGCTATCCGCAACATCAGCGGTGATGGCCTGCGGGTGGCTGCGGGCTACAGCAGCTTTACCTCGGCCCACAACACATTCAAAGATAACAACTATGGGGTACGGGTGGGGGTGAACGCCTCCTTCAGCGACGATACATCCACCTTTTCCGGCAACAATATCGATGTCTACCTGGACGGCGGGCACATCACCCAGCAGGTGACATGGAAGCTGAATCCGGCGTACTCCTTCTATGTCAGCAGCAGTGTGATCGTCGACAGCGCTGGTCGGCTGGACATACTGCCCGGCACGGTGGTGAAGTTTAGCCAGTATGATTATCTCACTGTGGATGGCCAGTTGAATGCAATCGGAACGGTCGGGACGCGTGGGTCAGCCTCTGCCGGGTCGATCTATTTCACCGACTGGCGGGATGATACAGTGGGTGGGGATGCCAACAAGGATGGCAACGCCACAGTTCCATCGCCCGGCTGGTGGTGGGAGATCGAGGTGCGCAACGCCGGGTCAGCCACCCTGGCCCATGTGGAGGTAGCCTATGCTGGATACTCTTCGGGTACGGGCGTCCTGAAGAGCGGCAGTGGGTCATTGACCATGCGCAACGTCACTGTCCGAGATGTTGGAGGTGTTGGACTGCGGGTCGAAAACAGTACAGGCGCCACCACCTTGGAGAACGCGGTCTTGGCCGAGAATAGCTCTGGTATGCGCTTGAAGAATGCGGGTGTTGTGACGGCGACGTCAAGCCAGTTCCGAGACAACACCGAGTATGGCCTCTTCCAGGATATCAACGACACCTTTGTCTACACCGGCAACAGCTTCAGCAACAACGGTATCGCTGGGGTGGGCATCAACGGCGGCACGCTCGCCAGCGACATGACCCTCAGCCCGGCGGGAAATCCTTTCCGGGTGACGGGCAGTGTGACGGTGGCAGAAGGGGCAATCCTAACGGTTGAACCGGGTGTGCGGGTGGAGTTTGACCGTTACCGAGGGCTATGGGTGGACGGCACGTTGCAGGCGGCAGGCACGACAGCATTGCCGATCGTCTTTACCGGCAGCAGCGAAGCAGCAGACTGGTGGTGGATGATCGAGGTACGCAATACTGGGTCAGCCACCCTGGATCATGCTGAGGTGGCGTACGCTGGATATTCTTCGGATGCGGGCATCCTGAAGAGTGGCAGCGGGGCACTGAGCGTGCAGAACAGCGCCATCCGCAACACGGCCGGCGACGGCCTGCGGCTGGCTGGCAGCACGGGCCAACACGACATCACCCGCAACACCTTCACAGCCAATGACACGGGTGTATTGGTGAAAAACCAGGCCGAAACCCTCTATCTGGTCAACAACCTGATCGAAGGCAATACCAACTTCGGCGTGCGCAACCAAAGCTCAGCGCTGGTCTATGCCCGCTATAACTGGTGGGGCCACGCCAGCGGTCCCAAGCACGCCACCATCAACCCCAATGGCCAGGGTGATACGGTCAGCGACGGCGTACTCTTTTCCCCTTGGAATGAGACCCGGACAGTGGATCAGGAGGTTCCCGCCGAGATATTGGTGACCAGCCACGGACCGGCCACCGTCAGCCCCGGCCAGGCCGTGCAGTACGCGGTGAACTATCTCAGCCTGATGCCCAGCGTGGTCGAGGACGCGGTGCTGGTCGTACAGTTGCCCGCGGCGGCCGAATACCTCTCCAGTACCGGCGGCGCCTATTGGCCGGATCGTCATCAGATCTTCTGGCTGTTGGGCAATATCACGCCAGAAGGTCGGGGCGTACACAGCGTGGAGGTGCGCTATCGGTGGGGGCTGCCCCAGGAATATACGGACGGCGTCATCGCCCTGCTGGGTGGTGTCGGCTTCAACCCGACCCAACTGGATCGGACACCCTATCTGACCTATGTGCCTGTGCAGATCAGCGGGACGTCCCCGGTCAGCCATGCCCAGTTGCAGACCACCCTGGCCGGAGATGCTGCCCTGCGCGGCCTTTTCGACACTGCCCTGGCCGACGGCTTCACCTATAACGACCAGGGCGGTTTGCTCATCACCCTGGACGTGGGCGATCCCACCCTCCAGATCACCCTGGTCAAACCGGATCGCTCGGCCATGCGTTATATCCGGCGCACGGGCGCCCAGGTCCACGCCCTCACCCACGCCCGGGACGGCTTCACAATGGAGGACAGCGCTGGCGGCATTCACATCCCCGTGGATACCAAAGAGCCAGCTTTCTTTGGGGGTTGGGATGCGGAGATCGTCGCCCAGGAAGCTGAAGGCTGCACCGAGGGGCGTTGTTTCTGGAACTGCGCCCTGCTCAAGGGGGTCGAATGCGCTACTGGGTTGGACAAAGTGTTGGGCGTGCTCGCTGACCGAGTCCGGGTGTTGATTCTCGAACAGATCCGGGTGGCGGGCCACCAGTTGGGCCAGGGCCTGGGCCGGGGCGATGCCCAGACCGGAGAGGTCGGG
>CAZKEX010000256.1:5652-7068 GCA_964551895.1 uncultured Caldilineaceae bacterium | reverse complement strand
ATCCGTTCAATCCGTGTTCTATTTTTGACTCCACTGCACGAATTCACCACAAAGATCACAAAGAAAAGCAAGATTTTTCTCGGTGTTCTTTGCGAAATCTCTGCGCTCTCGGCGGTTAAATGGCGTTTTGACGTGTCGTTATCCGATCACCGTGCCCGACGTCGCCAATTTCCCCCGGTGTCGGGAGAGAAAACCCGTGTCCACGGTGACGCCGATGTAGGGCAGGACGAACTGGAGTGGGCGGGCGTCTGTGTCCGTGCCAGACTCGTTGGCCCGCACGATCTCCGCCACCAAGCGGCCCAACACCGGCGCGGTCTTGAACGAGGATCCGCTGGTGCCGATGCACACATAGTAGCCGGGCAGGTGGGTGCGATCCACAATCGGATACCAATCCTGCACGGTGACGTCGTAGAGGTCCGCCACGCCCCGGGCCGGTCCCTGGGTGATGGCCGGGAAGCGCTTCATCAGGCGCAGGGTCTGGCGCTGACGATAGGCCTGGGTGACGTCCCGGTCAAAGTTGTCCGGGTCCGCCACAAAGTCAAACGCATCGCACTTGGGGTCCGTGGACCCTACAAGCACATCCCGCCCGCCAGATTCGGGCCGGAAATAGATGCCCCCGTCCAGGTCGCCCACGATGGGGGTCACCCCGCCATCCCCCTCTTCCCCCTGGGCAAGGGGATTGGCCACCGCATGAACCTCCCGGCGCAGGGCACGGGTCTCCAAGGGCAAAGTCACCCCAGCCATCTTGTTGATGATCGACGAGTGGGGACCGGAGACATTGACCACCACGTCCGCGTCCACGGTCTCGCCCCCGGCCAAGGTCAAGCGGAAGCGGCTGGTCTCGCCCGATTCGATGGCCGTCACCCGGCTGCGGAAGCGGAAGGTGACGCCGTCCCGCTGGGCGGCCAAGCGCAGGTTCTGCGCGGCCAAGGCAGGGAAGACCACATAGCCTGCGTCGGCTTCGAAAATTGCCCCTTGAATGGTTCGGGTAGGATCGTCGAAAAAGCCAGGATCGTCCACCGGCGTGGGGGGGAAGAAGGAGTCCGTGGCCAAAAATGGGAAGCGCTCTTTCAACGCACCCACGCTGAGGATGGAGGTATCCACGCCCAACTTCTGCATCTCCGCCACTGTGGTGCGCACACTGTCGTCGATCTCGGACGGGATAAAGAGCATCCCCGGCCGCTCGAAGCGGGCCAATTCATCGTCGATGGGGCCGATGTGGTTGGCCCAGTCCGCGTAGATCTGCGCGCCCTCGTGGGCCAGGGCGATCATCCCCGGCTGGGCATAGTAGCGGCGCACGATCCCGCACGACGACGATGTGGAGCCGTGGCCGGCGTCCCCGTTCTTCTCCAACACGGTGACGGCATAGCCCACCTTCTGCAACTCCCAGGCCGTGGCACAGCCGATCACCCCGGC
>CAZKEX010000256.1:0-5552 GCA_964551895.1 uncultured Caldilineaceae bacterium | reverse complement strand
CGTGCCGTGCAGTAGGCGGGGAAACCAAGCCAGGGGACAGGCCAACATGCGCCCATCGGTCATGTAAACCCGGAGCGCACTGTCGGTCACGTACACATGATCGATCTGAGGTGGATGGCGCAAAATGAGCAATTCTGCCTCGTCGGGCAGGCTTTCGTTGAGGCCCAACTGTCCCAGGAATTGAAGGGGGATGGACAGATCGTTGCCATCGGCCAGGAGGATGACCAAGTGATCATTCTCGATTTCAACCGCGGTTGGCTCGCTGCCCAGGTATAGGTTATTCAACATTGAGTGGTCACTCATTTTGTTCTATGCCGCTTGTAGTTTTTCCAATACCCAGTCTTGAACCAGAGAGGTTGAATCCATCCCTTTTGCCTGGGCAATTCGTGAAAGCCGTTCAAACTCGATTTTAGGAAGTTGAAGTTGAATAACCTCATTTCCACCGAGTGCAAACACCGGTTCCGTGACTTCCACGAGTTCATCCTCATAATCCGTGAGGTCGTGGGTATCCCAGAAGTGAGCCAATTCCTCAATAGAATCTGTAGTGGGTATTCTGTCTTTTTGCATATCTTCTATTTCCTTTGCCACTGCCTAAACCGGCGCTGCTCACGTATGTTCATAGAACGTGCGGTGATCGGATATCCATTTCCGTCTGGAAATGCGATGATGACACAAAACAGATAGCGTCCCGAAAACGTTTGCCCAAGCACATTATACACGGGGTGTTTCCCCTCGGCCTTTGTGCGCAGCACCAGAGCACCACCAAAAAACACTTCGTCAAATTCATCAGGGGTAATATTGTGGCGGGCAACATGCTCAACGCGGTCATCAGGCCACAGAATAGTATGGATTTGCATCATAATGTTGTCCGGGTTGCAACAAATTCTGTAAAGAACAGCGCTGTTGGCCGTTATTCAATGAGATCATCAATGTCCAGGTTCAACGCCGCCGCCAGCCGACCCAACACCGCCGCCGTGCCCGTGCGCTTGCCGGACTCGATCTGGGAGAGGTAAGACGTGCTGATCTCGGCCTGATCAGCAAGGGCCTGTTGGGTCAGGCCGCGGTACTCTCGCCAGACGCGCACTCTGTTCTGACCGTCCACGAGAGCATATACGACTTCGCTGGGGATCATTTCTTCGCCATCCGCAATGCGTTGTTTGGCCTGATCGTAATCCTGAATATCAAGCAGCATTTCAGCAGAAGAGATCAAATCCTCATACTGATCAAAGGGGATAATCGCCCACTCCGGTTTGCCGTTTTTAGCTAGAACTTGTACGTTCATCGATATACCTCACCTCTGGGTGCAATCCTCAGTACAAAAATCCGTAACACATCGTTTTCAACTTCGTAGATGACGCGCCAATCGCCTACTCGAAGCCGGTAACCCTCGCGCCCCTGAAGCGCAGTCACGTTGTTGTTGGGGGCAAATGGATTGTGTGCAAGCATGTCGAGCTTACCCAGAATCTGCCCCGCGACATTACGAGGCAATCTGCTTAAGATTTTTTCTGCTTGTTTGGCGTACACGATCTGATATATGGTTGTATGTTAGCATAGTGCTTACAAAAATTCAATGGATGTTTTTGGCTCCAATATGATAAGGAATTCCCCGATACTTCGCCATGTGACCAAACTCTTACCACTCCGCTACATCGACCGCATCCCCGCCATTTTGCGCCACAAACGCGTCGATCAACTGCCTGGCGATGCTCATCTTGGGCGGCGCCTGGGGCAGATCATCCACGCCAAACCAGCGCGCCTCGGCGATCTCGCTCTCTTCCAATCGAATATCCCCGCCGACCCAGCGGGCGGTGAAGCCCAGCATGAGCGAGTGGGGAAAGGGCCAGGGCTGGCTGCCGAAATAGCGGATCTCGGTCACGTCCACCCCCACCTCTTCGCAAACTTCCCGGCGCACGCACTCTTCCAAACTTTCTCCCGGCTCCACAAACCCGGCGATGACGCTGTACCGCCCGACCGGGAAGCGGTGGTTGCGGGCCAGCAAGATCTCCTCCCCATCCGCGCCCGTGCGAGTGACAGCCACGATGATGGCCGGAGAGAGGCGGGGATAGCTGGTCAGCCCACACGCCGGACACACCTTGGCCCGCTCGGTGGGTAGGGTCTGCATGGGCGCGGCGCACCGTCCGCAGAACTGGTGATCCCGATCCCAGGCCACAATCTGCTTGGCCCGGCTGATCAGGCCGAAGATCTGCGGGTCGAAGCGGGCGAAAAGTTGGCGCAGCCCCAAGGTGACCAGCCCGTCGGCCAGGGCGACATTGGCGTCCGCCTCGCCGGAAAAGCAGGGGATGGGCGAATCGTCCGATCCTGGATCAAGCAGACCCAAGTATTGACTGCGTACAGTCTCGATCCCCAAGTCCGCCGGGGAGGTGGCCAAGGGCAGGGGGAAGGGCGTGGCCCCATCGACCAGCACCAAATCCTCGCCCTGAAAAAGCAGCCAACACGCCCCCTGCGGATTGGATTTGGAGTCCGGTGGCGTGTTGGCTGGGGTAAAACCATAGGTTTTCAAAATGTCAGACATGAGTTTCGTCCATTATCACGCGTTGACCAAGGCGCAACCACAGGACAAAATCCGCCATGATTCGCATGGCGCTCACATCAAAATAGTCGCCAAATTCAGAAACCATCTCGTCGCCACCCATCACTCATTACTCCTTACTCATTCACTCCACCACACTCCGTCCATCAACCTTCCCCACCCGAATCAAATTCTCCGTCGCCTGCTCAAACGTGTCGTCGTGGCTGATCACGAAGAGCTGCTTGAAGCCCTTGACGTCCAAAATCTGCTGGGCCAAGGACTCCCGGCGGGCTTCGTCCAGGTTGGTGGTGGGCTCGTCGAAGAAGGCGATGTCGATGCTGCTCATCTCCCGTAGCAGGGCCAGGCGCACCGAGAGGGCGGCGGCCATCTGCTCACCGCCGGAGAGCTGGGCGAAGGCCCGCTCGTGGCCGTTCACCTCCAGGGTGATGCCGTAGTCCTGGCCCCAGAGCAGCCGCCGGGTGTAGTCCTGCATGATGTCGCCAAAGAGCCGGGCGGCGTTGTGGCTGATCTGCTGCACCAGGGCCGCGGTGATAAACGGCCCGGCCCGGCGCAGCACCCCGCGTACGGCCTCCAATAGACTCAGTTGACCGTCCAAATGGGTCTGGCGGCTCTGGGCCGCGGTCAGCTCGGTCTGGCGCTTTTGCAGGGCGGCGATCTCCGCCTGGGCACCGGCCAACGTCTGCTGTTGCAGCTTGATCTGGGCGGCCAGCCCGGCCTGGCGGGCGCTGAGGTTGCGCTCGTTGGCCACGGCCTGGGCATAGGCGTCGGCGTCGAAGCGGGCGGACGCCGCGGCCAGGGCCGCCTCCGCCTCGGCCTGGGCGGTGAGGGCGGCGGCGTGGGCGGCGGTGAGCCGGTCCACCTCGGCGGACTGGTCGGCCAGGGTGGCGGCCAGTTGCCGGTTGGCCAGCACGGCCTGATAGGCGGGCTGATGGGTCTGCAAAAGCTGGGCCACGGCGGCCAGATCCCCGTCCAAGGTGGCGAAGGCGGCGACCTGGGCGGCCACGTCAGCCAGGGCTTGCTCCTGTTCGGCGGCCTGGGCTTGAAGCTGGGTCTGGGTCTCTTCTGCCTTTTCCCGCCCCTGGGCCGTGCGGGCGGCGATGGCCTGCTCCTGCCGAGGGTTGCCCAGGGTGGAGAGCTGTTTGATCAGCCCTACAATCTGGGTCTCGACCTCATCCCGTTGGCCCACCTGGGCGGAGAGGCTGTCGATCTCCGTGGTCAAGGCCTCAATTTGGGCGGACAAGCCCTCGATCTCCTGGGGCCGGGGCAATTGGCTCAGGGCCGTCTCGATGGCCTTGCGCCGGGCGGTCAACGTCTTGACCTCCTTTTGGGCCGCGGCCAAGTCGGTCTGGGCGGCCCGATCTGCCTGCAATAGCTCGGCCAGCCGGGCGGCGTTGCGGGCCAGCATCTCGGCCCGGTGTTCCGGCGTCAGGGGCGCTTCGCAGACCGGGCAGGCCGCGCCCTCGGCCTCTTCCAGGGCCTGTTGCTGCTGCTCTACCGCCTGCTGTTCCGCCCCCCGGTGAATGCGGGCCGACCGCTGGGCATCCACAAGAGCCTCTGCGCCGGCGAGATCTGTGTTGGTTTTTTCCAAATCCGCCCGCAACGACTCCCCCTGATCCAACTCGGCCTGGAGGGCGGCCACCCGCTGGGTGAGCCGGGCGTGCTGGGCCAAATTTGCGTCGAGGCTGGTCTGAATCTGGGCAAAAAGGGCGACCTGCTGCCGGGCCTGATCGAGCGCCCCGTCCAGGCTATCTTGGGTCTGGACCTGGGGGGCGAGTTCGACAATCTTGGCTTCGGCAGCGCTGATCTCGGTCAGAGAACGGGCCACATTGGCCAGATCGGCGCGGATCTGGGAGAGGGTCTTGTCCAGCTTGGCCTGTTGCTGTTGCAGTCGCTGACGCTGACCGATCTGGGCGTCAAGCTGCTCTTTGCGGGCCTGGGCATCCACATAAGAATCGTGCCCCGGCTGTTGGGCCTGGACAATGGCCTGGGCAGACGCGGCCCGATCTCGGCGCTGGGTGGCCGCGCCCATGGACTCGGCCAGGTTGACCACGCTTTGGGCGGCCCGGTTGCGCCCGTCCCGCAGGCTTTCGACTTGGGCGCGCAGGGCTTCCAGATCCCGCAGTTGGGCTTGGGCGCTCTCAAGCTGGGCGGCCACGGTTTTGGCCTCGGCGCCGGCCTGCTCCACGGCCTCGACCAGGATGGCCGCCTGGCTTTCCAGCCCGGGCAACCGCTCCAACCGGGCGCCCAGGTCGGCGATGGTGACGGCCAGCCCCTGCTGCTGCTCCTTGATCAGCCGGGCCGGTTCCCGCAGCCTGCTGTAGGCGTCGGCGTACTCGGCCACCTGGAGCAGGGGGTCGAAGGTACTTTTGCGGGGGCCGGGGGTCTGCAAAAAGGCCGCGGTCAGGGTGCCCTGGGGCACACCCACGGCATCGCTGAACAGCTTGGCCAGATCCGCGCCCGGGTCCACGCCCATGTGCTTTTTGAGGAAGTCGGTGACATCCGCCTTGCCCTCGCACACCCGCCCGGCCAATTCCGGGTCATAGACATAATAGGTGCTGGACGATCCGCAGCGCCGGGTGACATCATAGGGCCGGTCATCGGCGCTGCTGACAAAGGTCACCGTCACCGTGCCGGACTTGGCCCCTTCGTTGACAAAGTCGGTCTGGTTATAGGGCAAGTGGCCAAAGAGGGCAAAGCCGATGGCCTCCAAGATCGTACTCTTGCCGGCGCCGTTTCGCCCCACAATGGCGTTCGTGCCCTCGGTGAAGTCGATGATGGTTTCGGTGTAGGATTTGATGTTGTCGAGTTTGAGCGAAAGAATTTGCATAATGGTTGATGGTTAATGGTTGATGGTTAATGGTTGATGGTTGATGGTTAATTGTTAATTGGTGTGGGTGGGGAGGGTGGTAGATCCTATGAAAATGGCTGGCCGCTGGCCACGAATCATTAAAAATTAAAAATTAACCATCAACCATTAACCATTGATCCCCCTCGCCCCCGC
>CAZKEX010000255.1:0-7070 GCA_964551895.1 uncultured Caldilineaceae bacterium | reverse complement strand
CGCCGCAGATGCGGTTGGTGATGCGGGGCATCTCCTCGGCGGGGCGGCCCACGCAGAACTGCTCGAAGCCCCGCAGCTCGGGGATCTGGAAGTAGGCGTTGGCCACATTGCCCTCTTCGTCGAGGAAGATCTCGATCTTGCCGTGGCCTTCCAGGCGTGTGATTGGATCGATAGTGATTCGTTTCATAGGGTTGCTCCTTTGTCCCCGTTAACCCGCGCCCGCCGCAATATCGAATGGGCCATGCTAAACCGATAGAAAGTCCCCGCCGGGTCGGCGATGGTGGCGACGGCCCGTTGCACCTTGCGATCCAACGCATGTCCGTCGTCGCCGGGCTTGCCGTCCACCGCCAGCACCGAGGCGATGGCGGTGAGCATCTTGGCTCCCTGATCTTCCACGCCGGGGATGGGACCATAGCAGCCCCGACAACCCATGCCCACTTGGGGACAGAGCGCGCCGCATCCGCTGACCGTGGCTGGTCCCATGCAGACCAATCCCTGTTCCAGCAGACAGATCCCCGGCACCGGGTTGATCTCGTAGGGGCGATAGAAGCGGGCCACGCTCTTCTCGCTCTTCTCCAGGGGACACTCCTCGCACATGGCCACATTCCCCACGCCGATCACGCTGCCCTTGGCGGGCAGGGGCGCGCCTTGGGTCAGGGCGGCCACCACTACTTGGAGGACTGCCCAGATCTGATGGGCTTCGGGCGGACAGCCGGGGAGGTAGTAGTCCACATCCACCACTTGATCCAGGGCCTTGACCGTGTTGTAGAAATAGGGAATGGTCAACTCCCCTTCGGGCACGCGGAACGAGGGCTGGGGCAGTACCTGACCAGGGTTGTCCAGGCTGGGGTTGTCCAGGAAGACCGTGTTCAACGTGGCCTGCCGGGAGGTCAAATTGGAGAGGGCGGGGATACAGCCCTCGTAGGCGCAGGAGCCGAAGGCCACCAGCGCCTTGCTCTTGCGCCGCAGCAGATGGGCCATCTCCTCGTTCTCCGAGTTGCGGATGGCCCCGTTGAAGAGGCAGAGGTCGATGAAGCCGTCGGCGTAGCCCTTGACATCCTCGACCTTGAAATCGGCCAGACAGGGGAAGAAGGCCAGGTCAAAGACCTCATCCACCACCAGCAGATTTTCGCCGATGCCCAGGGTGGCGATCTCGCAGCCGCCGCAGGATGACGCCCAGTACATGGCTAGTTTTGGCTTGGCGCTCATGCTAACACCTCCTCAAGTTGCGTTTCGGCCACGGGATCAAAGATCTCCCCGTCCGGCGGCAGGGGGATCTCCTCCACCGAGACCGCCGGCCAGTTGAGGGGACCCAGCGCCCGCACTTCCTCCACCATTGTCGTGATCTCCCCGGCCAGGCGCACCCCCTCGGCCGCGCTGGCCCACACCAGCTTGACCCGGCCCGGCTCGATGCCGAACTGGGTCAACATGCTTTGCAGCAAGATCACCCGGCGCAGGGCCTTGTAGTTCTGTTCCAGATAGTGGCACTCGCCAGGGTGACAGCCGGTGATCAGCACACCGTCCGCGCCCCCGGCCAGGGCCTTCAGTACAAAGGTGGGGTCCAGCCGCCCAGAACACATCAGCCGGATCAGCCGCACATTGGACGGATACTTGACCCGGCTGATCCCAGCCAGATCCGCGGCCCGATAGCTGCACCAGTTGCAGGTAAAGCCGACGATCACGGGTTCGAAGGGTTGGTTGGTTGTCATTGTTTTTGCTCCTTGGGTTTGTTGATTTGTTGATTTGTTGATTGGTCGAACACATGCTGCGAAAAACCGTAACCGCCAAGCCACCCCCTCCCAGCCTCCCCCAGTTTGGGGGAGGAGCCAGATCGCCGACGGAAGTCCGGTGACCTAGCACTGTCCCCTCCCCAATCTGGGGAGGGTTAGGGTGGGGTTAGCGGTTACAACAAATCAACGTATCAACATCCCTTCGCCCCGCCCCGCTGTACATGAGAATGCCCTCCAATTGAGCCAGCACTTGATGGTCTCCGAACTGGGTGCCGGTGATGGCCCCGGACGGGCAGGCGGCCACGCAGGTGCCGCAGCCCTGGCAGAGGGCCGGGTTGATCTCCGTCACCATCTGATCCGCCACAAAGCTGATGGCGTTGAAGGGGCACATGGTGTTGCAGATGCGACAGCCCGAACAGATTTCCGGGATCACACTGGCCCGCACAGGTTCCAGGGCCAGTTCCTTCATGTTGATCCGCCCCAGCACCCGGGCCGAGGCCGCCGCGCCCTGGGCCACACTGGCCGGGATATCCTTGGGTCCCTGGCAGGCCCCGGCGATGAAGATGCCCTCGGTCATGGTGGCCACCGGGTCCAGCTTGGGATGTTTCTCCGTGTACCAGCCATTGGCGCTACACGAAATGCCAAACTTGTGGGCCACCGCTTTGCTGTCCGCCTTGGGTTCCAAGGCCGCGGAGAGGATCACCATGTCCACGGGGATGCGCCGCTGGCTGCCGATGAAGGTGTCCTCGGCCTGGATGATGATCTTGCCCTCTTCCCCCGGCAGGCGGGCGGCGTCGGTGACTTCGGCCACCCGGCCGCGGATGAAGTGGACCCCCTCGCCCAGCACCTTTTGGTAGAACTCGTCGTAGTCCTTGAAGGCCGTGCGCATGTCGATGTAGAAGTTGTAGACCTCTGCACCCGTGCGCTCCTTGACCAGATGGGCAAATTTCAGGCTCTGCATACAGCAGATCACCGAGCAATATTTGTTGTAGCGGTTGTCCCGGCTGCCCACACAATGCACGATCCCCACGGACTTGGGCTGGGTCACCCCGTCCCGCAGCACCACGTCGCCGTTGGTCGGCCCGGCCGCGTTGCACAGCCGCTCAAACTCCATGCTGGTGAAGACATTGGCCAGCCGCCCATAGCCATATTGGGGCACCCGGCGACAGTCAAAGAGATCGTAGCCCGTGGCCAGGATGATGTTGCCCACCTCGACCTGGGTGACCTCGTCCTGCTGCTCGAAGTCGATGGCGTGGGTGGGGCAAAAGATCTCGCACGCCTTACATTTGCCCCGTTGAAAAAAGGTGCAGCTTTCCGTGTCGATCACCGGATATTTGGGCACGGCCTGGGGGAAGGGGCGATAGACCGCCTTGCGGAAGCCCATCCCGGCCTCAAAACCGTCGTCCAGCACATTTTTGGGGCACTTTTCAATGCAGATGCCGCAGCCCGTACACAGATCCTCGTCGATAAACCGGGCCTTCTTGCGCACGGTCACGGTGAAGTTGCCCACATAGCCATCCACCCGCTCCACCTCGCTCCACGACAGCAGGGTGATGTTGGGGTGGCTGCCGGCCGAGACCATCTTCGGGGTCAGGATACAGGCCGAGCAGTCCAGGGTGGGGAAGGTCTTGTCAAACTGGGCCATGTGGCCGCCGATGGACGGCTCCCGCTCCACCAGATAGACCGGATAGCCGCTGTCCGCGATCTCCAACGCCGACTGGATGCCCGCAATGCCGCCCCCCACCACCAACGTGGCCGGGTGAATCGGTACCATCAGCGGCTCCAGGGGATCGTGCTGGATCACCCGCTCCACCCCCCCGGCGATCATGGCCTTGGATTTTTCCGTGGCCACCGCCTTGTCCGTGTGGACCCAGGAGACCTGCTCCCGCAGGGAGACCATCTCGCTGAGGAAGGGGTTCAGCCCGGCGTTTTGGCACGCCTTGCGGAAGGTCGGCTCGTGGAGATGGGGCGAACAGGCCCCCACCACCACCCGGGTCAACCCCTGCTCTACGATGTCCGCCTCGATCAGCTCCTGGCCCAGGCTGGAACACATAAACTGATAGTCCCGGGCCACCACAACACCCCGGTCGGCCAATTCCTCCCCGGCCCAACGGGCCACCTCGACCACATCCACCATCCCGGCGATGTTGCTGCCGCAGTGGCAGATGTAGACGCCCACACGCTCTTTGTTGGGGGAATCAGTGTTAGTCATCATCGCTCACACCTCCTCCGGCCGACACGGGCAGAGGCAAGGCCCCCTTCTCCCGCTTTGGCCGCTTGGGCTTGGACGGCGGCTCGGTCCCGATCTTGGCCAAAGCCGCCTTGGCGCTCACAAACTCCTTGCCAAAGCCCAGCTTGTTGGCCGGGACCCCAAAGGCCAGCCCCATCAACTGGGTGAAGTAGAGGATCGGGATGTGGTAATCCGTGCCAAAGCGCCGGTTGACCGCCTCTTGATAGCCGTCCAAATTGAGCTGGCACATGGGGCAGAGGGCCACGATCACATCGGCCTGATAGTCCGCCGCGTTCTTCAACAGCCGCCGGATCAGATCCAGGGCCACGGGCTCGCTGATCTGGGTCATGTGGCCGCCGCAGCAGTGGGCCTTGACCGGATAGTCCACCACGGTCGCGCCCAGGGTCTGCATCAACAGATCCAAACTCATGGGATATTCCGGGTCATCATACTTGCCATGAAAGGCCGGGCGCACGGTCAAACAGCCATAGTACGGGGCCACCCGCAGGTTGTACAGCGGATTCGTCACCTGCTCGGCCACCCCCTTCAACCCCACATCGCTCACCACCACATCCAACAGATGGCGCACCCGCACACTGCCCGGCTCGTAGTGCAACCCGCCGGCGGCCAGAGACTCATTCACCTTGGCCGCCAACCTTGGCGCCTCGCACAGGTATCTGTCTGCCTTGCTTAGGTTTAAGAAGCACGCACTGCAAGGGGCCACAAGTTCCCGCCCTCTGCCATCTCCATTTTCCGGCAACTGGGTGGCCAGAGCCAGATTTCGGGTGATCAAGGCATAGGCAGGCAACAGATCGATGGCGATATACTCCGTGGCCCCGCAACAGTTCCAGTCCGGCGCCTCGGCGAAATCGATGCCCAAGGTCTGTGCCGCGGCCAGTGTCGATTCGAGATAGGCCGCCGCGTTCTTCAACAGCGAACAGCCGGGATAGAGTCCGTAGCTCATCGCACCCCCTCCTCCAGCCAAGCCGGGTCTCGTCCAAGTTCTTTGGCTTTGGCCAAAATAGCCTGCAATTGATCGATGCCCTTGATCTTCTTGGGAACCAGATCCATCCGCCCCTTGCGCAACATCTCCAGCCCAAAGCCAGCCATCTTCACCGCGCCCAGGGGATGGCGCTTGAGATGGTAGCGGGTGGCCAGCCCCAGTTCAAAGCTGCGCCCATAGTTCTCCACAAAATCAATGAAGGTCTCCGAGAAGCCCGGCGCATCCGCCGCCGACGACTCCCGGTAGTGGCCCTCCTTGATGGCCATGCGTTTGAGCGTGTACATCAGATCCGTGATATGCACCTCCTGGGGACAGCGCACCATGCAGAAGTAGCAGGAAACACAATACCAGGGCGTGTTGCTGCGCAACACCTCCTCCCGCATCCCCGCCTCGATCATGGCGAACAACTGGCGGGGCGTATGCTCCATGTCCGGTCCCGACGGACACGACCCGCCACACGTCCCGCACTGAATGCACATCTCCAGATGCGGGTCCCCCCCCGGCGTCCCCCCAATCACCTCCGCCATGAACGTGCCCGGAGATGTTCGCGTCGATGTGCGTGGCGACGCCCGCGTCTCACTTCCATTTGAACTCATACCTGCCTCCTTGCCAGAGTTCGTAGCCAGCGCTTCAGCCCCCCGCCCCGGCAGACGATGATCGATCATGATCAGAATCAACAAAAGTGAAAAATTTCACAAACTCGAGATAGATCAAGCTATCAAGCGTGAACAGGTGCAAACAGAGAGCCTACGGGAACGGTGCAGCGTCAACGAGGATGCGACCTGCAGGGGGACGCAGGGTACCCATGAGGAAAAAGCGAGGCGGGCCACGTCAGGGGCTTGGATCTATTGTACACCCATTTTTGGTGTTTGTACAGGGGTTTCGTGAATTTTTTCACGATTTGGGTTATTTTAGCCGTGGGCGCGGATCGCTGCCACCAAAGACACCACATCCTGGGTCACAGGCAGGCAGATGGCCTCTTGCGGGGTGGGTTCTTCCAGGGTGGCGAACTGGCTGCGCAACATTTCGGGCTTCATGAAGTGGTCCGGGCGGATGGTCATGCGCTGCCACAGGGTGTCAAAGTCCCCCTGCAGATAGACAAAGACCACCCGATCCGAGCCGCCCCGCAGGAGATCCCGATAGCTGCGCTTGAGCGCGGAACAGGCCATGACCGCGGCTTCGTCTTTGGCCAGGTGGGCGGCCAGGAGATCCCGCAGGCGGGCCAACCAGGGGGCGCGGTCCGTGTCGTCCAGAGGGATGCCCGCCGCCATCTTTGCCACGTTTTCGGGCGGATGAAAGTCGTCCCCGTCATAGAAGGGCGCGCCAAGAGCGTCGGCCAGCGCCCGGCCCACGGTGGATTTACCGCTGCCGGAGACCCCCATGATCACGTAGACCTTGCTCTCATCCCCACGCTTCTCCCGTACCATTGTGCGCCTCCCGCGCTCGACAGAGCATTTCCCCGGCCTTCGGGCGATCGGCCGGTCAATACCATCCATACCCAGGGTCTCGCCCTCCTCCCCGGCCGGCGTTGATATGGGAGATAAAGGCGTGGGGAGGTGGAGGTTATTGTGTGTCGCCCTTCTGGGGCAAAAGGTGGATAGTAAGGTGGATAGTGTTGGTGGGGTTCAGTATACGCGGGATCCCAGATGGGGGCAACTGAGAACCGTCCCCAGCACATCCGCAGGTGTTTGAAAATTCGCACGCTGTCCAATTTGACAGCCGGGACCGACTGGGGTATAGTTCCCACACAAGATGTTGAAAGTTCTGACGAAACTGCGTAATAACGCTGTTCAGAGAGCCAACTCTGAGTAGCGTTTTTTTATTCATTGTTTTTAGAAATTCCGACGTTTTGTATCGATACCCTATTAAGTAGTATTTCAAGACTGAGGAGTTTTAAACAATGAGTGAAAATGTAACCGGCACCGTCAAATGGTTCAGCGATCAAAAAGGCTTCGGCTTCATCGAGCATGGCGGTGGCAAGGACGTCTTCGTCCACCACAGCGCCATCATGGCCGAAGGTTTCCGCACCCTGGCTGAAGGCGACAAAGTCGAATTCTCCATCGAAGAGGGTCCCAAGGGCCCCAACGCCGCCAACGTGCGCCGGGTC
>CAZKEX010000254.1:0-7115 GCA_964551895.1 uncultured Caldilineaceae bacterium | reverse complement strand
TCCACCAACCCGCCCGCCCGCACAATCCCCATCACGCTGGGGCTGAAGGGCGGGAAGCTGAACGTCCCTGCCGGGCAGGTGATGGTGTGGCGGTCCGGGTCCACGGTGACCGGGTCTCCGGGGCGGATGGCCGCGGCGGCTTGCGGGCAGACGATGGCCAGCAGGCCGTTGTTGAGGGCGTTGCGGTAGAAGATGCGGCTAAAACTGGCCGCAATCACCGCGCCCACGCCGTTATAGACCAGACAGGTGGCCGCCTGCTCCCGGCTGGAGCCGCAGCCAAAGTTGCGCCCGCCCACGATCACATCCCCGGCCCGCACGTTGGCCGCAAAGGACGGGTCCAGATCTTCCAGGGCGTGCCGGGCGATCTCCGCCCGCTCGGTCACGGTGTACGTGTACTTGCCGGGGAAGATGACGTCTGTATTGATGTTGTCGCCGTAGACCCAGGTGTGGTTGGAGGGCATGGTTGGTTCGGTTCCTTTCAATGTGATGGGGAGGGGAATGAGTAACGAGTAATGAGTAAGCGTTGTCGTGGGGATCCATTGATTGCCCCCATCGATCACAGTTCTTGTCAACC
Source organism: uncultured Caldilineaceae bacterium (assembly GCA_964551895.1). GTDB lineage: Bacteria > Chloroflexota > Anaerolineae > Caldilineales > Caldilineaceae > JAGNDO01. Next base: position 6,541 of record CAZKEX010000254.1, on the reverse strand, counting down.
ACACATTACTCCTTACTCCTTACTCATTCACCCGCCCCACAATCCGTCCCGCCACCGCGGACGCGGCCACGACCGCCGGATTGGCCAAATAGATTTCCGCGTCCCGCGTCCCCATGCGGCCTTGGAAGTTGCGGTTGGCGCTGGAGATGGTGACTTCCCCCGGCCCGGGGATGCCCATGTGGTTGCCCATGCACGGCCCGCAGCCGGGCACGCCGATCACCGCGCCGGCGGCCACGAAGTCTTGGATGTATCCGGCGGCCAGGGCCTCTGCCAGCACCCGGCTGGACGCGGGGATGACCAGGAAACGGGTCCCTGTTGCCACCTTCTTCCCACGGATCACCGCCGCGGCCGCGGCAAGATCTTCCAGCCGCCCATTGGTACATGTGCCCAAGAAAGCCTGCTGCACCCGAATCCCGGCCAGATCCGAGACAGGTACGACATTATCCACCGTATGGGGACAGGCCACATAGGGTTCCAGATCCGCCGCGTCGTAGACGTGGGTGGCGGTATAGATGGCGTCGGGGTCGGGGAAGAGGAGGGATTTGTTGATTTGTTGATTTGTTGATTGGTCTGCGTCGGCCAATCTCCCAATCTCCCAATCTCCCAATCTCTTCGCCAACCCAGCGGCGACAAATTCCATCACTTTTTCATCCGGTGCGACATAGGCGTTCTTGGCCCCGAACTCGGCCATCATGTTGGGGAGGACCATGCGGGATTCGACGCTCATGGCGGTGATGCCGGAGCCGCTGAACTCGACCGAGGCGTACAACCCGCCGTCCGCGCCCAGGTCGCCGATGATGCGCAGGGCGAAATCCTTGGCCGTGACCCCGGTGGGCAGCTCCCCTTCCAGCACGATGCGCATGGACTCGGGGACCCGCAGCCACAGCTCGCCCGTGGCCCACAACGCGGCCACCTCGCTGCGCCCGATGCCTGCGCCGAACGCGCCCATCCAGCCAAAGTGGGGGGTGTGGGAATCGGCCCCCAGGATCATCTGGCCGGGCAGGATCACGGCCTCTTCGCTGAGAACTTGGTGACAGATACCCCGGCCCACGTCGTAAAAGTGGCGGATGCCCTGTTCTTGGACGAAGTGGCGGATTTCCGCATGGTTTTGGGCGTGCTTGGTCGTCGGCGCCGGCGCCGCATGGTCCAACGTGATGGCGATCCGCTCCGGGATGGCCACCCGATCCTGGCCGAACTCCTGCCAGATGCGGCGGATGGCCGCGGTGTTGTCGTGGCTGAGGACGATGTCCGGGCGGGCGTCCACGACCTGGCCGACGGCCACATGATCCAGCCCCGCGGCCCGAGCGATGGCCTTTTGGGCGAAGGTTTGGGGGGATTGGGGATTGGGGATTTGGGATTTGGGATTGGGCATGGTTTTTCCCTTTTACCACAAAGACACGAAGGCACGAAGGCGCACGAATTTTGTCTTTTCTTTTGTGATCTTCGTGGTTTTCGTGCCTTTGTGGTGAAAATAGTTTCTCAAATCCAACCGTTCAAGAGTAGAAAGCCGACCCCGGCGACGACGACCCGGTCTTTGATCTCGCCCGTGCGCACGGCCTCTTTGAGCCATTCCGGGCTGACCCAGTGCAGGGTGACAAACTCTTCCGGGTCTCGTTTGGTGTCCGTGACCTGTTCCAGCCCCCAGGCGGCGTAGAGATAGCTGCGCATGGGGCCGAAGGCCGGGTTGTCCCACACGCAGCCCAGATAGCGCACGGTCTCGGCGTCCACCTGGGCCGGGGCGAAGCCGGTCTCCTCCCGCAGTTCCCGTAGACCGGCGGCTTGGCGGTCCTCCGCCGGGTCCATCAGGCCGCCGGGGATCTGCCATAGCGCCTCCCCCACCCCGTGGCGGTATTCCCGTTCCAGCAGGATCTCCCCCGCTTCGTTGAAGCCGAAGACCCCCACGCCCGGCGCGGAGGGGACGAGCCGGGTATATTCGTAGGCGTGGCCGTTGGGCAGGGCGACGGTGTCGATCTCAACCGAGAGCCAGCGGTTTTTGAAGGCTACGTTGGTCTGGCGTGTCGTCCACGGTGCGGGATCATGGGATAGGTCGGGCATGACAACCTCCGAGTATTGGCTCATTGGAATCTTCCGTGGTCTGCGGGCTAGCGCAGGTTGAGTAGACCGGGGCAGTTTCCGGTCGTATCGAAACCGCAGCGGGTTGACCACGGGCATTCCCAATGAGCCCGAATATTGAAGCGAATTACGACAAGCGATGACCCCAAGAAGTTCGACTTTGAAAAAAGTCGAACTTCTCCTCGCCCCGATCCTGGCATGAGAACTACTCAGGTTCTCATGCCAGGATCGGGGCGACCCAGACGTCGGGCTTTTGCCAAAAGCCCCGACGTCTTAGTCCGCGGCCATGGCTTCCAAGCCCAATTCGACCATTGTCGAAGCGTCCAAGGCCTGGGAATGGTAGTGGCGCAGTAGCGCGTCCACATCGTCCAAACTCAGGCTGCGCTGGTCGGCCTGGGCCTTGATCTGGGCGGTGATCTCCTTGACTTCGGCGTCGGTCAGGTCAAGCTGAAGCTGGTCCGCCCGCTGTTTGATGGCGTTCCAGCCGGTCAGCCGGTGGGCCACATGCACATAGCGGGTGAGGCCGAAGTCCGTGGGATCCAGGATCTCGTAGGTGCTGGGGTTGTTGAGGATGGCCTTGGCGTGGATGCCGGCCTTGTGGGTGAAGGCGGTGTAGCCGGTGATGTAGTTGTTGAAGGGCACGTCCACCTGGACCAGATCCGCCACGTAGTTTTCGATCTCCCGCAGCATGGGCAGGTTGTATTTGCGCCGCACGGCCTCCGGGTTGTGGACATACATACGGGCCACCATGCCGCCCAAAGAGGCGATGCCGTTGCGCTCGCCGATGCCCAGGACCGAGGTGTCCACGTGGGTGGCCCCGGCCTCCAGGGCGCAGTAGGCGTTGGCGATGGCGCAGCCCGTGTCGTCATGGCCGTGGAATTCGATGTCGCAGTGGACGATGCCCCGCAGGGTGCGCACCAGCTCGTAGACCTGGCGGTGGTTGGCCACGCCCACGGTGTCGGCAATCCCCACCCGGTTGACGCCGATCTTGTCCACGGCCCGATAGATGGTGAGCAGGTCAACCAGGTCGCTGCGGAAGCTGTCCTCGGAGCTGAAACGCACCTCCAGCCCCTGGCTTTTGATGAACTCCACCACCTCCCGGGCGCGCTCGATGATGTAGGGGATGTCCTTGCCGTGGGAGAATTTCCGCAGGAAGCTGCTGGTGCCAAAGAGTACGTCGATGCCGTCCACGCCCGTGTCGATGGCCATGCGGGCGTCGTCCATGTGGCAGCGGGTGTGGGTGAGGACCTTGGTCTTGAGGCCCAGGCTGGTGATGCGCTCGATATCTTTGCGGCTCTGGGGGCTGGCGGCCGGGGAGGTCAGTTCGATGTATTCCACGCCAAAGGCATCCAGCAGCTTGGCGATCTCCACCTTTTGGTCGCTGGTGAAGAAGGCGTTGGCGAACTGCTCGCCTTCCCGCAGGGTGGATTCGATGATGGAAAAGTTGTCAAGGCTCATGGCATTCTCCTGAATTGACTCTCCTGCAAAAACTTTTTAACCGCCGAGGACACAGAGGTTTCGCAGAGGACGCCAAGAAAAACAAGGCTTTTCCTCTGCGTTCTCTGCGAAACCTCAGCGCTCTCGGCGGTTAAATGCTTTTTGCGGTGCAGTCCTGATATTGATCGCGGATACACAGATGGGGCATCGGGTCTGCGTCAATGCAGGAGGCCATCATTGGCCAGATATTTTTAGGCATAAAAAAACCGGCGCATCCTGTCTGGATGGCCGGGGTGCTGTGGCTTCTTTGCACAGAGCAACACGAAAATCCAGACTTAGTCCGGCTTCTCCTTACTGCTGTTGGGCTTCAGTTGACACAGGGTGGTGGGCATGGGTTTGTTGGTTGGTTGGTTGGTTGGTTTGTTTGTTGAACTGGAAAGAGAATAGCAGGGGTGTGGGATCGTGTCAAATTTTTCTGGGGGTGTGTCGCTTTTTTACCCCACCCGCCAGGATCTAAATCAGCCGAAGTGATGGTATAATCGTCCCTATGTCTGTTCTCTTTTGCCGACCCACGTAGTCCAAACACGCCAAAGAAAGCGAGAAACCCCTCATGGACAAAGTTGAACGAACCGCCCTTGTTGCAACGCTGATCACCGTACTCGTGGCGGCGGGTGTGGCCTGGGCTGGCAGCCAGGGGGGATACGAGGTCGCCGGGCTTCCCCTCTTTGGTCTGGCCGTGGTCCTGATCTTCCTGATCCAGTGGATCGTCTTTGTCCCCTCCTTTCTTTGGCACACGGAGAAGTTTTTCGACCTCACCGGCAGCCTCACCTATCTGACCGTCACCGCCCTGGCCGTGCTGCTCAGTCCCGTGCGGGATGCCCGTTCCGTTGTGTTGTGGATCATGGTCTCGGTCTGGGCCATGCGTCTGGGCTATTTCCTCTTCACCCGCATCCAGCGGGACGGCCACGATGGTCGATTTGATGAGTTGAAGGTCTCCTTTCCCCGCTTTTTGATGACCTGGACCCTGCAAGGCCTGTGGATCTCCCTCACCCTGGCCGCGGCCCTGGTTGCCATCACCGCCCAAGGCCGCAAGGAGTTGGGACTTGTGGAAGGGATCGGCATTCTGATCTGGCTGGTGGGCTTTGGGGTGGAGGCCGTGGCCGACGACCAGAAGCGGCGCTGGCGGGCCAACAAGCGCAACAAGGGCAAGTTCATCCACACCGGGCTGTGGGCCTGGTCCCGGCACCCCAACTACTTTGGGGAGATCCTGCTTTGGATCGGCGTGGCCATCATCGCCTTGCCCGTGTTGCAAGGTTGGCAATGGGTGGCGCTGATTTCGCCCATCTTCGTCACCCTGCTGCTCACCCGGATCAGCGGCGTGCCCATGTTGGAGAGCCGGGCCGACGAGAAGTGGGGCGGCCAGCCCAAGTATGAGGCGTACAAGGCCAGGACGCCTGTGTTGATCATGCGCCCGCCCACAAAATAAAGGAGTTCCCATGTCTAACCCAATCCCACACCTACCGCCCCATGTAATCGCCAAACTGGCTGACCGGGGCGTCACCGACGACGAGGGACTGGTGGCCGCCATGCAGGACGACCCCGTGTTGCGGGCGGAGGTGCAGACCTTCTTGGCCGAGAACCAAGGGCAGATCCAACAGTGGATCATCCGAGATCTGCTGGCGGTGCAGAGCAATCAGGACTTTGACGAATTCGTCGAGCGCGTTCCCTTCGTGCTGGAGGATGACTTTTTGTCCGTCCTCGAAAGCTTGTTCCACATCTCTCAGGAGCGAGGAGAACAAAGTGTTGCCAACGCCGTGGCCCTACGGTTGGCCGCCCTCATCCGCGTCCGCGCCGACAAGGCACGGGAACAACGGGAAGCGAGTGCAGGCAACGCCAAAGCAACCCCCGCGCCTCCTGCCGAAGAAGAACTGCTTTCCCAAGTCGTTCAAGCCTTCCTCTACGCCCAGGACGAGGCCACCGCCCGCCAGGTCTTCGCCGAGGCCCCGGATCTGCTCCTCTCCGACGATGCCCGCCAGATCCTCGACCACGGCATCGAGGCGGACAACGAGCAAAGCCGCCGCCGTCTGGCCCAGCGCAAAACCCTGTTGCGCAAGCTACGCTGGGAAACCAGGGCGTAAGGGTTTGGGTGGCATAAAAAAGGGGAGACGCACGAAAGCGTCTCCCCCTTTTTGATGCCACCCAAACTCCTACCGAATTTTGTCCACGGCCTGCTGAATCCGGGTCAACCCCTCCATCAAAACTTCCGGGCTGGTGCCAAAGTTGAGGCGCACAAAGCCCGCCCCGCCCTTGCCAAACCACGACCCCTCATTCAGAGCCACCTTGGCCTCTTTTATGAAAAAGTCCGCCGTGTTATCAAAGCTGTCGGGGATGGCGAGCTCCGTGAAATCCAGCCAAGACAAATAGGTGGCTTCGGGGACCGTCACCCGCACGCCGGGCAGATTGTTCTTGACAAAATTCGTCACCACGTCCCGGTTGGCCGTCAGGTGCAGCCGCAGATCCGCCAGCCAATCGTCGCATTGGGTGTAGGCGGCCAGACCGGCGGTGTAGCCCAACAGATTGGTGTGGGGGACGATGCCGGCCATGCCCTTTTCCATCTGTTTGCGCAGGGCCTCGTTCTGCACAATGGCAAAGCTCATGCCCAGGCCGGGGATGTTGAAGGTCTTGCTGGGGGCCATCAGCGTGATGGTGCGGGCGGCGATCTCCGGGTCCAGGGCGGCCAGGGGGGTGTGGGTTGTGCCGTCCAGGAGCAGGTCGCAGTGGATCTCGTCGGAGCAGATCACCATGTCGTGGCCGGCGCAGATCTCGGCCATGCTGGCCAGTTCGTCCACGCTCCACGCCCGGCCCACAGGGTTGTGGGGATGGCAGAGCATGAAGAGCTTGGTGTTGGGCCGGATGGCGCTCTGGAAGGCGTCAAAGTCGATCTCGTAGCCCAGGGTGTGGTCCGACCTCACCGCCGCCAGCTCCGCCACATGCAGTTCCCGGTCCTGGTTTCCCGGTGAACTCAGGAAGG
>CAZKEX010000253.1:5316-7125 GCA_964551895.1 uncultured Caldilineaceae bacterium | reverse complement strand
CTCGCAACTCGCATCTCGCACCACGAAAGGACCACACATGCCAATCAGCACCGCCAACATGGGCGACACCGGGGACAGCAACCCCTCCGAAGAGTTTGCCCGAGAAGAGATGTTTGACACCGAAACCCTGGACTACCCGGGCCTGAACCAGACCGTGGCCGAAACCCTGCTCAAACGTCTGGGCGGCGGCGCGTCGGAGGAGACCCCGAACCTCATGGAAGGCATCGGCTGGCACGCCCGCATCACCCCCACCGACTTCGGCGTCACCATCGAATTCGACGCCCACGACGAACTGATCGACGACCTCATCCGCCGCTTCGAAGATTGGGTGGACCGCACGATTTAGCAATGAACAATGGCCAATGCACAATGCACAATGTGGCCGAGGCATAATCTCCCAATCGCTAAATCCCCCAACCAACCAACAAACCAACAAACCAACCACCCACCCACCCACCATGAAAACCACCATACGCACAGGCAGCAACATCGCCTTTATCAAATATTGGGGCGTGGCCGATGCAGCCATCAACCTGCCCCTGAACAGCTCGGTCAGCATGACCTTGGCCGACGCCCATACCACCACCACCCTGGAATGGGACGAGTCCGGCGCCCTGGCCGCGGACCAGATCACCCTGGACGGGGTGAATCTGGCCGAGAAGCCCGCCGCCCGGCTGGTGCGCCATTTGGACCGGCTGCGGGATCTGGCCGGGGTCACTTGGCGGGCCAGGGTGATGAGCGTGAACAACTTTCCCATGGCGTCGGGGATTGCCAGTTCGGCCAGTGGCTTCTCCGCGTTGACCGTGGCCGGATGCGCTGCCCTGGGCCTGGATCTGACCCCCACCCGGCTCTCCGCCATCTCCCGCCGGGGCAGCGGATCCGCCAGCCGCAGCCACTTCGGCGGCTTCGTGGCCTGGGAGCAAGGCCATGACGACGCCACCAGCATCGCCGTCCCCCTCTTCCCGCCGCACCACTGGGATCTCTACGACATCGTCGTGGTGGTCAGCAGCGCCGAGAAGTCGGTGAGCAGCGAGAACGGCCACACCATCGCCCTCACCAGCCCCCTGTTGGATGGCCGCCTCCTGGGGTTGCCCCTGGCTTTGGACACCGTCCACCGTGCCATCGCCGACCGAGACCTGGCCGCCCTGGGCCCGGTGATCGAACAGGATGCCCTGGCCATGCACAGCGTGATGATGACCAGCACGCCCAGCCTGCTCTATTGGCAGCCCGGCACCCTGCAACTGCTCCACGCCGTGCGCCGCTGGCGGGAAAAGGAGGGCTTGGCCGTCTACTTCACCATCGACGCCGGCCCCAACGTCCACCTGATCTGCGAGTCCCAAAACGTGGCCGCGGTCCAGACCCGCCTGGCTGCCCTCTCCAGCGTGGAGCGGGTGATCGTCAGCCGTCCTGGACAGGGTCCGCAACTGCTAGACCAGCACCTGTTCTGATATTTGTAGAAGAGAAAAGAGGAAGTTATGGAAGATATTCTCCGTCGTATCACTTTTCGCCAAGGCGTTCTGGGTGGCAAACCGATCATCCGCGGTCTGCGTATCTCCGTAGAGATGATTCTGGAACTGTTGACGAAAGGCGCCTCCGAGCAGGAAATTCTGGAGGACTATCCCGAACTGGAACCTGAGGATCTGCGGGCTGCCCTGCTCTATGCCCATCATCTGGTTGCCGGTGAGACGATCCTTGACCGGGTGGCTGCCTAGTGTTTGGTCAGAAAGGCGATGTTGGGTTGACCCGTTCGCACCAGGGGGTGCAAACTCCTCAAAAACCATTTTGTCACGCCCTCGCGGAGTTCGCACC
>CAZKEX010000253.1:3172-5216 GCA_964551895.1 uncultured Caldilineaceae bacterium | reverse complement strand
CATTTTGTCACGCCCTCGCGGAGTTCGCACCCCCTGGTGCGAACGGGTCGATGCCAGGATTGACATGAGAATCCGCAGAAGATGACCGTCGGTGTGTCAAGCCGTTTTTTGATGTTCCTCCTGACAAGTTGTACAATGAGTGGGTCAATAGCAATTCTTTCGTTGTTTTTTCGGAGGTGCAAAATGTGGAGAGTCCTATAATCACTCCCTGACGGACGCTGAAAGCAGATCGTGCCGCCTGTTAGGGTTTTCGCGCACAGAGTTCTGCCCGGGATCTCACGGATCACCGGCCGGCGTTCGAGTTCCTTCACCCCGCCCAGGCCCCCAGCCTGGCTTGCTGACGGCTCTCCTCTCCGCCCGGCCCCCAGCCGTTCCGCACCGATCCCATCTTTCTAAAAAAACTAGCCCGGACGAAGCCGAAAAGGCGATCACCACAAAGTCACGAAGACACGAAAATCCACAAAATTGTGCAAAAAACCTTTTTCGATTCTTTGTGCTTCTTCGTGCCTTTGTGTCTTCGTGGTGAAATCCGTGGTTTACCCGGCATGATTGCAGTATGAGGAGTCCCACCCACTATGTCACGTACAAAAACCCACAGCCGACCCACCCTCAACCAGGTGGATGATTTCGGCTCGCAAAATCGCATGACCCTGGACGACCTGCGGGATGACCAGGGGCTGATCGACACCTTCAAGCCCGAGGAACTGGCCGTGTTGGTGGGCGTGGAGATCAGCGGCCAACCCGGCATCCTCACCCTGGAAGACTCCATGACCGAGCTGGCCCTCTTGGCCGACACCGCCGGGCTGACCGTGGTCGGCCAGCTCACCCAAAACCTCAGCGCCCCCAACCCGGCCACCCTCATGGGCTCCGGCAAGTTGGTGGAGCTGGAAACCCTGGTCACCGAGACCGGGGCCAACGTGGTGATCTTCGACGACGAACTCTCCCCCCGGCAGCAGCGGGAGGTGGAGAAGGCCCTGGGCGAGGTCAAGGTCCTGGACCGCACGGCCCTGATCCTGGACATCTTCGCCGGCCACGCCAGGACCAAGGAGGGCGCGGTGCAGGTGGAGCTGGCCCAATACGAATACCGTCTGCCCCGGCTGACCCGGGCCTGGACCCACCTGGCCCGCCAAGCCGGTGGCCGGGCCGGGGGCGCCACCGGCGGCGTCGGTGTGCGCGGGCCCGGCGAAACCCAGTTGGAGGTTGACCGCCGGGAGATCGGTCGGCGCATCGCCCACCTGAAACGCCAGCTTGACGAGATCAGCAAGCACCGAGAGCAGTATCGCCAGCGCCGCCGCCAAGGGGCTGCCCCCATCATCTCCGTGGTGGGCTATACCAATGCGGGCAAAAGCACCCTGCTCAACGCCCTCAGCAACGCCAACGTCTTGGCCCAGGACCAGCTCTTCGCCACCCTGGACCCCACCACCCGCCGGGTGGATCTGCCCAATGGCCGACTGGCCCTCTTCACCGACACGGTCGGCTTTATCCAAAAGCTGCCCACCCAACTGGTGGCCGCCTTCCGGGCCACCTTGGAGGAGGTCAACGAGGCGGATCTGCTCCTGCACGTGGTGGACCTCTCCCACGCCAACGCCGAGGAGCAGATCACCGCGGTGGAGGAGGTGCTGGAAGAGTTGGGGGTTGGCCACAAGATCATGGTCACGGCCCTCAACAAGATCGACCGGCTGGACCTGACCGATCCGGAGCAGGCCGAGCGGGTGCAACGGGCCGTGGCCGCCTATCCCAACGCCGTGGTGATCAGCGCCAAGACCGGCCAGGGGCTGGATCGCTTGCTCACCACCATCGACATGGTGATGATGTCCCAGCTTCAGTTCGTGCGGGTGCTGATCCCCTACGACCGGGGCGATATGGTGGCCGAGTTCCACAACCACGGCCAGGTGGAGAGCGAAGAACACACCGGCGAAGGCACCCTCCTCGCCGGCCGTCTCCCCGGCGATTTGGCCGGGCGGTATAGGCGGTATGGAGTGCAATGAGTAATGAGTAATGAGTAAGGCGTGCGATGAGTAATGAGTAATGAGTAAGGCGTGCG
>CAZKEX010000253.1:0-3072 GCA_964551895.1 uncultured Caldilineaceae bacterium | reverse complement strand
TAATGAGTAATGAGTAAGGCGTGCGATGAGTAATGAGTAATGAGTAAGGCGTGCGATGAGTAATGAGTAATGAGTAAGGCGTGCGGTGGGTAACGAGTATTGAGTGTCCAACGCCAATTACTCATTACTCATTACTCATTACTCATTGCCTCATCCCCAAAGGAACCCCACCATGCCCACAATGCCCACAATACCCACCGTCGTCATCACCCGTCAACTGCCTGCCGCTGTGTTGGATGCCATCCGTACCGTGGCGGAGGTGCGCTATTGGGACGATGAGCAGCCTATTCCCCGGGCTACTTTGTTGGAATGGGTGGCCGGGGCCGATGGGCTCTATTGTTTGTTGACTGAGCAGATCGACGTCGAGCTATTGGAGGCGGCCGGGCCAGCCCTGGGGGTGGTCAGCACGATGTCTGTGGGGTACGACCACATCGATGTGGCCGCGTGTACGGCCCGGAAGGTGCGGGTCGGCAATACCCCCGGCGTCCTCACGGAGACCACCGCGGATCTGGCCCTGGGGCTGATGTTGGCCACGGCCCGGCGCATCACCGAGGCGGCGGAGGCGGTCAAGGCCGGGGAATGGGGCGCCTGGCGGCCGGCCTGGATGACCGGGGCGGATCTCCACGGCAGCGCCGTGGGCATGGTGGGCCTGGGGCGCATCGGCCTGGCCACGGCCCGGCGGCTGACCGGTTTTGGCTGCCGTCTCCTCTACACCGGCCCTCGCCCCCACCCGGACGCCGCCGAACAGGTCAACGCCGACTTTGTGGACTGGCCCACCCTCCTGGCCCAGAGCGACTTCGTCTCCGTCCACTGCCCCCTGAACGAAAGTACCCGCCACCTCTTCGGCCCGGCCGCCTTTGCCGCCATGAAGCCCTCGGCCATCCTGATCAACACCAGCCGGGGCCCCGTGGTGGATCAGGCTGCCCTCTTCACCGCCCTGACCACGGGCCAGATCGCCGCGGCCGGTCTCGACGTCACCGACCCGGAACCCCTGCCCGCGGACCATCCCCTGCTGGCCCTGCCCAACTGTGTGGTCCTGCCCCACATCGGCAGCGCCACCGTGGCCACCCGGCTCAAGATGGCCCGCATGGCCGCCGAAAATCTGGTGGCCGGCGTCACCGGCGGCGAACTGCCCTTTTGTGTCAACGGCGAGAAGATTCTGTAACGCCCTGGGTTGGGGCTGCATCTAATCCATTGTCTGGTCCGAAAGCCCGTGGAAAAGTGGGCGACTATACTTGCGGTTCCCCCTTTCGCATGGTACATTACGGGTCATTCTGTGTCGCCTCCCCACGCTCCCTCAACCCGACACATCCACTCGATTCAAGACCGATCTTCACAAATCATACCAATTTACAATTTTCAGTTTTCAATTCAAAACGGAGCCAACCACATGACCCAAGAGACTCTGACCATCACCGACAACCGGACAGGCAAAAGCTACGACGTGCCGATCCAAAACGACACCATCAACGCCATTGACCTGCGCAAGATCAAGGTCAATGCGGACGATTTCGGCATGATGACCTATGACCCCGGCTATGGCAACACGGCCTCGACCAAGAGTACCATCACCTATATCGACGGCGACAAGGGCATCCTGGAATATCGGGGCTATCCCATCGAACAGTTGGCCGAGCAGAGCAGCTTTTTGGAGGTGGCCTACCTGTTGATCGAAGGCGAGCTGCCCACGGCGGATCAACTGGCCTTTTGGGAGAACAGGGTCATGCGCCACACCTATGTGCATGAGAGTCTGCGGGCCTTGATGCAGACCTTCCGCTACGACGCCCACCCCATGGGCATGTTGATCAGCACCCTGGCCGCCATGTCCACTTTCCACCCAGAGGCCAAGGGCATCCACGATGCGGATATGCGCATGAAGCAGATCTATCGCATCATGGGCAAGCTGCCCACGGTGGCCGCCTTTGCCTATCGCCATCGCATTGGCCGTCCCTTCAACTACCCCAACAGCGACCTGGGCTATGCGGGCAACATGCTCTACATGATGGACTATATGAACCAGAGCAACTACGAGGTTGACCCGGTGTTGGCCAAGGCCCTGGACGTCCTCTTCATCCTCCACGCCGACCACGAGCAGAACTGCTCCACCTCCACCATGCGGGGGATCGGGTCCAGCAACGCGGACCCGTACAGCGCCATGGCCGGGGCCGCGGCCGCCCTCTACGGTCCCCTGCACGGCGGGGCCAACGAGGCCGTGATCCGCATGTTGACCGAGATCAAATCGGTCAGCGCCATCCCCGACTACATGGAACGGGTCAAAAAGGGCGAGTTCCGGCTGATGGGCTTTGGCCACCGGGTCTACAAGAACTATGACCCCCGGGCCCGCATCATCAAGAAGATCGCCGACGATGTGCTGGCCGTCACCGGCTCCAATCCCATGTTGGACGTGGCCCTGGAACTGGAGCGCATCGCCCTCTCCGACGACTATTTCGTGGGCCGCAAGCTCTATCCCAACGTGGACTTCTACAGCGGCATCATCTACCAGGCCATGGGCTTCCCCGTGGACATGTTCCCCGTCCTCTTTGCCATTGGCCGTGCCCCTGGCTGGCTGGCCCAGTGGGTGGAACTGGTCACCGATTCCGAACAGCGCATCGCCCGTCCCCGCCAGGTCTACCTGGGCGAGCGGGAACGCACCTACGTCCCCATGGCCGACCGCTAGACCCCATATCCATCCCCCGCACGGTTCAACAAAAAAATCCCGACACCGTGACGGTGTCGGGATTTTTTTGATCTGTGGGATTGGCCTCTACAACACGCCGATCTCTTTCAGGCATTCCAATGCCCCGGGCAGGGGATCTTGCCAGAACCAGTCCGGCTTCACCCACAGCCCGGCCAGCGCCTGGGAATGGTAGCGACCCTCGGCATCCACCCCGGCGTCGTGGTAGTGGCCATTGGCGTCCAGCTGATAGAACTCGGCCCGTTTGCGGTCCGGGTCGATCAGCCAGTATTCGGGGATGCCGGCGGCCTCGTACTCCACGAACTTCTCGCCCCGGTCTCGCGCAAAGCTCTCCGGCGAGATGATCTCTACGACCAGATCTGCTGGGCCGTTGAGAT
>CAZKEX010000252.1:0-7152 GCA_964551895.1 uncultured Caldilineaceae bacterium | reverse complement strand
TGGCCGTGTTGGTGCCGTACGAGATCTATCAGGCGTTCGAGAAGTTCATGGACTCCCGCGGGGAACTGCACCTGCCAGCCTACAGCGTGGAGGCCAACCTCGACGCGCTGGGAGCTGAACTGGCCTATGCCGACATCGACTATGACGAATTGGCGGCGCGTATGCGGGAAGAACGGGTGCGCTCCCTGCGAGAACACTTCCCCGAATTCTATGAAACCTATGTGAAAGAGCAAGATCATGCCCTCGAACCCGCTCCGAGTCTATCTTGACGCCGATGTACTGTACCGGGCGGCCACGGCCAGCCATGACCGCACCGCATCCGTGATCATGCTGGGGTTGGCCCGCCTAACCCTGGCAGACGTGATCACTTCGGCCATCGCCCTGGACGAAGCAGCCCGCAATCTGCGCCGAGACACGCCGGGAGCCGTGCATGAATTGGCACGATTCACGGTCAATTCCTTGCGCATCGTGGGGCCGCCCACCACAGAGCAGCTCATCGCTGTCCGATCCTTTGCCGCGGATGAAGATGTGCTGCATCTGGCCACAGCCTTGGCTGCCCAAGCACGGATCTTGGTCACCTTCAACGAACGCCATTTCTATCCACCACCAAAGTTGATCCGCGTCATGACCCCCGGTGATCTGGTTCTGCGGGTGCGTTCTGCCGTGGCGGGGTTGGCCGTGTAACGTAGCCAGGGCGTTGAGCATCCAAGTTGAGTAGAGCAACGCACAAACTACCCATAATTCTAGGAGAGAAAACCATGACCGCACCTGTGAAATCACTGCTGGCCTTCCGGGTCAAGCTGGATGTGCCCTACGAAGAGGCCATCGCCAAAGTCACCGCCGAACTCAAGAAAGAAGGCTTCGGCGTCCTCACTCAGATCGACATAAAAGAGACCCTCAAGGAGAAGATCGGCGTGGACTTCCGCCGCTATGCCATCCTGGGGGCGTGTAACCCTGGCTTGGCCCACAAGGCTTTGTCCGCGGACCTGGACGTGGGCCTGCTCCTGCCCTGCAATGTCACCGTCTACGAGGACGGCGACGGCAGCCAGGTCTCCCTGATCGACCCCGTGGGCATGTTGGCCCCGGCCGGGCTGGGGGAGTTGGCCGGGGTGGCGGAGGATGCTCAGGCGCGGCTGGGTCGGGTGGCAGCGGCCTTGGCGGGGTAAGAGCTTCCCGGAAGGGATCGCCGGTACGGAGGGGTTGGGTTGAGCTTCCGGGAAGCGGTTTCTTCTGAGAAGCGGTTTCTTCGGAGAAGCGGTTTCTTCTGAGAAGCGGTTCATCGAGTTGTTTCAGAGGCCCCGACCGATCATGAATCGGTCGGGGCCTCTGCGCGTCTTCGCCCTTCCCGCTGATCCGCGATACAATACACGAACGCAAGCGCGACGAAAGAAACGTCCCCGGCACGTCCGCCCCAAGCGAGCCGAGATCGAGTCAACCCACCATTCTCTTCGTGGGTGCCGGGGACGTTTCGGCTCAACCCAGCACGAGGTTCAACCCGTCCAACGTCCCCGGCACCCACGCACGAATGCTGTGGACCAGAAAATCTCGCCCCGCTTGGCCCCCACCTGCCGGGGACGTTGGACTCAACCCCAATCAACCAATCAACCAATCAACCTATGAAAACCCACCGCCTCACCCCAGCCATCTACTACCACACCTTCGCCCCCCACCCACCCGCCTTAACCGTGCGCAGCGGGGACACAGTGATCGCCGAGACTCGGGACGCCTACGGCCTGGACGCGGCCGGGGACCCCATGCCCGAAGCCATGCGCCACCGCCAGCCGGGGACCACGCTGAAGCAGTCCAACCCCCTGGTCGGCCCGGTCTGCGTGGAGGGCGCGCAGCAGGGGGATCTCCTGGCCGTCCACATCCGGGAGATCCGGCTCAACCGGGACTTTGCCCTCAGCGCCCAGAGCGCCAACTTCGGCTCCATGACCGGGGAATACATGGGCCACACCCTGCTCTACAACCCGCCCGTGCCGGACATCAAGTATCGGTGGGCCCTGGATCTGGAGCGCCAGACCGGCGTCTTCGAGATGCCGAACAGCCGTCTAAAACGGGTGGAGGTGCCCTTGGCCCCCTTTATCGGCTCCATCGGCACCGCGCCCCGTTTTGGCAGAGTCGAAATGACCCTCACCCCTGGCGACTTCGGGGGCAATATGGACTGCGTCGAGACCCGGGCCGGTACCACCCTCTATCTGCCCGTGTGGGCGGACGGCGCGCCCCTGCTCTTCGGCGATGTCCACGCCCGCCAGGGGGACGGGGAGGTCAACGGCACGGCCCTGGAGGTGACCGCGGTGGTGACCCTGGAACTGGAACTGCACAAGGCCCGCCCGGCCCAATGGCCCCGGCTGGAGGACGCCGACCACATCATGGTGGCCGCCAGCGCCCGCCCCCTCATGGACTGCGTGCGCCTGGCCCAGATGGAACTGCTGGCCTGGCTGGTGGCCGACTACGGCTTCCAGCGGGAAGAGGCCTGGCAGCTCATGGCCCAGGTCGGTACCATGCGCATCGGCAACGTGGTGGACCCGGCGTACACGGTGGTGGCCAAGTTCCCCAAGGCCTGTTTGCCGTGACCTAATTTTGGATTGCGGATTTTGGATTTTGGATTGGATGAGCGTCAGCGCACACGATAGGAATCGGCTCATGCCCCCTCTGAACCTCGATCTTCATTTTCATCATTCCCCGAACGGCTATCGGGTGCGCCTGGATTCGCCCATGGGCCAAATCTCCGCGGATTTCGAGTTGCCCGTCTCGGCCCAGGAGAAAGCCCAAGGGCAGGGATTGGGTCCACAAGAGATCGGCGGGCGGATCTTTCGTGCCCTATTCAAAGGGGGGGCGGAGAGTCTGCTTCAGCGCAATTTGGACCGGGCTGGGTCGCAGAAAACCACGTTGCGCATCCGTCTGCGCCTAAACGACACGCCGGAACTGGCCGCGTTGCCCTGGGAAGCCCTACACGACCCGGCCCGACAGCGCTTCCTCGCCCTCGCCACCGAGAGTACCGTTCTGCGCTATCTGGAACTGCCCGACCCACCGCCGCCCCTGCAAGCCCCTCGACCCCTGCGCATCCTCGGTGTGTTGGCCAGCCCCCAGGATTTGAAGCCTCTGAACGTGGAGGGCGAGTGGCACGCGTTGCAAACAGCCTTGGCCCCGGCCATCGACCGCGGGGACATGACGCTGGAACGGCTGACCCCGCCCACGCTGGATGCCCTGCGCGCCTGCCTGCGCCAAGATCCCCCGATCCATGTGCTGCATGTGGTCGGTCACGGCGGATTTGACGCCACGGGCGACACGGGCTTGCTTATGCTGGGCGATGGCGCAGGGGTTTCCGCCGCGGCCACCGCCGCAGATTTAGCCGTGCAGGTGGGCAACGCCCCGGACCTGCGACTGATCCTCCTCAACACCTGCGAGGGCGCGCTGAGTGGGGCGGGCAGCCCCTTCACGGGCATGGCCGGCGCGCTGGTGCAGCGCAATATCCCCAGCGTAATCGCCATGCAACGGGAGATTTCGGACCGGGGCGGCATCCGCTTTGCCCAGGAACTCTACAGCGCCCTGGCCGACGGCCTCAGCGTGGACGCGGCCATCACCCAGGGGCGCATGGCCCTGCACAGCCTGGGCGACCACGAGTGGCCCATCCCCGTCTTCTTCACCCGCGCCCCGGACGACCGCCTCTTTGGCCTAGACCCCAACCTGACCGACCGCCATTTCACCGTGCCCTTCCCCCGCAACCACGGCTTTGTGGGCCGCGAGGAAGATCTGGCCCATCTCCACACCGCGCTGCAAGGGACGGAGACCGTGGGCATCCGCCCGGCGGGGCTGACCGGCCAGGGGGGCATCGGCAAGACCCAGTTGGCCGTGGAGTACTGCTATCGCCATTTCCACGACCAGGACGACTACCCCGGCGGCGTCTTTTGGGTCAACGCGGCGGAGGAATGGCGGCAGGGCTTTGCCGCCCTGGGCCGCCGGGTGGAGCCGGACTGCGCCGAACGGCCCACGGAGCAGCAGATCCAGGCCGCTGCCCGCTATCTGCACGGCCATGCGGACGCCCTGCTGGTGCTGGACAACGTGGCCGACCCGGCCCGCCTCCTGCGCCCGGTCATCCCGGAGCTGATCCCGGCAGACCTGCCCGGCCCCGTCCTCTTCACCACCCGCCGCCGGGATCTGGGCCGCTTCCAGCCCGTGGAGGTGAGCGTGCTGCCGCCGGGACCGGCCCTGGCCCTGCTCCTCAGCCACCCCAGCCGGGCGGACGTGCGCCAGCCCCACCACCCGGAACACGCCACGGCCCAGGAGATCTGTCGCATCCTGGGCGGTCTGCCCCTGGCCCTGGAGATCGCCGCCGCCCACCTGGGCAAACGCCCCACCCAACCCGTGGCCGCCTACCGGGACGCTCTGCTCAACCGGGGTGCCCTGGCCGTGGTGGACGACAGCCGGGGCGGCGTGCGGGACGAAGATCTGGGCACCCGCCACGCCGCCGCCGTAGCCGCCACCCTGGCCGAGCAGTGGGACTTGGTGCAAAGTGAAGACGCCCGCCTGCTCCTGCGCATCGCCGGCCAACTGCCCGAAGCCGCCCAGATCCCCACCGCCCGCCTGGGTCTGCTGGCCGCCATTTCCGATGATGAGGACGGTTTCTTCGATTCCCCTCTAGCCGCTGCCCTGGCCGAACTGGCCGATGCTTCCCTGATCGATGCTCTAGCTGACGGCGCTATCCGCCTGCATCCCCTGGTTCGGGAATTTGCCGCCGAGTTGACCCCGTTGGAGCAGCGCAGTGAAGAGCGGGAGCAATGGGCAGCCAACATCTTCGCGAGCTATAGCCGCATCCAAACTCTTCAGAACCACTGCACTCGACGAAGTATTGCAGCCGTAGAACAGGATGTGGTGGCCACATTAGACCTTTTTGACCCGGAACAAGGATATTTTCTTTTGAATCTGACCAAGATTACTCAGTATACAGTGCAAAATCTACGTTTTCTACTCAGTTTATTAACTCGTTATTCTCACGAATTGCGTCAGTGGGAGCGATTCAACCAGCCCGCTTATTTTGCCCAGCAGATTCAAGTTCATACGGTGCAAACGTCCCTGATAGACCTAGCCAATAGTGCGGCTGAATATCTAACGGTCGTAGCTGCAGATAGTCTGCAATTGAACTGGGCAGCAACTCGTTATGATGTGGCCTTAACACGTACACTGAAGGGGCATGGGGATTTAGTGAGGTCTGTTGCAATAACGTCAGATGGGCGGTGGGCAGTGTCAGCTTCCTCTGATCGGACAGTACGAGTATGGAATCTAGAACGAGGGGAAAACGTTCTGGTGTTGATAGGCCATGAGGGTTGGGTGAGATCGGTGGCCGTGACTCCGAATGGACGATGGGCATTGTCAGCCTCGTCTGATCGTACCATACGAGTATGGGACTTGAAGAAGGGGAAGAGCGTAGCGATATTGACTGGGCATGAAGATCAGGTGAATGCCGTGGCAGTGACTGCGGATGGGTGCTGGGCGATATCGGCTTCGTCTGACCGGACGGTACGTGTATGGAATGTGCGGCAGGAAGAATGTGTAGCGAAGCTAACAGGCCACGAGCGCAGAGTTAATGCTGTGGCGATAACTTCGGATGGACAACGTGCAGTATCTGCCTCGGCTGATCAAACGATTCGAGTGTGGGAACTGGATCGGAGAGAATGCTCGGCAGTACTGACAGGCCATGAATCTTGGGTAAAAGCTGTGGCGATAACGTCAGATGGGCGGCAGGCGGTGTCAGCCTCAGCTGACCGGACGGTACGGGTGTGGAATTTGGAGACAGGCGAGAGCGTGGCAACCCTGGAGGGCCATGAGGATTGGGTAAGGTCTGTGGCGTTGACACCAGATGGCCGTCGAGCGGTGTCGGCTTCATCTGATCGGACAGTGCGGGTGTGGGATCTGGAGACAGGCGAAAATGTGGCAACCCTCATAGGCCACGAAGATTGGGTGAGGTCCGTGGCGATGACACCAGATGGTCGTCGAGCAGTGTCAGCTTCACAAGATGAGACGGTACGAGTCTGGGACATTTTGCCTGATTACGGTGTTCATAATCCGCAAAGTAATAACATGGAGAAGGTGACAGGGCACAAGTCTGAAGTGACGTGTGTAGCGATAGCCCCAGATGGAAGATGGGCTATATCGGCCTCGTCAGACCGAACGATGCGAGTATGGAATATGGACAGCGGAGAGAGCATGATGGCTCTGACAGGCCATGAGGATTGGGTGAATGCTGTGGCAGTGATGCCGAATGGACGACAGGTGGTGTCTGCATCATCTGATCGAACAGTGCGGGTGTGGAATCTAGAAAGAAAAGTCATCGTAATGACGTTTACGGATCACGACGGGTGGGTGAATTCCGTGGCGGTAACGGCAGATGGGCGGCGAGTGGTTTCTGCCTCATCTGACCGAACGGTACGAGTATGGGATGTTTTAAGCGATATTCGTTTTGGGAGACGAGCGAGTGCAGCAACATTGACAGGCCACGAATCGTGGGTTAGGTCCGTGGCAGTGACGCCAGATGGGCGACGAGTGGTGTCGGGATCATCCGATCGGACGATACGGGTGTGGGATCTTGTTCATAGGCAGCTAATTGCGACGCTTGTGGGTCACAGTTCTCGGGTAAAATCTGTAACAATGACGCCGGATGGGCGAAGAGTAGTATCAGCTTCGTCTGATCGAACTGTGCGAGTGTGGAATATGCCGCTAGGGCGAAACCTTGATCAAACAAATGATCAGAACGAGGTAATACTGAAAGGCCACCGTAATTCGGTGAACTCCGTGGCTGTGACGTCTGATGGACGGCGAGCAGTGTCGGCCTCCTCTGATCAGACGGTGCGGGTATGGGATCTTGACACTTTTCGTCAACTTGCTGTGGTCACCCTGGATAGCGCTCTCCGGACAGTAACTATCGCCCCGGATGACATCACTATCATGACCGGGGATGTTCTGGGCAATGTCTATTGTCTGAAATATACGGAGGGCCGGAAAGAAGATGGTTGATGGGTTGGTTTCCTGCCAATCGCCAAATCTCCAAATCCCCCAATCTCAATCAACAAACCATCCAATCAATGAAAGGATCCCACCCCATGCCCACCCCAACCCGTGTCGCCCTCATCGGCACGGCCGCTCGATCTGACT
>CAZKEX010000251.1:5045-7163 GCA_964551895.1 uncultured Caldilineaceae bacterium | reverse complement strand
ACGTTTCATCAAAAGAGACCTCTGTTGGGTGGGTTCAACATCAAGACAAATATAGTACAGTATACGGGCATCAATGACAAGATCTCACCTGCCTAAATCGGTAAAGAGGCGCAACGCTTGACCACAAAGAACACAAAGATCACACAGAAATCAAAAGACCGCACTACAAAAAGCCAGTTTTCACCGCAAAGACGCCAAGGACGCAAAGATTTCAAAGAAAACTGAGAAGGAAAACAAGGTTTTTCTTTGCGTCCTTGGCGTCTTTGCGATGAATTTTTGACTCTGCTGTAAAAAGCCATTTAACCGCCGAGAACACAGAGATTTCGCAGAGAACGCAGAGGAAAAAATCTTGCTTTTCTTTGCGTCCTTGGCGTCTTTGCGGTGAATTTTTGACTCTGCTGTAAAAAGCCATCAAACCTCTTTGTGATCTCTGTGTTCTCTGTGGTCAATTGGTTGCCACACCCGCCTTCCCGCCGTATAATGGCCCCATGAAACCAACAACGACTCCCAACCCGATTCCCGAAACCATCATCTCTGGCCAGACCCTCACCATCGACCAAGTGGTGGCTGTGGCCAACGGCGGGGCCGTGCGCCTGGACCCCGGGGCCCTGCCCGCCATGCAGCGTTCCCGCCAGGCCGTGGAGGATCTGGTGGCCCGGGGCGAGGTGGCCTATGGCATCACCACGGGCTTTGGCCGCTTCAAGGACCGCATCATCTCCCCGGACGAGACCAAGCAGTTGCAGCTCAACTTGGTGCGCAGCCATGCCGTGGGCGTGGGGCCGGATCTGCCCACCGCCGTCGTGCGGGCCATGCTCCTGGTGCGGGCCAACACCCTGGCCCTGGGCTACTCCGGCGTGCGCCCGCTGATCGTCCAGCGCCTCCTCGACCTGCTCAACACCGGCGTCCATCCCTGCATCCCCAGCCAGGGCAGCCTGGGGGCCAGCGGCGACCTCTGCCCCCTGGCCCATCTCAGTTTGGTTTTGATCGGGGAAGGCGAGGCGGAAATCGAAGGCGTGGTCCTCCCCGGCGACCAAGCTTTGCGGCAGGCGGGTCTCTCGCCCTTGGAACTGGGGGCGAAAGAGGGGCTGGCCTTGCTCAATGGCACCACCTTTATGGTGGGCATGGGCGCCTTGACCGTGCGCCGGGCCATCAACCTGGCCATCACCGCGGACGCCGCCGCCGCCCTCACCCTGGAAGCCCTCAACGGCACGGATCGGGCCTACGATCCCCGGGTCCACGCCGCCCGCCCCCACCCCCGGCAGATCGACTGCGCCGCCTTCCTGCTCAAGCTGCTGGACGGCAGCGGTTTTCTACGCGCCGGGGACCCCAACAATGTCCAAGATCCCTACACCCTGCGCTGCGTGCCCCAGGTCCACGGCGCGGCCCGGGACGCCATCGCCTACGCCAAGTGGGTGATCGATATCGAGCTGAACGCGGCCAACGACAATCCGCTGATCTTCACCAACGAAGAAACAGGGGCCGTTGATGTGATCTCCGCTGGCAATTTCCACGGCGAACCCATCGCCCTGGCCATGGACTACATGAAGCTGGCCCTGACCGAGATCGGCAACATGAGCGAGCGGCGCATCGCCCGCATGGTGGACGCGGACAGCAACCAGGATGTGCTGCCCATGTTCCTCACCGAGCATGGCGGTCTGCAAAGCGGCCTCATGATCGCCCAATACACCGCGGCCGCCCTGGCTTCCGAAAACAAAGTCCTCGCCCACCCGGCCAGCGCGGACAGCATCCCCAGCAGCGCCAATGTGGAGGACCACGTCAGCATGGGGGCCACCGCCGTGCGCCAGGTGGCCCAGATCCTCGCCCACACCGAGACCATCGTCGCCATCGAACTGCTGTGCGCGGCCCAGGGCATCGACTTCCGCCGCCGGGCGCTGGGGCCAACCACCCCCCTGGGCCACGGCACCCAAATCGCCTACAACCTGATCCGGGAACGCATCCCCTTCCTCAACCAGGACGTCGTCCTCTCCCCCCTCATCGAACAGGCCCGCCAACTCGTGGCCGACGGCATCATCAAAGTGGCCGTAGAAGCCGCCACGGAATAGAAACCAAACAAATAGAACACGGATTGGACGGATCAGACAGATCAAAACGGATTTT
>CAZKEX010000251.1:0-4945 GCA_964551895.1 uncultured Caldilineaceae bacterium | reverse complement strand
CCAGTTGATCCGAGACCTGACCGCCCTGGGGGTGACGCCGGGGATGACGTTGATGGTCCATTCCTCCCTCAGCGCCCTGGGCTGGGTGTGCAATGGACCGGATGCCGTGGCGCTGGCCCTGCAAAGCGCGGTGGGCGAGGACGGCACCCTGGTCATGCCCGCCCACTCGGGCCAGTTGACCGAACCGGCCCACTGGCAGAATCCCCCCGTGCCCGAAAGCTGGTGGCCCATCATCCGCGCCGAGGCCGCGCCGTACGACCCGGTCCGCACCCCCACCCGCATGATGGGGGCCATCGCCGAAGCCTTCCGCACCAGCCCGAATGTGCGGCGCAGCGACCACCCCCACCACTCCTTCGCCGCCTGGGGCCACCACCGGGACCGGATTGTGGCCGACCACACCATCGGCGTGGAGATGGGCGAGGACAGCCCCCTGGCCCAGATCTACGAGTTGGGCGGCTGGGTGCTGCTCCTGGGCGTCCCCCACGAGAACAACACCTCCCTCCATCTGGCCGAATATCGGGCCGACTTCCCCGGCAAGACCACGGAGAAGCAGGGCGCGCCCATGCTGGTGGACGGCGAACGACGCTGGGTCGAATTCGACACCCTGGCCGTGGATTCGGACGACTTCAACCAGATCGGCGCCGCCTTCGCCAAACAGACCGGGCTGGTGAAGATGGGCCGGGTGGGCTACGCCGACGCCCTGCTCATGCCCCAACGCCCCCTGGTCGACTTCGCCGTGGGGTGGATGGGGGAAAATAGAACGCGGATTTGACGGATCGAACGGATCAAAACGGATCTTTTTTTTGATCCGTTTTGATCCGTCAAATCCGTTCAATCCGTGTTCTATTTTTTTAGGTCATCGTTTGCTGAAAGAGACCTTTGGACAAGCCATGCAGATGTGCTAAGATATGGGCTGTACATCAACCGCAATTGTTCCGGCGTCTCCCCCTGGGGACGCCCTTTTATCCCCAAACACGGGAAAACCCATAACGGGAAACAAGGAAAGGGAAAACCATGAAAAAACTATTTCGCTTCCTCTTTTTCGGCGTGCTGATCGGCGCCATCGTCTACTTTGTCAGGCAGCAGATGGCCCAAGGCGACGCCCCCAGCGCCAGCGGCGTGGCGCCGTCGGAGCCCATCAAGCCCCTGGAAGAGCGACCCCTGGGCGGCAGCATCAGCCCGGAACTGCTCAAGATCCTGGTCTGCCCCGAGGACAAGGGCCCCCTGGAACTGGTCAACGACGGCAAGTTCCTGCTCAACCCCCGCAACGGCTACCGCTACCCCATCCGCGACGGCATCCCCGTGATGTTGATCGAAGAGGGCAAGAAGAACCAGGACATGAGTTTGGCACGCGGGGGCAACGGCGCCGCCAAGAAGGAAGCCCAGGCCACCGCATAGGGGCCGCACCTTCTCGCCAAGCCCCAGTAAAATGAATTGTTGACGAGCGATTGGGAGATTGGGAGATTAGGAGATTGGCGCACAACCAGCCCAATCTCCCAATCCCCCAATCTCCCAATCTCTTTCCCCTACCCAACCCCCACCCAACCAACAAACCAACAAACCAACCAACCAACAACCCACCCACCCACCCACCATGCCCACACCCCAAGTCGTCATCCAACCCGACGCCGGGGCGCATTTGCGTCTTGGTTTTGATCTCCTGGCCGATCTGCTGGCCCCCACCTTGGGGCCGGTGGGCGGACTGGTGGCCAACCAACAGCACACAGACAGCCAGCCCGAACTCCTGGACGACGCGGCCACGGCCGTGCGCCGGGTGATGAGCCTGGGCCATCCCCGGCTGGACGTGGGGGCCATGCTCATGCGCAACCTGGTCTGGCGCATCACCCAGCGGGTGGGGGACGGTGGGGCCATGACCGCGGTGCTGGCCCGAGCCATCTTCCGGGATGCCCTGCGCCTGGCCACCGCCGGGGTCAACCCCATGATCATGGCCAAAGGGCTGCGGGCCGGGGCGGAGGCCGTGGGGCTGGCCCTGGCCGCCCAAGCCCAGCCCGTGGGCACCGAAGACGATCTGGCCGCCGTGGCCCTCACTGTGACCAACGACCGCCCCTTGGCCCAGATGTTGGGCGAGATCAGCTATCTGCTGGGCGCAGATGCCCATGTGATCACGGAGAAGCTGGTCGCCCCCTATTTGGACCGGCGATATTTGGCTGGGGCCAACTTTGCCGCCCAAATTGCCAGCCTCTACTTTTTCACCGACCCGGCCCGGCAAAGCACGGTGATGGCCGATGGGCTGCTGGTTTTGGTTGACGGCGCGCTGGCCAACGGGGACGATGCCGTGCATCTGCTCACCCTGGCCGCCCAGACCGAGGCCACGGGGATCACCATCCTGGCCACGGGCTTTGGGGACGCCGCCCTCAGCGTGCTGGTCACAAACCACCAGGCCGCCGAGCCGAAGATGGCCGTGGCCGGGGTCAAGCTGACCGCGGTCAACGAGAGCCTGCGCCACGCCTTCGACGATCTGGCCCTGCTCACCGGGGCCACGGTCTTGGGCCGTCCCCACACCCGGCCTGTGGCCAAGGCTACCCCAGGGGATCTGGCCCCCATCCGCCGCATGGAAGCCCAGGGCGGACGGGTCTACATCCAGCCCCAACGGGCCGTAAACCCCCGCATCCACAGCCTGAGCGCCGAGCTGCGGGCCACCCTCTCCATCCTGCCCCAGGATGCCGAAGAACGCCCCTTGCTCCAACGGCGATTGTCCGCCCTCACCGGGGGCATGGCCCTGCTCCAGATCGGGGCGGGCAACAAGCGGGAGACCGAGCTGCGCAACGCCAACGCCGAGCGGGGGCTGAAGGTGCTCTCCGCGGCCCAGCATGGGGGCGTGGTGGCCGGGGGCGGCGCGGCCCTGCTCCACTGCCGCCCGGCCCTGGCCCCGATTTTGGCCCAGTTCGCCCCGGACAGCGACGAATACCGGGGCGTGCAGGTCCTGCACCGAGCCTTGGCCGCCCCCCTCACCCAGATTTTAGAGAACGCCCAGGTCGACGCCCCTGCCGTCTGGCTGGACCGGGTGGCCGAAGCCGGACCCCGGGCCACCTACGATGTCTTCGGCGCACAGGTGGTGGACGCCTGGGACGCCGGCATTTTAGACGTGGCCAAGGTGATGGATCTGGTGGTCAAAACCGGGGTCAGCGGGGCCAGCATGGCCCTCTCCACCGACGCCATCGTCTATCACCGCAAACCTGTGCAAAGCCTTGAACCGTAAAAACTATCCACGAATCTTCACGAATCCGCACGAATCTTTTTTTGATTCGATTCGTACTCTCGTTCCCACGCTCCGCGTGGGAACGGGGCTGGGCGCTCCTGCGCCCCTCGGCGCAGAGCGCCGGACAAACATTCCCACGCGGAGCGTGGGAACGAGACGGGGAGCGAGACGGGGAACGAGACGGGGAACGAGATTCGTGCCGATTCGTGCCGATTCGTGGATAAAAAGAAGGAAACCCATTCGTGGAGGAGTTGGCAGCGATGAACGAGATACCGATTCTTAGCTTTTCTGTGGGGCCACAGATCTTGTGGGCCGGGGGGCCAGGGGGATTGTTGGCCGTGGACCCGGCGGGCGAAGAACGGCCCGTGCCCCAGCCCATGCGCAACCCGGCCTGTTGTCTGGCCCACGGCGAGCGCATCCTGGTGGGCGGCGCGCCCTACGGCGTGGCCGTCCATCCCCGCAGCCGAGAGTTGGCCGCAGGCGTCCCCGGCGGGGAGGAGGGCTGGCAAGCCGCGTTCATGGACCACATCGTGGCGCCGGTGATGTGTCTGATCGCCGACCCGGAGGCCGCGCAGACCGGGCAACTTCTGGCCGGGACCGACGGCGGCGGCATCCTGCGCAGCGCAGACGGCGGCCTGACCTGGCAGAGCAGCAGCTTCGGCCTGCACAATCAGAGCATCCTGGCCCTGGCCTGGACCGCCGCGCCCCCGGCCCAAGCCTGGCCCCGCTGGTCCGTGGTCTTCGCCTGCACGGAAGAGGGCCTCTACCGCTCGCCCAACGGGGGCCGGGGCTGGAAACGGGCCGACTGTCCGCCCAACTTCTACCAATGCATCGCCCCCGCCCCAGACTTTCACCGTTCCCGGCTGGTCCTGGCCGGCAGCGAAGAAAATGGCCTCTTCCGCTCCACGGACGGCGGACGCAGCTTCCAGCCCGTGGCCGGGACGCCGGCCCAGGTCAACGCCATCGTGGCGGTCCCCGGCGGCTGGGTGTTGAGCGGCAGCGAGCAGCTCTGGCAATCGAAAGAGGGCGAAGAGTGGCAGCCCCTCCCCGACAGCCCCGGCGCGTTGACCCTGTTCGTCCACGGCGAAACCCTGCTCGTCGGCACCGAAGTGGGGATTCTGCGCAAGGAGCTACCCACATGGAGCTAGCCTGGGCCATCGCCCAATTGAGCCAAAACGCTGAACGGCTTCACAGCCTTGCGGCCGACGTCTCTGCCGACCAAGCCCGCCGCAAACCCGACGCCGATTCCTGGTCGATCTTGGAGGTGGTCTGTCATCTTTTGGATGAAGAGCGCTACGATTTTCGTGTTCGGCTGTCCCACATCCTGGCTGGCACGCCGGGCGACTTTCCGCCCATTGACCCCGGTGGCTGGGTGATCGCTCGCCGCTACAACGAGCAGGATCTGGCCGAAAGCCTGGCCGATTTTCTGGCCGAGCGCCAAACATCCCTGGCCTGGCTGGGCGCCTTGGCCGAGCCGGATTGGGATGCCACGAATCCAGTCCCCTGGGGCGTCATCAGCGCCGGGGAGATGCTGGCGGCCTGGGTGGCCCACGATCTGCTCCACCTGCGCCAGTTGGTCGAACTGCACTGGTTCCTCGCTACCACCCACATGGCCCCCCACCGCCCGGACTATGCGGGGGAATGGTAGAAAAAAATAGAACGCAGATGACGCGGATTGGACGGATTTGCGCGGATTTTTCAAAAAGAATCCGCGCAAATCCGTCC
>CAZKEX010000250.1:0-7163 GCA_964551895.1 uncultured Caldilineaceae bacterium | reverse complement strand
GTCTCCTCTTCTCCTTGTCTCCTTGTCTCCTCTTCTCCTTGTCTCCTTGTCTCCCCGTCTCCTCAGTCAGTTCGGGAAGATGTACCCCGTCGGTCCGCTGCTCATGGCCAAGACCTGTTGTTGGGTGTCTATGGTGTATTGGAGTAGTTGAAGTTCGCGGGCCAGGTAGAAGTTTTCCCAGTCCAGCATTTCGGGGATGCCGGCCAGGGAGAGGATCTTCTGCTTCTCCTCCGGGTTCACCTGGATGGCGATGCCGATCAGCATGGCCAGGGTGGTGGGGTCTTCGGGCAGTTGGGCAATCTGAAGCTGGGCGCCCGTGCTTTTGGCCAGCAGGTTCACATAGCGCATGATCTTGGGCCGGATACGGTTGGCCATGACCAGGGCCTGGGTGGTGCTGCCGTTGAGGATCGGGTAGTGGCTGACCTCCGCGCTCAGGTAGGCATGGGTGTGGTCCAGCTTTTCGATGCGGAAGCGGCGAGTGCCCACGGCCATGATGTTCATGCGCCCGTCGGCCTGCTTCTCCACCTTGGTGATGCGGGCCGCAGTGCCGATCTCATAGGGTTCAGCGCCGCCGCCGGTCTCCTTGCCCTTCCGGATCATCACCACGCCAAAGGGACTTTGGTTCTCCAGACAGTGGTGGATCATGGCCCGATAGCGGGGCTCGAAGATGTGCAGGGGCAACATCATGCCGGGAAAGAGGGCGACACGCAAAGGAAATAGGGGTAGGTGCATGGGTTCCATCGGCTGCTCTGGGTTGGACACTCTGCCGGACCCGGCGTGATGGTCGGCATGACGCCAGAAAGACTGGGCGTTTTGAGATCGGTTGCTGTCGTTCATTGAATTAACCAAACCTTTGCCGTATGGCTACACTGGGAAAAGCTTTTAACCGCCGAGATCGTTGAGATTTCGCCGAGGGCACAGAGGAAAAGCCTTGTTTTTCTTGGCGTTCTCTGCGAAACCTCTGTGTCCTCTGCGGTTAAACTGCTATTCACCCTCGTCCGACCCGGCATCGGGGATGTGGGTCAGGTCAACTTTCATGATTTCGCCCAGGACCGTGGTGGCGTAGGACCCCTTGAGCAGGGAGAACTGGACCACCAGGGTGTCGTCGTCCTCCCCGGCCCGAACGGTCAAGTCCGGCACCAGGAGCCGCCCGATGCGCCGGGTGCCCTGGATGCGGGCCTTGGCGAAGTGCTCGAAGGTAACGGGCGACTCGGCCCACACGGCCGCTTCCAGTTCCCCCGCCGGTCCCAACGCGTCCCACATCTTCGGCCCATAGACCGGCGCGGTGAAGGTGATCTCCTGGGCGGCGAAGCGGGGCTGCTCGACCTCTGCATCCTCCACCTGGAACATGCCGCCGGTGGCATACTTTTTGGCCACATCGCCGGTGAGGATCTGCTCGAACAGTCCTCGCTCCACCCGCTCGGTCAAATAGCGGTTGCACAGGTAGCTCTGATAGCTGGAGATCATCAGGCGGCGCAGCCAGCGGTCCTTGATATAGCGTTTGCCCTGCAAAAGCGCCAGCCCCCGACGCACGTTGTCCCCGTCAACACCCAGGCGCTGCGGGCCGTAGTAGTTGGGCAACCCTGTGCGCAGCAACTCGTCCGCGATGGCCTGGGCCTGGGGCAAGGCGTCTGCGGCAGCCATTCCCATCCCAGTCACGGTGATGGTGAAGCGGTTGCCGATCAGATGGCCGATCTTCAGCTTGTTTCGGTGCAGCTTGGCCCAGTGGACCGTCACCGGCAGAGCGTCGGCCACCCGCTGGGGCACCGCGGCCACCCCCTCTTCGTCCATAAAACCCACGTTGACGCTGAAGGTCTGGGTGGTGCGGGCGTACTTGTCCTTCATCCCCGCAAAGCCCACCTGCTTTTCCGTCACCTTGAAGAGCTTGGCCAGTTGGCCCTGCACCTCACGGGTGGTCAGCCCCGTTTTGGTCAGGTTGATGTAAACGTGCTGCCCATCGCCCTGGGGGTCGTAGAGGGGCAACTCTTCCACCACAAAATGGTCTGGCGTGGCCCGCAGCGTGCCGCCGATGCCGGGCAGATTGGCGGTGATATAGGGAACCGTCAGGTCGATCTCAACGGCTTCGGGCTGTACAGTTTCTGCTTGATCTGAGTCTAACATGAGGCATGTCCTTAGGAAGGAAGTTGGGTTCCATTGATCGGGGATCGGGGATCAGGGATCGGGGATTAGGGATTGGGATCTGTGACCAGTCCCCGATCCCTGATCCCCGATCCCCAGTCCCCGATCCCCAGTCCCCGATCCCTATTCCTTGAAAAAGATTGTTGTGTAAGAGAGCGGCGACCCTTGATGGCCGCCGAAGCGGAAACCTGCGGCCTCGACCATCGAGCGCACACTTTTGGGCGGCAGATAGGCGGGCAGGAAGATCTCCTCGCCCACCACCAGCCGGGCTTCGGGCTTGAGGACCCGGTGGATCTCGGCCAAGGCCGTGGCCCGGTCGGGGATCTCCGAGAGGACGGCCATGAGGACGGCCAGATCCATGCTGGCATTCTGCATGGGCAGGCGGTACGCGCCCCGATGCTCGAAGCGCACCCGATCGTTTAGCTTGGCCTCGGTGATGCGCACGTGGGCTTTGTCGATCATGGCCTTTTGCAGATCCACGGCGTGGACCCGGCCTGTCGGCCCCACCAGTTTTGCCATCTCCACGGTGAAGGTCCCCGTGCCGCAGCCCACCTCCACCACCTTCATCCCCGGCTCATAGCCGAAGAGCGCGGCGCTTTGGGCCGGGGCGCGCAGCTTCAGCCGGGCCGGATGGTCCAGCAGTCCGGCAAATTGATGGGGCAGGGGCCGGGGATCCAGCGCGCAGGCCGTCCGGTACCCAATCTGGGCGCCAATGGCCACGCCGCCTGCCAGGGAGAGTATGTTTGTGATGCCCATGGGATTGACCTTTGGTAATGGGTAAGGAGTAATGAAGTAATTTGTGTGGACGACGATTCGCCATTCGCCATTCGCCATTCCCTACGCCGGCGGAAAGCGCACGGTCAAAATGCCGTTCTCGAAAGTGGCCCCGGCGGCGTTGCGTTGGGCCAGGACCGCGGGGAGGAGCAGTTCCCGTTTGAAGTTGCCGATGGTGACGAAGAGTTCGTCCCCCCGCTTGGTCAGCTTGACCTTTGCCAGCTCCAGGTGGGGCAGGGGCAGACGCAGGAGGAAGTCTTCGCCGGACTCTTCCAGGGTTTGGGCCGCGCCCCGGTGGAAGATCTGGCCCGGGTCCTGGTCGCCGAAAAGGGTGGCGGCCAGGGCGCTGAGTTGGGGCAACCCCACCATCTCCGTGTTGGCCCAGCCGCCCCGGAAGATGGGCAGGGGATAGAAATCTCGCTCGATCTCGCCCAAATAGCGGCTCTGCACCTGCTGCAAGCCGCTCAAATAGGGGTCATCGCTGGGTTCAGTCACGGTCACAGTGCCCACGCCGTCGCTGGTCAGCCCCGGCAGGATGCGGTTGGCGATCACCGCGTCCACGGGGTAGCCGAAGAGGTTCAGATAGGTCAGCGCCCGCCCGCCCTCTTTGATCACCATCTTCTCCGGGTTCAGCACCACCCGATAGCTGGTGATCTCCGGGTCGACCAGGATGGTCTGCAGCTCCTTGACCCCCTGCACCAAGTTGGGCAGCCCACCCAGGGGATCTTTGTCGGGCATGATGCGGCGCAGCAGGCTGCCCGTGAGCCGGGTGGCCGTGTCGCCCCAACTGAAGAAACGCTGCACATACCACTGAAAGCTCTCGGGCATGGTGAGCAGGCGCATGGTCTCGCCTGTGGGCGCGGCGTCCACGATCACCCGGTCATAGTTGCCGTCCCGGGCCTGCTTGTTGATGTGGAGCAGGCTGACGATCTCCTCCATGCCGGGGATGATGGCCATCTCTTCGGCGATGGCCTTGCTCATGCCCTGTTTGCGCAGGATCGAGCCCAGGTAGCCCTGCAAGTCCCCCCAATGTTCCCGCACCTCGGCCAGGACATCGATCTCCTGGGCGAAGAGGTTGGAGGCCACCTCCACGGGGGTGGGGGCCAAGGCCGTGTCCAGGCTGTCGGCCAGGCTGTGGGCGATGTCCGTGCTGACCACCAGGGTGCGGAAGCCCAATTCGGCGCTGCGCAGAGCCGTCGCTGCCGCCACCGTGGTCTTGCCCACCCCGCCTTTGCCCAAATAGAGAATGATGCGCATTCGAGTTCCTCAGATTGTGTGAGAGAAAGAGAATGAGTAAGGAGTAATGAGTAAGGGCGTGGTTGGGAAAAAACCAATAATTCTCGTCAACCACGCTCTTACTTTATTACTCCTTACTCATTGCTTTTCTGTTTTTCATCAACGACAGCCCCACCCCGCCCGCCATCAACGCGCCGGCGGCGATGCCATAGGCCGCGGATCGATCCAGCCCGAACCAGCCCCGGATCTGCCACCAAAAGCGGGGGATCTGGGCCCAATAGGTCCAGCGCCAACTCCAGGCCCGGCCAATTTGCAGCACATATTTGCCCATATGGTTGTGGGGACTCCACACCACCACATAGCAACGTCCGCCCACCAGGGTGCGGGTGTCCACCACGGGGCCGGGATAGTAGCGCACTCCGGTCAATAGATCCTGGACCGGGGCGATCAGTTCGGTGGGGGGCGGGGCCACGATGGCGCTGTAGCCGGCGGGGACATCCACGGGCAGCTTTTGCACATCCGCGCTGTAGGGCAGGCTCTGGGCCACCACGCCAAAGGCCGGGATCACCGAGCCGCCCCGGGGCAGGACCGGCACCACCATCTGCACCCGCAGACGGTCCCCGGCCTTGCAGACCGCGCTGTAGACATGCACCTGGCCCGGCTGCGCCAGGCGGTTGAAGAGCAGCCGCTTGTTGGCAAAGTCGGCCAGGGGCAGCCCGGTGTTGAGCTTGCTGCCGGGAATGCCGGGGAAGATGGGCGTGCTGCCCGCCAGATCCACCCCCTGGGCGACCGTATCGTCGTCGGGTTGGATCAGGCTTTTAGGGAAGGTGTCGTTCTTGTTCACAATTGGCCTCTCTTCGGGAGGTTGGGCGGCTGGGCGGCTGGGGTGTTGCCTATACGCACCGGTTTGGCAGAGGTTCCACTTGGTTGCAGTCTAGCATTCCCCCGGTTGGGCGTCAAAATGGTGCGAGGGGTGCAGAGATGGCCGCTTGCGGAATTCTTGGGATAGCTGGGTTCATTCATTTTATCGCCATGTCCGTTGAAACTAGCCACGACTATGATAGTCACGACTAGGATACGATGATGAATCCTAGCACAAATCCCGTGCGAAAGTCGAGTCCGCGACCCGCAGCGGGTGGGCGTCGGACTTCTTGGGCTTTCCGGGACAGGGCCTGATCTTGCTGTGGTCGAGGGAATAGCGTTGGCCCATTCCCGGAAAGGTGAGAAGAGGGGGATCCCCTCTCCAATCCCGGAATGGGCCAACAAATCTACCCAACCACAGAAAGAACCGGCCCATTCCGGGATTGCCCAATTCGCCCTCCACACCGCATCCTGGTATCATACCCAAACACACCGCAATCTATTTCGTTTTCCCCACAAAAAACGGACAAACCACCATGCCCACAAAAACTCATCCCAGCCGCCCGGTCTTTTCCGTGGTCGTGCCCATCTATTACGAAGAGGAAGTCCTGCCCGATACCTATCGGCGCATCAGCCAGGTGATGGATGGCCTGGGCGAGCCGTGGGAGCTGATCTGCGTCAACGACGGCAGCCAGGACCGCTCTTTGCCCATGCTGCTGGAGATGCGCGCCCAGGACCCTCGGGTCAAGATCGTCAGCTTCAGCCGCAACTTTGGCCACCAAGTCGCCATCACCGCCGGCACGGACTTCGCCGACGGGGACGCGGTGATCATCATCGACGCCGACCTGCAAGATCCCCCGGAGGTGATCCCGGATCTGGTGGCCAAGTGGCGGGAGGGTTACGAGGTGGTCTATGCCCGCCGGGCCGAGCGGGCAGGGGAGACCGCCTTCAAGCTCTGGACGGCCAGCCTCTTCTACCGCCTCCTGCGCCGGGTGTCGGATGTGGACATCCCCCTGGACACGGGGGACTTCCGGCTGATGGACCGCCGGGTGGTCCTGGCCATGCGAGAGCTGCGGGAGAAGCACCGCTTCATGCGCGGCCTGAGCAGTTGGGTCGGCTTCAAACAGATCGGCGTGGACTATCGGCGGCTGGAGCGCTATGCCGGGGAGACCAAATATCCCCTGCGCAAGATGCTGCGCCTGACCGGGGACGCCATCACCAGCTTCAGCTATCTGCCCCTGCGCCTCTCCACGGGCTTCGGCTTCTTCCTGGCCATCCTCAGCCTGATCGGCATCGCCATCACCATCGGCCTGCGTCTCTCCGGCAACAACGCCTTCTTCGGCCAGGCCACCACATTGGTCGCCGTCCTGCTGTTGGGCGGAATTCAGTTGATCTTTTTGGGCATTTTGGGCGAATACTTGGGCCGCATCTACGATGAAGTCAAGGGCCGGCCCCTCTACGTCATCTCCAAGGCCTATGGGTTTGTGGGAGACGACCCCCGGTTTGAAATGGGGCCAGATGATGAGGAAACAGACGGGGAAACCGACGATGAACGTTGAAGATCAAGGGGTTGGCTCGGCCAAAACCGGCGGCAAGCAGCGCTATCAAGCCATCCCCCGCACGTTGATCTTTGTCACCAGCCGAAACCCAGAGAGCGGTGGAGAAGAGGTGTTACTGCTGCGGGGCGCGCCTACCAAACGTCTCTGGGCCAACCATTTCAACGGACTGGGGGGCCACGTGGAGGCCGGCGAGGATATTCTGGCTGCCGCCCAACGAGAATGGACCGAGGAAACCGGTCTGCCCGTCTCCGATCTCACCCTGCGCGGCGTGGTCAACATCGAGACCGGCGGGGAAGCCGGGGTGCTGGTCTTCGTCTTTCGGGGTCACACAGACCAACGCACCCCCCACTCCAGCCCCGAAGGCACGCCCGAATGGATCCCCCTGGACCACCTCGCCGACTACCCCCTGGTCGACGACCTCCCCCTTCTAATTCCCCGCACCCTCTCCGACACCCCAATCTTCTTCGCCCACTACGCCCCGGACGGGGATGGGGTGATGCAGTACACCTTCCGTTGACCGGAGCGAACGTCGGTTGGGTAGGCCGAGTCTGCGTACCAATCTCTTGACCAATGGAAAGAGGCCGTATCGAAACC
>CAZKEX010000249.1:4155-7167 GCA_964551895.1 uncultured Caldilineaceae bacterium | reverse complement strand
GCGTAGCGCTCGGTCTGCCAGAGCTCGACGGCGGGGTAGATGTCCGCCACCAGGGTGAGGCGGAGATAGTCATCGCCCCAGGTGACCACCACATCGTCCACCGCACCGTTGCGCCCCCGTTCCATGAATTCGGCCAGACGCAGGATGGCGGAGAGCCGGGTGAGAAGCAGGCCGTCGTCCTCCGCGTCGGCTATTTTTTTGCCTGCGGTCATCAGTTGGCCAAAGGGATCCAGGCTGGGTTTGCCTTTGCGGTGATAGCGGGCCAGCAAGGCGATCAGGGCGATCTCTCTGGGGGCGAAACCGGCCAGCCCGTGGTTGACGATCAGGGTTTGAGAGTGGATATGGTGGCCGCTATAGTTGATCAGCGTGCCCAGATCGTGTAGCAACGAGGCGGCGTCCAGCAGCTCCCGCTCGGCCGGGCCGTAGCCGTGGAGGGGGACGAGCTGGTCGAAGAGGCGACCGGCCAGATAGCGCACATGGCTGGCGTGGGCCTTTTGATAGCCATAGATGCGGGCCATGTTGAGGACGCTGAAGCGGCGCACGTCGGGGATGACCGGATAGGCCAGGTGATCCCAGAAGCGCTCAAAGAAGAGGCCTTCGCGTAGACCGTTGACCGAGATGCGCACACTCTCCAAGCCCAGCCGGGCCATCACCGCCAGCAGGACCAACGCGCCGGGCAGGATGATGTCCGCCCGGTCTGCCCGCAGGCCGGAGATGGCGCGGCGTTCAGCCAGGGGCAGTGTGCGGAACTGTTCGATGCTGGCTTCGATGGAAGAGCGGCTCAGCTCGAAACCGTGGAGGGTGAAGAGAGGATAGTTCTGGCGGGCGATCTCGATCTTGGCCAGGTTGCGGATGGTTCCCCCCACGCCCACCAGCAGATCCTCCGGGGCGATGGGCGTTTTCGGCCAGGTCAAGCGATCCAGTTCCTCTTCGATGCCGGCTTCCAGGGCGGCAAACTCTTTTTCGGAGATGGGATCCGTGCTGACAAAGCGCTCGGTAAGGGCCAGGGCGCCGATGGGCGCGGATTGGCCGCTCACGTAGCGGCGGTCCGCCACCCGGCTGACCTGGGCGCTGCCGCCGCCGATGTCCACCACCCAGCCATCGGTCATGGAAACATCGTTGAGCGCGCCCAGCGCCCCGTAGAATGCCTCCCGCTCCCCGTCCAAGATCTGCAACGTCAGCCCCAGTTCGCTCCCCACCCGCTCCACAAAGGCCCGCCCGTTGGCCGCGTCCCGCACGGCGCTGGTGGCGGTGGGGATGATGGTATCCACCTGCATGACCCGGCAGAAGCGGGCGAAGAGGCGCAGGGCAAAGAAGGCCCGCTCCATGGCCTCGGCGCTCAACCCGTCCGCGGTCATGCCCTGGCGCAGACGCACCACCTCGCGGATTTCGTCTTCCAATTTATACGCATAGCCCGGCGTGGCGCTAAAAACTACCAGGCGGGCAGTATTTGAACCTAGATCGATGACGGCGATACGTTTTGGCGTGGACATTTTGGTTTTTTGATTGGTGGGGCAAGGAGTAAGGAGTAATGAGTAATGGTGCGCTGGCGACCATTACTCATTACTCCTTACTCCTTCTGGATGCTCGATAGTAACTCCGCAACTTGATCCGCCCCATCATTTTGGCTATGCGAATAGCGAGGCAGGGAGAGCAGATCCGGGACCTGGTCTACCCACTTTCCGGCGCTGAAGGCGGTTGGATCCATGGGCAGGCCGCTCATTTCTTTTTGGACAAAATCGGCCAAGATCCGTGATTCGGCAAAGTGGGGGCGAGAGACATAGCCGTAGGGAATATGGGCGTGGTAGACCTCGGCCAAGGTGCTGTAGCCGATCTTGCCGATGACCGCGTCGCTGGCCTGGATCAGATCCGGGGGGTAGAGGCCGGAGTTGTGGGCCAGGAGGTGGACGTTGGCCGGGGCTGCGGCCCGGTCCGCCGGGCTGTGGTTGCCGGGCAGCAGGAAGTGGATCTGGGGGTGGCGGGCCATGTCGGCCAGACCCGTGTGCTGCCAGCTCACCCCGCCCATGGTGACCAGGACGAGGGGGGCGTGCGGCGCAATGCCTAGCTGCCGCCGGGTCTGTTCGCGGCCGGTTCTGGGCGCACGGCTGATGGGGCCGACGGTGAGCGCGGCCCGGTCGGTGGGGGCACAGATGGGCCGGGTCTGGATGTGGACGTCGGCCTGGGCGAAGGTGACGGCGAGTTGGTCGATGAAGGGGTGTAGGGCGGGCCACGCCGCCGCG
Source organism: uncultured Caldilineaceae bacterium (assembly GCA_964551895.1). Lineage (GTDB taxonomy): Bacteria > Chloroflexota > Anaerolineae > Caldilineales > Caldilineaceae > JAGNDO01. Next base: position 4,927 of record CAZKEX010000249.1, on the reverse strand, counting down.
TACCCGGCATAGATCCAATCCCAGGTGAAGTTCTCGATCAGCACCGAGGGCAGGCCGGCCCGTTTGGCCACGGCAATGCCCAGGGGCGAGATGTCGCACAGGATGGCCTGGCAGCCCAGTTCGATCACTTTGGCCGCTAGGGCGTCTACGACCTGGCGGCGAAAGGGCAAATGGTCCGCTAGCTGGGCTAGGGTTCCGGGCAGGTCTTCCGATAGGGAATCCCTTTGCTCTAGCCCCACGTCTGTCCACGTCGAGTGATAGCCAAAAGTGACAGTCCCTTCCCCACCCGCAGACTGGCCCAATGACTCAACAAAAAACCACTCTGGCACCTGGGTAAAGATCTCGAAACGCGCACTCGGCGTCTGCCGAGCCACCGCCGCCATCACCGCGCTGGCCCGCGCCCCATGCCCAAAGCCGTGGGAGGAGATAAAAAAGGCGAGGGGCGAGTTGCGAGGGGCGAGTTGTGGGGCAGCCAAGTGGTCTCCCAACGGATCGTCCACCCCCTCGCCCCTCGCGATTCGCCCCTCGCTAAACCTCCGCATGGTCTTGGGGCGGGGCGACGGCGAGGAAGTCTTGGATGAAGCGGGGGACGTAGTCGCTCAGAAGTTGCTCGACCCGGCCTGGGTCGTGGGAGGCGACAATCATGCCGGCGTGGTGTTTTTTGTGCAGCCGCCAGACGATCTCGTCGTCGGTGAAGCCGTCCATGTCGGGCCACTCTTGCTTGGCCAGGGAGACGATGAGGCCGGTGTAGTCTTGGCGGGGGGTCGGGGGG
>CAZKEX010000249.1:0-4055 GCA_964551895.1 uncultured Caldilineaceae bacterium | reverse complement strand
CCCGGGGCAGGGCCCGGGTCATGAAGACGCCGCCGCCCTGGTAGACGGTCATGGGGGGCATGCCATATTTGTGGCTGACGGCAAAGACCACCTCTCGCTCGGAGATGATGGAATCCACGTGGTAGACATCCCCGGGCAGGAACTTCTCCAGCACGTAGTTGGACTGGGCATCGCCCAACAAGTCCAGGCTGCGCCACAGCTCTTCACTGTTGTGGATCTTCTTGATGCCCATGCTCCCGGCCTCGGAGCGGGGCTTGAGCACCCAAGGGGCCGGGACCGCGGCCATAAACTCCCGCAACCGGTCGTAGTTGAGCACATGCACAAACGCGGGCACGGGGATGCCGTGGTCCCTGGCCTGGACGCGCATGGCCAGTTTGTCCCGGAAGTGGCGCACGGTGGTGTCCCCCATGCCGGGGATGCGCATATGCTCCCGCAGGGCGGCCGCGGTACCCACGTCAAAGTCATCCAGGGGCACGATGCGGTCGATGCGGTGGTCACGGGCCAGATAGCTGATGGCGTTGGTCACATCCGGCTGTTTGACCACGGAGGGGAGCAGAAAGTGCTCGTCGATGCTCTCCCACGGCCACGCCTCGTCCACCAGATCTGCCTTCATGACCAGGATCACATGGCAGCCCTGGCGTTTGCACTCGCGTAGAAAATCCAGGCCTTTCAAATAGCTAGCCAAACAGAGGATGGTGGTGGGGTGGGTCATGGCGTGGCTCCTTCAACGGTTAATGGTTAATGGTTGATGGTTAATTTTTAATTGGTGTGGGTGGAGGCAGGGGTAGATCCTATGAAATCGGCAGGTTGATGACCACGAATCATTAAAAATTAACCGTTAACCATCAACCATTAACCATTTTTTATCCCATTTCTAAAACGATCTTCGCCAACCGTCGTCCCGTGGGCGTGACGGCCAGCCCCCCCTGGGCGGTCTCTTTGAAGCGGTCGTCCATGCGCTTGCCGATGGCGGCCATGGCGTCGATCACTTCGTCCGCGGGGATGACGCTTTCGACGCCGGCCAGGGCCAAGTCCACGGCGATGAAGCATTGGGCCGCGCCGGCCGCGTTGCGCTTGACACAGGGCACCTCCACCAGCCCGGCCACAGGATCGCAGACCAGGCCCAGCATGTTTTTGAAGGTGATGGCCACGGCCTGGGCCGACTGATGGGGGGTGCCGCCCAGCAGCTCCACCGTGGCCCCGGCGGCCATGGCCGCGGCGCTGCCCGTCTCCGCCTGGCAGCCCCCGGCCGCGCCGGAGATCGACGCCCGGGCAACGACCACCGCGCCGATCCCGGCGGCGGTGAAGAGGGCGTCGATGAGCTGATCGTCGGTGAAGCCGTAGTTCTCCTGCAAGGTCAACAGCACCCCGGGCAGGATGCCCGCGGAGCCAGCCGTGGGCGTGGCCACGATACAACCCATCCCCGCGTTGACCTCGTTGACCGCCATAGCCCGGGCAACCGCCCGGCTCAGAATCGGCCCGGTGATGGGCTGATGGCCGCTCTCCAGCCAGTTCCACAGCTTGTACGCGCTGCCGCCGCTGATGCCGCTGAGGGAGGTCACCGGCTCGGCCACCCCCTTCTCCGTGGCGTGGCGCATCACTTCCAGTCGGCGGGCCATACGGCCGCGCACCACGGATCGATCCGCGTTGCTCATCTCCGCCTCCGCCCGCTGGACGATTTCGTGCAAGGGCAGATCCTGGCTCTCGGCCAGGTGGACCATTTCGGCGATTGATTCAAACATGGTTACATCTCCACTTTCGGTACGACCCGCAGCCATTCGACCCAGGAGAAGTCCTCCAGGGCCTCGATCAGGTCGGCGGGCATGGGTTCGTCGACTTCGATGATCATGAGGGATTGGCCGCCCCGCTTGCGACGGCCCACCTGCAGATAAGCCACGTTGATGTTGTGTTCCAACAGCCAGCCGGTCACCGCGTTGACCGTGCCCTTGCGGTCCTCGGCGATCACCAGCAGGGTGTCGTACTCGCCGCCAAAGCTCACATCGTAGCCCTGGATGTTGGTGATCTTGACGATCCCCCCGCCCACGGATGCGCCGGTGACCCGTGCCGTGCGTTCCCCGGCAGAGAGGGTCAGTCGGGCCGTGTTGGGGTGGGCCTCTTCGCCCAGTTCGGCCACCTCGAAGCGGAAGTCCATGCCCATCTGCGCGGCCACGACAAAGCTGTGGGGGATACGGTCATCGTCCGCGGGCATGTCCAGCAGACCGGCGACCACGGCCTTGTGGGTGCCGTGGCCCTGTCCGGTCTGGGCAAAGGAACCGTGGAGCTCGATCAGGGCGTCCTGGGGCTGTACGCCCAAGATCGTGCGGGCAATCCGCCCCAAGCGCACCGCCCCTGCGGTGTGGGAACTGGACGGTCCCACCATGATGGGGCCGATGATATCAAAGACGGAAACTTGACGAGACGTAGACAAAGGTAGGTCTCCTGAAACGAATAGCGAATGGGCGAATGGCGGGTGGCGAATGGCGGGTGGCGAATGGCGATCCGCTGTGCCAGTATAACATCGAGGAACCCTGGGGATCAATCTGCTGGGGCGTGCTATAATTAGAAAGCCGCGAAGCCAACGCAGGTTGAGTAGCCCGGCTCGACCCAACCACTCCCATGACCGCAGAAAAAGGGCGTATCGAAACCGGAACAAGTTAACCCGCTCTGGTTTCGATACGCCGCCAAGTTCTCGAATGGTCAGCGGAGATCTCGGCGGCGGCTACTCAACCGACGCTAGTCTCGCCATTCGCCATTCGCACATTCGCACATTCGCCATTCACCCAATGAACCGCAAGATCATTCACCTAGATCTAGACGCCTTTTTCTGTTCCGTAGAAATGCTGCGGGATCCGTCCCTGCGCGGGCGGGCGTTTGCCGTAGGGGGGACGCCGGAGGGCCGGGGGGTGGTGGCGTCCTGTTCGTATCCGGCCCGGGCGGCGGGGGTGCATTCGGCCATGCCCATGAGCCAGGCCTTGAAGCTGTGCCCGAACCTGCTGATCGTGGACCATCACTTCGACCTCTATCACCGGGGGTCCAAGGCGGTGATGGAGCGGCTGCACGCCCTCACCCCCCTGGTGGAGCAGATCTCCATCGACGAGGCCTTTTTAGACGTCACCGCCCGACCAGAATCGGGGGAAGCGTTGGCCCGGCAGCTTCAGGCAACCATCCTCGGCGAACTCCTTTTGCCCTGCTCTGTCGGGGTGGCGAGCAACAAATTGGTGGCCAAGATCGCCACGGACGTGGGCAAAGACCGGCACAAGGCCGCGTACAAAGCCCGCCAATCCGCCGCGCCGCCTGGCACGCACCCGGAACCGCTGACGCCCCCCAACTCGGTCACCGTGGTGCCAATCGGGATGGAGGCGGCGTTCCTGGCCCCGCTGTCCAGCCGGGCGCTGTGGGGAGTGGGTCCAAAGACTGGGGAGCGGCTGGCGGCCCTGGGCATGCACACCATCGGCGACATCGCGGCCTGGGACGAGGCGGACCTGATCCGGCGCTTTGGCAAACATGGGCAGGCGTTGGCCCGCCACGCCAAGGGGATCGACGACCGGCCTATCGTCACCGAATACGAGACCAAGTCGGTCAGCCGGGAGACCACCTTCAGCCAGGACGAGACGGACCCGACCCGGCTGGACGCAACCCTGGTCCATCTGGCCGGGGATGTGGCCAGGCGGTTGCGGCACAAGGGTCTGCAGGGCGCCACCATCAAGCTCAAGATCCGCTGGCCCGACTTCACCACCCTCTCCCGCCAGGTCACCTTGGCCCGGCCCACGGATGATCAGGAGACCATCACCGCCACGGCCCGCACCCTGCTGGCGGATGTGCGTCCGCCAGGCCAGGCCGTGCGGCTGATGGGCGTGGGTGTCTCCGGCTTTGCGGATCAGCCCCAACAACTCAGCCTCTTCGATGTCAAGCCGGAGACCGAAAAAGACCTGCGTCTGCGAGAGACCATCCACCAACTCTGGGCCCGCTTCGGCCCGGACAGCGTGCATCGAGCCAGTTCCATGCCGACCGAGGCAGAGGAATAGGCAATCAACAAAAGAACCACGAGTCTACAC
>CAZKEX010000248.1:1929-7176 GCA_964551895.1 uncultured Caldilineaceae bacterium | reverse complement strand
ATCTGCGCGGATCTTTCTTTTCAAAAAAGAATCCGCGCAGATCCGCCAAATCAGCGCCATCCGCGTTCCATTCCCACCATCTTCTCGCTCATCTCCCACAACCTGCGGGCAGCGTCCATGTCCTGGGCCGCCTTGGACGGCGTCACCGCCTTGGATTTGGCGAAATACTTGCCCGTCACCCCTTCCACCTCGGGCGACGAGGCCAGAAAGATGCTGGTCTGCGCCCCCTTCTGCGGCGAGATGGCGGTGACCATCTGCAACAGGGCGTAGAACGGCAGCAGTAGGCTGCGGATACCGGTCATGTTGTTTTTGGCAAAGTTGCTGGCCACAAAGCCCGGATGCAGGCTGTTGGCCGTGACGCCGGTCCCCTCAAGCTGCCGGGCCAACTCCGCCGTGAAGAGGATGTTGGCCAATTTGGACTGGGAATAGGCCGCCCAGCCGCTATACTTCTGCTTGCCCTCCACATCCGCAAAGTTGATCGTCCCCCCCATGTGCGCCCCGGACGAGACGTTCACCACCCGGGACGGCGCGCTGGCGATCAGCATATCCCGCAGCAGATCCGTGAGCAGAAAGTAGCCCAGGTGGTTCAACGCCCAGGTCTGCTCGATACCGTCCACGCTCTCCGTGCGCCCGGTGAAAAACATCCCCGCGTTGTTCACCAACACATCCAGCCGCTCATACTTGGCCCGGAACGCCGTCGCCGCCGCCCGGATGGACGCCTGGGAAGCCATGTCTGCCACTAAATAATCCACGCCCGCGTTCCCTGTCTCGGCCCGGATGCGGTCCACCGTGGCCCGACACTTGGCCTCATTGCGGCTGATCACCACCACCGTCGCCCCCTTGCGGGCCAACGCCAACGCCGTCACTTCCCCAATCCCGGCGGTCGCCCCGGTCACGATACAAACCTTGCCCTGCATTGTGCTGCTCCTCTGTGCGATGTTTGAATGATGTCAGTTGACCTGTAAAGCCAACTCAGTGTACGCTTCATGTCACGGCGAAGAAGTCAACCGCGTTCCAATTAGGGACAAATAGACCACGGATTGGACGGATCAAACGGATCGCAACGGATCTTTTGAAAATCCGTTTTGATCCGTCCAATCCGTCCAATCCGTGGCCTATTTTTTTCAAAAGGAGGAAACGAATGAAAGAAGACGAAGCCTTGTATTGGCGAAAATTCGAGGTTCAGATCAAGGGGGCGGTCGCCGCCATGCCCGGTGTCACTGGCCTTTCCCTGCTTGACATCGCCAGCGGCCACACCTTGTCCGTCAACGGAGACGAGCTTTTCCCCACCGCCTCCAGCATCAAGATCCACATCCTGGCCGCCCTCCTGGCCCAGGCGGAGAGGGGGGAGATCGACCTCTCCGCGCCCCTGGCCGCGGACCCGGCCCAGATCGTCCTCGGCAGCGGCGTCCTGGCCTACCTGGAAGATGCCCCCACCCTCACCGTGGGGGACCTGGCCATCCTTATGGTCATCGTCTCGGACAACACGGCCACCAATCTGTGCATCGATCTGGCCGGTATCCACCGGGTCAACGACCTGATCCGGGACTTCGGCCTCACCCGCACCCACCTGCGCCGCAAGATGATGGACAACCTGGCCGCGGTGCGGGATCTGGAAAACGTCTCCACCCCCAACGAGATGGCCCAAACCCTGGCCCGCCTCCACGCCGGACAGCCCACGCCCTGGGTGGGCGCGGAGACCCTGCGCATCCTGGCCAAGCCCAAGAGCGGCTACCTCAACCAGGCCCTGCCCGACGACCTGCCCGTGGCCCACAAACCAGGCTCCGTCGACGCCGCCGCCTGCGACATCGGCCTCGTCCACCTCCCCCGCCGCCCCTACATCATCGCCGCCATGACCAAATACGCCACCCTCCCCGCACCCGACCTCAGCCGCGCCCTGGTCGATCTCTTCCGACTGGTCCATGCCGGGATGGACACCCTGGATCGCTCCAACCAAGCCGGGCGGACAGTGTGGTGAGCAGCGGCGGAGTTCGCACCCCCTGGTGCGAACGGCTCGACGTCGGTGCGGTTTTCCATTCGCCACACCTCGTGCCCCTATGGATTGGTTAACCTCCCCTTCGCAAAGGCCAACACCTCGTCCAGCCGTTCCGGGGCCACGCCGCCGCCTTGGGCCATGTCCGGGCGGCCGCCGCCGGAGCCGCCGAAGTGGGTGAGGGTGGCGCGCAGGAGGTTGCCCATGTGGGCGCTGCCATCTGCGGAGCGGGCGAAGAGGAGGGTGGCTTTGCCGTTGGCTTCGCAGGCCAGGAGGGCGATGGCGCTGGGTGTTTGGGTGAGGGCTTGGGCCAGGGCCTTGAGTCCAGCCGGATCCAGGTCCGGGCTGCGGTGAATCACGGTGCGCACGCCATTCTCCCACGGAGCAGCGACCAACAATTCCTGGGCCACGAAACTCACCTGGGCCGCTTGGAGGTCGCGCACGAGCCGTTCCACTTCTTTCAACCGAGCCATCAACTTCGCCACCAGATCTGGCACCTCTTCGGGCCGGGTGTCGAGAAGGTTGGCTGTGGCGGTGAGCAGGTCGTGCTTGGCGCGGTAGTCGGCCAAGGCCCGGTTGCCGCAGAGAAAATGCACCCGGCTGTGGCCGCGGATGCGCTCGGCGCGCAGGAGTTTGATGGGGCCGATCTCCCCGGTGTTGCCCACATGGGTGCCGCCACACGCGGACCAGTCGAAGCCCTGGATCTCCACGATGCGGATGGACCCGCTGACCTTGGGCGGGCGGCGCAGGGGGATCTGGGCGATGCGGGACTCGTCCACTTCGTAGGCGGTGACGGGGAGTTGGGCCAGGACCAGGTAATTGACGACGGTCTCGATTTCAGCCATCTGGGCGTCGCTGACTGTGTCCGTGTCCAGCTCCAACATGCAGACCTCCCCGCCGAAGTGGACGGAGACGGTCTCCATGTTCAGCCGCTGGGTGAAGACGGCGGAGAGCAGGTGTTGGCCCGTGTGCTGCTGCATGTGGTCGAAGCGCCGGGGCCAGTCGATGACGCCGTGGGCCGGGCCGGGGGCGAGGGGGGCGGCCAAGATGTGGAGGACGTCGCCGTTTTTGGCCACCTGCACATCCAGCACATCCACGCCGTTGAGCGCGCCCGTGTCGTGCTGCTGTCCGCCGGAGGTGGGATAGAAGGCGCTGCGGTCCAAAATGGCGGCGGGGCGGCCGTCTTTGTCCGAAACGGAGAGGATCTGGGCGTCAAATTCCGTGGTGTAGCTGTCGGTGTAATAGAGGCGTTCGGTCATGTGATCTCCTGGGGTGGGTGGCGAAGAACTGTGAGTGAAGTTTAGCACAGACCGGCGGGATCATGCACACCTGTAGGTTATATTGGATAGCCCTACCCAGAAAGATCGGCGTTTGGTTTTTGGTCAAAACCAGAAGCGCACCCAGATTTGCGCCCTCTTTGCCAAAGCTCCCGGCCTAGGCTACACTTAGAGGCAACCTCCATGTCAACTTCATGCTGTCACCAACCACCCACCAAAATCCTATGAACCCATCTGTCTTGTTCAGCGTGCCCCGTGCCGCTATTCTCGCCATCGATCTTGGCACCTCTGGCCCCAAGGTGGCCCTGATGGACCTGTCGGGCCGTCTTTTGGGCATGGAGAGCGAGCCGACCCCGGTGATCTTCCTGCCCGGCGGCGGGGTGGAGCAGGACCCTGCCGAATGGTGGCGGGCGATTGTGGCCGCCACCCGCCGCCTGTTGAGCCGAGGGCTGATCCCGGTGGAGCGCATCCTGGCCCTGGGGGTGACGGCCCAGTGGTCCGGCACCGTGGCCGTGGACCGGGCCGGACAGCCCCTGATGAACGCCATCATCTGGATGGATGACCGGGGCGCGCCCTATGCCCAGGCCATGACCGACGGCCCGATCAAGATCGAGGGCTACGGCGCGGACAAGCTGTGGCATTGGGTGCGCATGACCGGCGGCATCCCCGGTCGTTCGGGCAAAGACCCGGTGGCCCACATCCGCCTGATCCAGGATCGCTTCCCGGACGTCTACGCCCGCACCCACAAATTTCTGGAACCCAAGGACTATCTCAACCTCAAACTGACCGGCCGCTGCGCCGCCGGGAGCGACTCCATCGTCCTGCATTGGGTGACGGACAACCGGGACATCGCCAACATCCGCTACAGCGACCGTCTCCTGGCCATGGCCGGGCTGGACCGGGAGAAGCTGCCGGACCTCTTCCCGGCCACCCACATGCTGGGGCCGATCCTGCCCGATGTGGCCGCGGAACTGGGGCTGGGCGCCCATGTCCAGGTGGGCATGGGCACGCCGGATGTGCAGTCCGCGGCCCTGGGCTCCGGCGCGGTGGCCGATGGGGCCGGGCATGTCTATGTGGGCACCTCTGGCTGGCTCTCCTGCTTTGTGCCCTATAAAAAGACCGACCTTTTCCACAACATGGCCTCGTTGCCCTCTCCCTTGCCGGGCCGCTACTATCTGATCAACGAACAGGAGATGGCCGGGGGCTGTCTGGCCTGGCTCAAAGAGACCCTCTTCTTTGCCGACGACGCCCTGGCCACAGGCGTGCCCGCCCCGGATATTTACACCCGTTTCGACCGCCTGGCCGCGGCCGCCCCGGCCGGCAGCCACGGCCTGATCTTCGCCCCCTGGCTCAACGGCGAACGCTCGCCCGTGGAAGATCACCACCTGCGGGGCGGCTTCCACAACCTGTCCATCAGCAACAGCCGGGGGGACCTGGTGCGGGCGGTCTTCGAGGGGGTGGCCCTCAACGCCCGCTGGCTGCTGGGCGCGGTGGAGTCCTTTGTGGGCCGGCCCTTCGACAGCCTCAACATAATCGGCGGCGGGGCCAAGGGGGACATCTGGTGCCAGATCTACGCCGACGTGCTGGATCGGCCCATGCGCCGGGTGGCCGCGCCCATCCTGGCCAACGCCCGGGGCGTGGCCCTGCTCACCGCCGTGGGGATGGGGGAGCTGGGGGTAGAGCAGATGGACGAGGTCGTGGAGATCGACCGCACCTTCGAGCCGACCCCGGCCCACCGCCAACTCTACGCCGAGCGGTTCCGGATCTTTCAAGAGATCTACAAACGCAACCGCAAGATCAATGCCCGGCTAAACCGGTGAATCCCTCTCGTTCCCACTTCTCGTTCTACTTCTCGTTCCCACTCCTCATTCCCATTTCTCGTTCCCACGCTCCGCGTGGGAACGCAACCGGACGCTCTGCGTCCCCCGGCGCAGGAGCGCCGATCCATGCTCCCACGCGGAGCGTGGGAGCGAGGTC
>CAZKEX010000248.1:0-1829 GCA_964551895.1 uncultured Caldilineaceae bacterium | reverse complement strand
ACTAAAGCGGTTTAGAATACCTCTTTGTCCAATACCAAACCGCCATTCACGTTAGCGAGACCGTCATGCCTTTTTCTCAACCTGTTACCCAACGCCGCATCTTCTGGTTCTGGCTGCCCCTGGCGGCCATGTGGATCATGATGGCCATCGAGCAGCCCGTGGTCTCCGGCGTCATGGCCCGGCTGCCCCAACCGGCGTTGAACCTGGCTGCCTTTGGCGTCACCTTTGCCCTGGCCCTGTTTGTGGAGGGGCCGGTGGTCATGCTCTTGACCGCTGGCACGGCCCTGCCCAAGGACCGCCAATCCTATCGGCGGCTGATGCACTTTACCCACCTCATGGCCGGGGGGCTGACCGCCCTGCACCTGCTCATCGCCCTCACCCCCCTCTATGGCCTGCTGGTCGGGCGACTGATCGGCGCGCCCACCGAGGTGATCGAACTGAGCCGAGAGGGCTTTCTGCTCATGACCCCGTGGACCGCGGCCATCGCCTATCGGCGGCTGTGGCAGGGGGTGCTGATCCGCTTCAACCGCACCAACGTGGTCCCCCTCACCATCGCCGCCCGGCTGATCACTACCACCCTCGTGCTGGGGATCGGCCTGGTCTGGGTCCGCTTCCCCGGCGTCTATGTGGCCTCCGTCGCCCTCAGCCTGGGGGTGACCGTGGCGGCCATCGTCTCCTATGCCTTTGCCCGTTCCACCATCCAGGCCCACCTGACCACGGATGCCGGGGGCGAAACCCTGCTCACCTGGCCGGACCTGCTCACATTCTACGTCCCCCTGGCCCTCACCTCCCTGATCGTCCTGGCCAACCAACCCCTCTTCTCCACTGCCCTGGCCCGGGCCGCGGACCCCCTGCTCTCCCTGGCGGTCTGGCCCGTGGTCATGAGCCTGATCTTTCTGGGCCGCTCCATCGCCCTCTCCTTTCAAGAGGTGGCCGTGGCCCTGCTGACAGATCGGACCAGCTATCGCCAACTGCGCCATTTTGCCGGGATCGTGGCCGGTGTGCTGGCCCTGATCTTCGTGGGCATCACCTGGACACCCCTGGCCCGCATCTGGTTTGCCTCCGTGGCCGGTCTGCCCCCCGAGTTGGTCTCCTTTGCCCTGCTGCCCGCGGCCATCACCGCCCTGGCCCCGGCCATCGCCACGTTGATCTCCTGGCAGCGGGGCGTGTTGGTCCACACCAAACAGACCCAATACGTCTCCCGCTCGGTGATGGTCAGCCTGACCGTGCTGGTGGCCATGCTGACCGCAGGCATCGGGCTGACCGACCTGCCCGGCGCGGTGGTGGCCGCCACGGCCTTGTCCGTCTCTCTTTTGGCTGAATGGGGATACGTGACGTGGCGAGGCCGTATCGCCGCCCAGGAGGCGGGCCTGGTTGACCTCCTGGTGGCCAAAGGCGCGCCTCAGTCCATTTGAGAAGATCGTCAAAAAATAGAACACGGGTTAGACGGATGAGTACCAAACCAGGTAAAATCAGGTAAAATCCGTTGACTCCACTGCGAAAAGGTCGAATTAGCCACAAAGAACACAAAGATCGCAAAGATCACAAAGAAAAACACTGCTTTTTCTCTGCGAATTCTCTGCGGATCTCTGCGTTCTCGGCGGTTAAATGCTTTTTGCAGTGAACTCATCCGTTCAATCCGTGGCCTGTTTTTCCCGTGACTGAAGAAAGGAGCATCGCAATGGATCGTCTTCCCGCTCGTATCGGCTATTGGGCCGCGCTGTTGTGTACGCTGACCTTTGTGGTCTGGCTGGTGGCGTTTGTGGCCATCTTGATGGTCAACCCCCTCTTTCTTTGGACCGATTACGCCGATTTTCTGGTCTACAACG
>CAZKEX010000247.1:0-7203 GCA_964551895.1 uncultured Caldilineaceae bacterium | reverse complement strand
ACAAAGAACACAAAGAACACAAAGGAAAACAAGGCTTTTCTCTGCGCATCCTCCGGGGATCTCGGCGTTCTCGGCGGTTAAATGCTTTTTGCGGCATGGCCAACAATCGCAACTTTTCGCCATCCGCAACCGTCATCATACATACGCGCCACAGCCCAACCGTTTTGCCCCGCCGCCCACCATCGTTCTCGCACCCATCCCACAATCGTTTAGTGCCGCCGTTCTTTTTATCTCAAGGAGAAACTCCCCATGTTGAACCGATCTGTCTCACCGTTGACCCGTCTTTTCTCTATCCTTCTATTGATCGCCCTACTTGTGACCCTGGTTCCCGGCGCGGTTTTGGCCGCGCCCGCCTCGGCCCCGGCAGCCGCGCCGGTTGCCAGCGGCTATGGCACCCACACCGTCACCTATGGCGACACCCTGAGCGGCATTGCCGTATACCACGGCGTCTCCATGCAGGCGTTGATGGCCGCCAACGGCATCAGCAATCCCAACCATATCTATGTGGGCCAGGTTCTGCGCATCCCCGGCGGGTCGAGTGGCGGCTGGGGCGGAGGCTGGGGCGGCAGCTATGGCTGTAGCGCCTACTACACCGTCAAGCCTGGCGATGGCCTCTATCGCATCGCCAGATGGTATGGCACGGATGCCTACGCCATTGCCCAGGCCAACAACCTGCTCAACCTCAACGCCATCTATGTGGGCCAGGTCCTGTGCATCCCCGGCGGCGGCCATCCTGGCGGCCCAGCCGGATGGTACACGGTCAAGCCCGGGGACACCATGTACAAGATCGCCACCTGGTTCAACACCTCGGTCCAGGCCATCATGGCGGCCAACAACATCAACAACCCCAACCGCATCTTGGTCGGCCAGGTCTTGCGCATCCCTGGGGCGGGCGCACCGCCGCCAGTCGTCGTTCCGCCTGTTGTCACACCCCCGCCCCCCCCACCCACCGCGTGGACCGGCCTCTACTATCCCAACAAGGATCTCAGCGGAACCCCCGCCCTGGTGCGCCAGGATTCGGATATCCAGTTCAACTGGGGCAATGGCAGCCCGGCTCCCGGCCTCCCCGTGGACAACTTCAGCGTCCTGTGGACCCGCAGCTTCACCTATGCCGGGGGCGCCTACCGCTTCTTCGCCACCGCGGATGACGGGGTGCGCGTCTATGTGGACAACGTCCTGGTCATCGACGCCTGGCGGGAACAACCGTCCACCAGCTACTTCGGTGACGTCTATCTCAGCCCCGGCTCCCACGATATCCGCGTGGACTACTTCGAAGCCACCCAGGTGGCGTCGATCCATGTCTATTGGGCGAAGCGGTAGGGGGTGGGTGGTTGGTTAGTTGGTTGGTTGGTTAGTTAGTTGGTTAGTTGGTTGATTTGTTGATTGGTAAAAAAAGAGCGGGATCCTGGGTGGGGATCTCGCTCTTTTTGGTTGAAATTGGGTGTTGCTTCGGTTTGGACAAAGAGGGGGCCAGACTCAATCCTTCCCCAACAGGCGCAGGGCAGCGGTGAAACCCACGGTCTGCATGGCGGATCGGGTCGCCTGCACCAGTTCATCCACGGGCGCATCGGCCGGCTGCAACTGCACAATGGCCCCCACCACCTCCGCATACTCTTCCAGCAGACTGCGCCGCCCGGCGTAGCGCAGGGCCTGGCGCAGGAAGTCGGCGCTGCCCGCATCATCTCCCCGCTCGTGGCAGATCCGGGCCAGCCCCAACAGCCCCCGCACATGGGTGTACGGATAGAGGGAGGGCGCATCGGACATGGCCTCCCGGATCAACGTCTCCGCCTCGTCCAGCCGGCCTTGCTCCGTGCGCACCAGCCCCAGGCAGATGTGGGTGCTGTTGCGGTGGTTGCGGAAGGCGTCGGTCTCGCCCAAAATGGCCAGTACCCGTTCCAGCCGCCCCTCGGCCTCGTCCAAATTGCCCTGGCGCAGGGAATGGAAGGCGCTGGCGATGCGGGGCCACAGGCTCACCAGCCCCACAGACGGCCCCTGGCCCTGGCGGTTGAGGGCGATGCTGCGCTCGTTGAGCCGCTGGCTCTCCTTGTCGTCCTCCACCATGCTGGCCAGGACCGCCAACTGGTGATAGGCCGTGCTGGCAATGGCCACCTGGGCCGTCTCCTCGCCGATCTGGGCCGCCATCTCCAAACAGCGCTTGGAGTCGGCCAACTGTCCCTGCACCCGCAGTGTCCAGCCATATTCCCACAAGGGCACCACGGCGTGGACCGGCTCCATGATCTGCAAGATCTCCGCCACCGGGTCGCCGGGGATGGGCGGCGGCGGGGTCAGGGAGGCCCATTCGTCGGTCGGCTCCGGGCTGTCCGCGCCGTAGATCAGGGTGTGGCGGCGGATCAGATCCGCCACGGCCGGCACGGGGTCCGCCGCCACCATCGCCACCAATTCCTGGAAGAGCTCGTTGCTCTCCCGCTGCTGGCCCACCAACATCAACAACGCGGTCAACCGGCTGTGGGCCTGGAGCAGGAGGGGTTGATCCCCTGTGCTGCCCGCCCAACGGCGCAAGCGGCGATAGCTGTCGGTGATACCGTCCGGGTCGAAGAGGCTCTCGTAGGCCAGCCCCCGCCCGGTCAACGCCCGACCCATCAGGTCTGGTTCGCTGGCCGAGGAGGGTTCCAACACAGAGAGCGCATCGTCAAAGTGGTGGACCGCCTGGCGGAAGCCATAGGTGCGCAGCAGACTCTCCCCGGCCAAGACGCTGTAGCGGGCGAAGAGTTGCCGGGCATCGGCCCCGGCCTGGCTATAGTGGAACGCGGCCTCACTGGGATATCCTGCGGCTCGACCCAGGGCGGCCAGGGCATCCCCGGCCCGGCGGTGCAGACGGCGGCGGTGCAACACCGAGAGGCTGTCATAGGCCACATCCCGCAGGATCTGGTGGCCAAAGTCCAGTCGGCCATCCATGCGTTCCAACAAAAACTGGCGGTGCAACAGTATTTCCAAACCGGTCATGGGGTCCGATATGGCGGCCCGCTCCAACAGTTCAATGCTGAAATTGCGCCCAAAGACCGCGCTCAAATAGAGTACGTCCAAGGCCGCGTCGGGCAGCCGCTCGATGCGCTCCCGGATGATCTCCTGCACCCGCTGGCTGCGGCGCAGGGCCAGGGAGCGCCCATTCTGGTTTGACCAGATCTGCAGGATGCTGGAGCCTTCGCTGGATTGGGCCAGACCCGGATCGTCGGAGAGATCCTGCATGGCCCGCAGGGTTTCGGTCAAAAAGAGGCTGTTGCCCAGGGTGACATCGTACAGACCGTTGGCCAGGGCCAGGCTGCTGGGGTTTTCCGTGCCCACCAAAAGCTGCACATAGGTGCGCACATGCTCCCGGCTCAACCGTTCCAAGGGCAGGAAGTGGGCATGGGGCAATCGCTGCCAGGAGCGCAACAGGCTGACCAGGTCGCTGTTTTCGGTCAGATCCCCTGTACGATAGGCCAGAATGGCCAACATGGGCAGTTCAGGCATCCGACGTCCCAACCGGCTGAGCACGGCGATGGTGTCCGTGTCGGCCCAGTGCAGGTCGTCCAGGAAGATCACCAGGGGGCGCAACTTGGCCAGGGCGCTGAGAAAGCCCACAATGCCGTCCATCAAGCGCTGACGGTTCTCGTCCGGGCTGGTCAGGGTGGGGTCAACCTGGGGCGGGGCGAGGGAGGGCAGGCGATCTTGCAGGCTGGGGATGATCTGGGTCAACTGGGCCAGGCTGGCCATGGGCAGATGGTGCAGTGACGAAAGGGGCAGTTGGGCCAAATAGCGGCCAATGCCATCGGTCAGGGGCGCATAGGGCAACTGCCGTTCCAGGGCCTGGCACGAGCCGCTGATCACCGTGGCCCCCTGTTCCGCGGCCAACTGCAAGGTGTGATAGGCCAGACGGGTCTTGCCCACGCCCATCTCCCCATCGATCACCAACAAATGGCCCTCGCCGGCCATAGATCGGGCCAGGATCTGGGCAGTCTGATCCGCCTCTGTTTCCCGCCCCACGAAGATGCGCTTGTGGGCTTCCTCCAAACTGGGCAGGAGGATCTGCTGGGGCAAAGGCTGGATCTTCTGGGATAGACCGCTGTTGTCAACAGGAAGAGGAGAGGGCGTCAGGGCTGGCTGGGCGCCCCTTGGAGCAGATGCCTCTGTGCCGTTCGTGCCGGGGGCAAGACCGCCGATCATCGGGGAGCCGTCCGGGGCCGTGCCGGCGTCATCCGCCCAGGCGATGCGGTTGTAGGGCGTGCTGCGGGTCTCGATCTCGCCGTTGAGGATGCGCTGGTGCAATTTTTGGGTCAGGGGGCTGGGGTCCGCGCCCAACTCCTCGGCCAGCACCACCCGGCACCGTTCATAGCTGAGCAGGGCCGCCGCGCTGTCCCCAGACTCGGCCTGATAGCGCATGAGGGACTGGTAAGCGTTCTCCCGCACTTCGTCCCGGGCCAAAATACGCCGGCATTCGGCGATGGCCGCGCTGTGGTTGCCCTGGGCGGCGTGGAGATCCGCCAGACGCAGCAGGGCGTTGAAATAGCGCTCCTGCAGCCGTTCCCGCTCCGCCTTGGCCCAGTCGGAATAGGGATCGCTGATCAGATAGTCATCTTTGTAGAGGAAGATGGCGTTGTTCAGATGAACGATCTGATCCTGGGTGGCCGGGGCGTTTTGGGCCAGACGCAACTCGGCCTCAAAGACCTCCACGTCCAGCCAGACCTCTGGATGGGCGCGGTAGGCATAGCCCGGCGCTTGGGTATGGATATAGCGGGATGGGGAACGGTTGGCCCGATCCGGCTCCAACACATTGCGCAGCGCGTTGATGGCGCTGCGCAGGGTGGTAGCCGCGGCATTGGGCGAACTGTTGGACCACAGGATCTCGATCAGGCGGTCGGTGGCGACGGGTCGTGGCCGTTCGGTGATCAGAATCTTGAGCAGTTGGCGGGCCTGGCGGGTGTGCCAGTCGCTTTCTGCCACCGGGTGGCCGTCCCGGATAACCTGCAGAGTGCCCAGTGTCGCTATCTGCAACCTGAACGTCTGCCCTGACGTCTTCGAGATCCCTGTCTCCGGGTGGGCGAGCAGGGTTTGTATCATAGTTGGGAGAGTGTACTGAATGGGCCTTTGTCCATCCCCAAAGCGGATCGGCAACCTGGAGCGTCCAAAGACATGGTTCTTACGAACCGGACAGGGAGCGATTGATGATGCGCCCCTATTTTACTCTATTTCTTGGGGTTTGACAAATGGCTATAACGCACTGCGGCATGAAGGGGTGACAAGGTGACAGGGTGACAGGGTGACAAGGTGACAGGGTGAGGGGGTGAGGGGGTGAGGGGGTGAGGCAAACGTAGGTTGAGTAGCCCGACTAAACGAACCAACTTCACTGACCAAAAAAGAAGGGCGTATCGAAACCGGACGGGGATCGGGGATCGGGGATCGGGGATCGGGGATCGGGGATCAGGGACTGGGGATCGGGAATTAAAACAAATCCGATCCCCGATCCCCGATCCCCGATCCCCGATCCCGCCTAGAACGGAATGTCTTCGTCGCTGGCAGCGCCGTCATCATCATCGCTGGGGGCGCTACCGCTGAAGCTGCCGCTGCCGCCCTCATTGTCGGCCCGGCTGCCGATAAAGCGCACAGTGTTGGCGTTTACCCCCAAAGTCACTCGAGGATTGCCGTCCCGATCCGTGTAGATCTGCGGCTCCTCAATTTCGCCCACCACCAAGACTTGACGACCTTTGGTCAGGTATTGGCTCACCAGTTCGGCCAACTTGCGCCACGCTGTGACCCGGAACCAAATGGTCTTTTCTTGGCGTTGACCCTCCTGGTTGGTCCACACCTTGTTCACCGCCAGGCTAAAGCTGGCCACAGGCACACCGCTAGAGGTATAGCGCATAACCGGGTCGTTGCCGAGATTGCCGACGAGTGTAAGTTGTTGATACATGGGATCTCCTTTTGGTTGAGTGTAGATAAAGTCGTTTGCGTGTCTGGTCAATCAGAAGATCGCGGGGAAGATCCCGCAGGTGAACTGACGAATAGAACAGATGAGCCAGTACGTGCATTGTAATCTCAAACCGGACGAATGTCAATCAGCACTTGTGCGTACTTCTGCGCAATTGGGACCGGTTTCGGCAAGAACTAAAATAGGCCACGGATGACGCTGATTTGACGGATTTGCGCGGATTTCTTCGGATCTTCGGACTTTGATCCGGTTTCGATCCGTCTGGCCTCCGGCCTGCCCCATTTATTCAGCTAAAGCCGATTGGACGCTCCGCCCAAAGCATACTACAATTGACCAACCAACCAATCAACCAATGACTCTGCTGCAAAAAGGTCAAATTCACCGCAAAGACGCCAAGAACGCAAAGAAAAGCAAGATTTTTTCCTCTGCGTTCTCTGCGAAACCTCTGTACCCTCGGCGGTTAAACAGCTTTTTTCAGCAAAGTCACCAACCAATCAACCAACCAACTAACCAACTAACCAACCAACCCACTAACCAACCAACCACCCACCACCCACCCACCCATGACCCACATCACCCTAAGCACAATCCAAACCTATTTGCAGGTCAACCAGCTTGACGGCTGGCTGTTGTACGATTTTCGCGGCCAGAATCCCGTGGCCCTGCACGTGGCGGGCTTGCAGACCAGTGGCAGCCGCCGCTGGTTTCTGTGGATCCCGGCCAAAGGCACACCCAGTTGGCTGATCCACGCCATCGAGGGCAGCACCTTTGCCCAGGTCAACCCGGAGATGGCAGGTCCCATGCGCAAGTATGCGGGCTGGAAACAGTTGGCCGAAGCCCTCGTAGATCTGGTGGTCACCGAGAGCGGGCGGCCTGCCCGCACCGTCGTGATGGAATACAGCCCCCTCAACGCCATCCCCTACGTCAGCAAAGTGGACGCCGGCACCCTGGAATTCGTGCGGGAAGTCACCCAGGCCGAGGTGGTGAGCAGCGCGGATCTGGTGCAGTTGGTCCAGGCGGTGTTGACCCCGGAACAGGTGCAAAGCCACCGGGACGCCGCGGCGGTCTGCCTGGCGGCCAAGGAGGCGGCCTTCGCCTTCATCGGCCAGAAGCTGCGGGCCGGGGAAGCCCTCACCGAATACGATGTGCAACAGCAGATCATGGCCACCTTTGCCGCCGCGGATATGGACCCGGACCATCCGCCCATCGTCTCGGTCAACGCCCACGCCGCCGACCCCCACTTTGCGCCGGACGCCGCCAACTTCGCCCCCATCCGC
>CAZKEX010000246.1:0-7205 GCA_964551895.1 uncultured Caldilineaceae bacterium | reverse complement strand
AATAAAGATAGGCAAAGAAGAGGGGAGCGTCCGACATGCGGGCACTCCCCTCTCTTACATTTTGGGACGGACATAAATCTGGACATTTCAGTACGCTTTTTTTGAGTTCTGCTGGGGTATTCATCGCTCTTTTCGATGATTTGTCAAAAAAAATGACTTGGCGTAGACTGAATATGGTCTAAATTCTCCCCTTTTTTACCATTTGGCACATCCTGATCTTGGACAAAAAGTGAGACAACTATGCGGACATATGAAGAGACACATCCTTGGATTCGCTTTCAAGCCGATCTGCGTCAGATCGACTATCGGCTTTGGCTGATGCTGGGGGAAGCCCAGTCAAAATGTCAGCATATTGCCGGGGTTCCCCTGTTGCCGGGCGTGGCGGAAGCGCTGCACCAGATCTATCTGGCGAAAGGCGTGCTGGCGACCACGGCCATTGAGGGCAACACGTTGACCGAAGAGCAGGTGATACAACGCATCAAGGGTCAGCTTGACCTGCCGCTTTCAAAACAGTATCTGGGCCAGGAGATCGATAATATCGTGCTGGCCTGCAATCAGATTGCTGAGGAAATTTTCCAAGGCCACCGCACGGATCTGCATGTGGAAACGTTCAAAGCGTACAACCGTCAGGTTCTCAAGGATCTGCCTGTGCGTGAAGATGTGGTACCGGGGGCGATTCGCACCTACTCGGTGGGGGTTGGCTCCTATCGGGGCGCGCCGGCGGAAGATTGTGAATATCTGCTGGACCGTCTGGCGACATGGCTGAACCAGGACTTTGTCTCGCCCGAAGGCCGTTACCCCATTGCCTTTGGGTTGATCAAAGCGATTTTGGCCCACCTCTATTTGGCTTGGATCCATCCTTTTGGCGATGGCAACGGACGCGTGGCCCGGCTGGTTGAATTCCACATCCTGTTGACCGCCGGCGTTCCTTCGGCGGCGGCCCAACTGTTGAGCAATCACTACAACCAGACCCGCGCCGAATACTACCGACAACTGGAGCGAGCCAGTCAATCCGGTGGCGAGATCCTGCCCTTTGTCGGCTATGCGGTGCAAGGCTTTATTGATGGACTTCAGGAGCAATTACAACTGATCCGAGGCCAACAACTGCATGTGCATTGGGTGAGTTTTATCCACGATCAGTTCCGTGAGCGAAACAGCGCCACAGACATCCGCCGCCGCCATTTGGTGCTGGATTTGACCGCAGCCGGCGAGCCGGTTCCTGTCGCCAACGTGCGCCATATTTCCCCCCGAGTGGCCGAAGCCTACGCAGGCAAGACCGAAAAGACCATTCAACGGGATCTCAATGAGCTTGAACGCATGGACCTCATTCAGCGCACCCCCCAGGGCATCCAAGTGCGCCGGGATCGCCTGCTGGCCTTCCTGCCCGGACGACGTCCCACCGCTGCATAGGCAACGATAAAGCTAACGTCCCCGGCACTCGCCAAAACCAGATCCAGGTTCGAGACTCTTTCTGGCGAGTGCCGGGGACGTGGGTTGGCCCTTGAATCCCCAAAGAGCCAAGAGAATCTGCGCAAATCTGCGTGTATCAGGAAAATCAGCGTTCTATTTTTTTGGACTGTAGCTTGGCATGTCAAGAATCAAAAATAGTGTATAATTAGGCCAACCATCCGCCCTCATCATCCTCAGGACGCGGAGGGTCAACTTCTCCATTGGACCCAATACCCCTCACACAAGGAGAGATCCCCATGGCTCGTCATCTTCCTCACACACTTCGCCGCCGTTGGCGCATTTTACTGCCCTTGATGTTGTTGATTCTGGGCTGCGGCCCGACCTCTCAACCCCTGCAAGGCAATATCATCACCCTGCTGGGCCACACGGACATTTTGCAGCCCGGCGCCACGGTGACAATTCCGCTGCTGGTGCAGGACGTGGGCACCCGCCGCCCCAGTTCTAACGTTAAGATCGACGTGGGTATCGGCGCAGATCTGAACAGCGCCACGCCCCTCTTCTCCGGGCGCACGGGGCTGGACGGCACGGTGCTGGCCAGCTTCACCGTGCCGGACGGGTTGACCGACCCCAACCAATTCCTCGTCGTGCGCTCGGACATCGCCCTCTTCTCCGGCAGCGGAGGCGCCCTTACCCAGGGGGCGTATACGCAGCCCGTCTATGTGGGACCGGCCTACAACATGCTGTTGAGTACGGACAAGCCCCGCTATCAGCCCGGCCAGACCTTGCACGTCCGGGTGCTGGTGTTGGACAAGCTGGCCCTGCGCCCGGCCCAGGACCAGGCGGTGCGTCTGCGCATCCAGGAGCCTAACGGCATTTTGCTGTCGGATCAGACCGTCACCCTGAGCGAGTGGGGCATCGGCTCCCTGGACCTGCCCTTGGACGAGCGGGCCGGGTCGGGCGAATACCGCATTCTGGCCACCCTGGGCGCGGTGGAATCCACCCGCACGGTGACCGTGGAACCCTACACCCTGCCCCGTTTTGAGATCGCCTTCACCACGGACGCCACCTATTACGACATCGAAGCCACGATCCAGGCCCATGTCAGCGCCACCTATTTCTTTGGCAAACCTGTGGCCAACGCCCAGGTGGAGGTGAACGGTGCGTTTCTGCCCACCCAGACCGGCGTCACCGACGACAACGGCGACCTGGACCTGACCTTCCCCGTACCCGACTACTATTTCGACACCCTGGAACGGGGCACGGCCAAAATGGCCCTGACTGTCAAGGTCACGGACGCCGCCGGCCATCCGGAGCAAAATTCCGAAGAGGTGCTGCTGACCGCCAGCCCGCTGATCATCGACGCCGTGGCCGAATCCGGCTTCCTGCGCCCTGGCATGGAAAACCTGGTCTATCTGGACGTGAGCCAGCCCGACGGCACACCCGTCCAGGCCAGCTTGACCATCTCGGCCTCGGTGTGGAGCGAGACCCAACGCTTGGAAACCGACGAATTCGGTTTGGCCGTGCTGCGCCTCACCCCCACCGGCGGCGCGGATCTCTCCCTGGCCATCACCGCCACGGCGGACGGGGAGAGCGGCCCGATTGAGATGGTCGGGACCCTCCGACTGGGCGGCACCCTGACCCCAGCGGCCCTGCTCGTGCGCCCGGATCGGGCCGAATATCAGGTGGGCGACACCATCACCGTGCAGATTTTGGCCAGCGGGAAAATCGAGACGGTCTATCTCGACCTCTCCAAAGAGGGCCAGAGCGTGGATCTGCGGGCGGTCAGCCTGAGCGGGGGCCGGGCGGAGGTGACCATCCCCGTGGACGGCTCGCTGCTGGGCGTGTTGGAGATCAACGCCTATGCCATCACCGACAGAACCGTGGTCTCGGATCGGCGGCTGGCCCTGATCAACCCCGGCGCGGTGGATGTGAGCGTGGGGATGGATGCCGAGACCTATCGGCCCGGCGGCAGCGCTGCCCTGACCGTGCAGACCCAGGTGGATGGTCAGCCGGTCCCCGCGGCCCTGGGCATCAGCATCGTGGACGAGTCCCTCTACGCCGTGGAGAACATGGACCCCGGCTTTATCCGTACCTACTTTTTGCTGCGCAAGGAGATGCTCGACCTGCCCTATCAGGTGGGCGGCTTTGCCCCCTTCGACACCAATGTGCCCGTGCCGGAACTCCCCGCCGGCATCCGCACCGCGGCCAACCACGCGCTGATGGGCGCGTTGGCCCAGGATCTAAGTTTGGAAAAAAGCGTGTCTAGTTTCGATGTCGATCAAGAGGGGACCCAGACTTCATCCCTGGCCGACAGGCTCTTGGCAGGGATGGGCGCATGGTCCATGAAATCCGCCCTCATCTTGCCCTTGCTGGGGATCGGCCTGTGGGATGAACGACGGCGACGGCGGCTGCTCAACCTGCTGATCGTCGGCCTGATGGTCGGGCTGAGTCTGATCTGGGTCAGTTGCGCTGCCGCCCCGTCCCCGGCCGCGGCCCCGGCAGCCAGCGAAATGGCCCAGAGCGCTGCCCCGGCCGCTGAAGCCCCCTTTGGCTTTGACACGACAGCCACCCAACAGGGAGTCGGAGTCGAACCGACGAGAATCCGTCAATTTTTCCCCGAAACCCTCTTCTGGCTGCCCGAACTTGTCACCGACGAGACAGGCCGGGCCCAGATCGACGTGCCCCTGGCCGACTCCATCACCACCTGGCGGGTGGGCGTGGTGGCCTCCACCCAGGACGGTCTGTTGGGCAGCGCCCAGGCGGACCTGCGGGTCTTCCAGGACTTCTTCGTGGAGCCGGACCTGCCCCTGGCCTACGTGGCCGGGGATGCCCTGGACGTACGGGTTTCCCTCTTCAACTATCTGGACGAAGCGCAGGATGTCACCCTTTCCGTGGAGGGCGGGGCGTGGTTGCTGGTGAGCGAGGATGCGGCCACCCAAACGATCCGCCTGGGGGCCAACGAAGTCACGTCGGCCACCGTGCCCATCCGCCTGATGGAGGCTGGCACCCACACCCTGCGCTTCACCGCCCAGGGTAGCCAGATGAGCGACATCGTAGAGCGGGAACTGCGGGTGACCCCGGCCGGTCACCAGGTCAAGATCCCCTTCAGCGGTGTGTTGGCCCGCTCCGTGGATGAGCGTTTCAATGTCAGACCCCTAGCTGCCGAACAGCCCCAGGAGTTGACCCTGCGTCTCTACGGCAGCCAGGCCGCCCAATACACCCCGGATGTGGCGGATGCTTTCTACAAAGACCAGTGCCCACCCTACGACGAAGCCTGGCTGGCCGTACTCAAAGCCAACTATCTGCAAACCGTCGGCCAGTGGACGCCCCAGCAGCAGTTCCTGACCGAGCAATATCTGCAACGGGCCTATCGGCGCACCCTGCGTTTCTACAACGCCATCGACCGGGGCTTTTCCAACGACTGCTTCCTGATCTTCCGAGGGTCGGCGGACTCCGTGGGGTCGGCCTGGGCCCTGGTCTCCCTGATGCAGATGGACAAGCTGATCTATGTGGATCCCCTGCTGATTCAGCGGGCCCAGGAGTATGTTCTGGCCAACCAGAAACCAGACGGCAGTTGGAACGACGAACCCGACGGCTCCTTCTGGGGCTATTACGGGTGGGATGAATCAACACGGGCGGTGCGGCAGACCGCCGAAGTGGTCTGGCTGTTGAGCGAGGCCGGTTTTGCCAACAGCGAACCGGTGCAACGGGGACTGGTCTTCCTGGATACCCAAGATTGGCAAGACAGGGATCGATATTGGGGGAATGTGTCGGTTCAGATCCTCAACGCCCGCTTGCTGGCGGACCCCAAGGATGCCCAAGCTGTGGCGGCGTTGACGACAGGGTTACAAGAAATCGCCAACCAACGGCAAGTCTACGGGTTGGAACCCTATGCCCTGGCCGCGTTGCGGGCCGCGGGGTTCCAGGATGAGGCCCAGCAGCTTTTGGTCCGTATGGAACGGCCCGGCCAGCCCAGCTACTGGATCGGTCCATTCACGATCATGGCTATGCAAGCTTTGGTCGAGAATGCCCAAACCCAGCACGTGACCCCGGACGCCGGCATCCGCGCCCTGGTCAACGGCCAGGAGGTGGCCAGCTTCGAGATCACCCCGGAGAACGCCTATCTGCTGCAACAGCAGGTGATCACCGGATCGCTGGCCGCCCTGCAAAGCGGCGAGAACGTGCTGCAACTGCGTCTGCGCGGCGACTATGTCAGCGCCTACGCCGCCGAATGGCGCTACTACGTGCCGTGGCAGAGCTACATACCCAAGGCCGGGGAGGAACTCGGCCCCTTGGTCCTCACTGTGGACTATGCCGCGGAGCGGGCCACGGTGGGCGAACTGATCCCGGTCACCGCCACGGTCACTAACGTGGGCGCTTCCCCCACCGGCGAGCTGATCCTGGAACTGGCCCTCCCCGCCGGCTTCCACGCCCTGGAAAGCGACTTCCAGCGCATGAACAGCGACGGCGTGATCCGGGACTATCTCATCACCCCCGGCCGCATCATCGTGCGCCTGGCTCTGCTGGATGGCTCGCCGAATTCGGCGGCTTACCCGGTCCCTGGCTATCCCGCCCCGGGCTATCCGGCCCCCCAGAACGGCCAGGCCGCGCAGCAGCCCACCGCCCTCCTCACCTTCTACGTGGCCGCCGACTACACCGGCCAGGTGAAGATCCCGACCAGCCGGGTCTATCAGTTGGTGACGCCGGACGAGCAGGGGGTGTTTGGGACGGATGGGGTGTTGACGATTGAGTAGTGCGAGGTAAATAGGCGTAAAAACAGCGAGGCACAGATTTCAGATCTGTGCCTCGCTGTTTTTATGCCTACTCACCGATATCTTGGATTATTCCCCCAAAAACCCCACCACCAACCCATTCACCCGTTCCGCCTCCTCGTGCTGAACCCAGTGCCCGGCCTCTTCGATGAAAACCAATCGCCCGTCGTCGCAGCGGTCGATGCTGGGTTGGGCCAGTTCGCGGCCCAGGGCGAAGTCCTGCGCGCCCCAGATCAACAGGGTGGGGACGGTGATGCGCTTGGCGGGCAGGGGCTTGATCTTGACCCGAAACATGGCCCGATACCAGTTGATCATGCCGGTGAACGCGCCGGGTTGGGACCAGGCGGTGATGTATTCGGCCAGGTCCGCGTCGGTGAAAGTACCGGGTCGGCTGGACGAGATCAGCGCCTGCTTGGCCCCTCGCCAGGTGCCCGCTTTGATCAACGCTTCGGGCAGCCAGGGGAGCTGGAAGAAGAACATGTACCAGCTTTTGCGCAGTTGGGTGAAGCTGCTCCGCAGCACCCGCTGCATGGTGTTAGGGTGGGGCACATTCAAGATCACCAGCTTGTGCAGTCGATCCGGGTGGGTGTTGGCCACCCACCATGCCACCGCCGCCCCCCAGTCGTGGCCCACGAGATAGACTTTGTCGGCGCCCGCGGCATCCATCAGGCCGATCACATCTTTCACCAATTCATCCAAGCTGTACGCGGCGATCCTCTTGGGCTTGGCGCTAAGGTTATAGCCCCGCTGATCCGGTGCCCAAACCCGATAGCCCGCGTCCACCAAGGCCGGGATCTGCTTTCTCCAGCCCGCCCAATACTCTGGAAACCCGTGCAACAAGATCACCAACGGACCATCCGCCGGCCCAGCCTGGGCCACATGCAGGTCAACCCCATTGGTGCGCAGGATGTGATGCTCCATCTCCACCATCGTTTGACCACCCACTTTTACGCTCCTTGAGCTTGTGCCCCACAACTGGGAAAGGCCACGGCAACCCAACGAACGAACTTAGCAACCAACTAA
>CAZKEX010000245.1:0-7278 GCA_964551895.1 uncultured Caldilineaceae bacterium | reverse complement strand
TCAACCCGCTACGGTTTCGATACGACCGGAAACTGCCCCGGTCTACTCAACCTGCGCTAGTCCTTGGCTACGGATATTCCCATTGAACCGGTCTTACCTGTATAGTTACACGACTTTGGCATCAAATGATGATATTGGGACATTTGTCCCCCGAAATGGGTGATAAATGTCCATCAGCCCTAAATCGGTTTGACATGGGGTTGTCTCTTTTGTACAATCGTGCCTGCGGTTTCAGGTGTCCGTCCTCAATTTGGGAGAGTCCTCCCCACTTTTTGCACTGTGGCAGTCAAGTTGACTGTCAACGTTTTTTGTAGGCCTTCGGATCGATCTGCCATTTAGAAAACCAGTTCAGAGTTTGCTACAAAAGGTCAAATTCACCGCAAAGACGCGGAGAACGCAAAGAAAAGCAAGGTTTTTCCTCCGCGTTCTCGGCGAAATCTCTGCGCTCTTGGCGGTTAAACGAATGCTTTTTGCGGGCCAAACCAGTTGTGTCAATCCACCCAGAAGGGGAAAGCCGACCATGAAACGTTCGATTCTAACCATCCTCTCTCTGGCCCTTGTGGGGGCATGGATTGCCCTGAACTATCTGCCGGTGGATCTGTTTTCCTTCACGGGGATCATGCAGAAGGGCCAGGTTGTCACTGTGTTCAACGGGCTGCTGGTGGTTGGGGCCGCCCTCTTTGTGATGTTGCAATTGATGCTGCTGGATTCCTCCATCCGCCTGGGCGAGTTGATGAACGATCACAGATCCGCCCACGCCATCAACATCAACGTGGTGACGGAAGTGCTGTGGACCGCGCTGCCCCTGGTCAGCACCCTTGGCTTGATCGTGGTCTGTTATCTGGCTTTGACGGCCTGAGAAGCGGTTTCTTCATTGATCTATGAACAACATGACTCTGCTGAAAAAAGGTCAAATTCACCGCAAAGACGCCAAGAACGCAAAGAAAAGAAAGGTTTGTTCCTCTGCGTTCTCTGCGAAACCTCTGTGTCCTCGGCGGTTAGATGGCATTTTTCAGCAGAGATACAACATTATCTGAACAACGTTATATGAACACCCCTTTTCAACACCCTGTAGTTAGACGCAAAGGATCTCCGCATGAATAGTAAAAATCGCCGACATTTTACCATCGTCGGTGTGCTGATCGTCATCAGCACCTTCGTGACCCAGTTTGCCCTGGATCGTTTCCTGCCCATGCCCGTCAAGGCCAGCCTGGAAGCCATCAGCATCGACTGGCTGATCGATCTGCACGTCTGGCTGATCGCCTTCCTCTTCGCTGTGGTCACGGTCTTCATGCTCTACGCCGTGGTGGTCTTCCGGCGCAAAGAGGGGGAAGAGGGCGAAGGCGAGCATTTCGAGGGCAACACCCTGCTGGAGATCGCCTGGACTACGATCCCCATCATCCTGGTGCTGGTCTTCGCCGTGATCGGCTGGCAGGTGCTGGAAGATGTGACCTTTGCCGCCGAAGATGAGATCGTGGTCAAGGTGACCGGCTCCCAGTGGAGTTGGAAGTTCGAATATCCTGAATTGAACGGCTACCAGTCCATTGATCTGGTTTTGGAAGTAGACCAGCGGGTGAGATTTGAGATGACCTCCACAGATGTCAACCATTCTTTCTGGGTGCCCGAGTTCCGGGTCAAGCAGGACTTGGTTCCCGGACGCCAGACGGTTGTGCGGGTGACGCCCATTGTGGTGGATGAATTCAGCCTGGACTGCGCCGAGTTGTGCGGAACAAATCACTACAATATGCGCGCACCGGTTAAAGTGCTCTCCACCGAGGACTATGCGGCGTGGGCAGCGGCAAATACCAAGTAGCCCAGCCCATCTTGTATTCCCTGTATTCCCTGTATTCCCATACCCAGTAATTACTGTCTTACCCAATCGTGTAGAACGTGAAGGGGGAACGCATTTATGTTGATGAAATTAGGACTTGTCCGTGGCCTGATCGGCCAGTTTGTGGGGACAATGGTCGGTATTGTCACCGTGACCCTGTTCCGGGTCTTGTTGGGGATGCCAGCCTGGGCCGCTGAACCGGCCTGGGTGGTCGGCGGTCTCTTTGGCGGCATCGGCTTCTTGATCGGGGTCGGTTCCGTGAGCGACTGGTTCAAGTGGACACGGGGCATCGAAACCCCCTTGGTTCACGGACCCCCCGTGGATAGACCGGCCTGGACCCGTTATTTTAGCGTGGACTTCAACCACAAAGTGATCGGCATTCAGTACAGCGTCACCTCCCTGATCCTGCTCATGGTTGGCGGCAGCTTCGCCCTGGTCTTCCGCTCGGAGTTGGCCCAGGCTGGCATCCAGTTCCTGGGGCCGGACATGTACAACTCCTTTATTGGTCTGCATGGGTGGGTGGCCCTGGCCTCCATCCTGTTGGGCATAGGTGGCATGGCCAACTACTTGGTCCCCCTGATGATCGGGGCCGAGGACATGGCTTTCCCCCGGCTAAACGCCTTCGCCTTCTGGATCAATATACCCGGTGTGGTGCTTCTGCTCAGCAGCATCTTCTTTGGCGGCTGGGACGGCGGCTGGACCGCCTACCCGCCCCTGAGCGCCCGGGGCCCCATCGGCTACCAGTTCATGTTCCTGGGCATTTACTTTATCGGTTTTTCCTCGATCTTGGGCTCCATCAACCTGATTGTGACCATCCTGACCATGCGGCCCAAGGGCATGAGCCTCTTCCGCATGCCCATCTTCTGTTGGGCGGTCCTGGCCACCAGCATCATCCAGTTCACCGCCACCCAGGCCATCGGCTCTGCCTTCCTGATGGTGGTGACACAACGCACCCTGGGCATGGGCTTCTTTGACCCGGCGGTGGGCGGCAATCCGGTGCTTTTCCAACATATCTTCTGGTTCTACTCCCACCCGGCGGTCTATGTCTTTGTGCTGCCCGGTCTGGGCATCATCAGCGAACTGCTGCCGGTCTTCTCCCGCAAGCCCCTCTTCGGCTACAAATGGGTCGCCCTGTCCAGCATCGCCATCGCCTTGGTGGGCTTCCTGGTCTGGGGCCATCACATGTTCACCTCCGGCTATTCGGACGCCTTGCGGGTGCCCTTCATGATCAGCACCCTCTTCGTGGCCGTGCCCACCGGGGTGAAATTCTTTAGCTGGCTGGGCACCATGTGGGGGGGCAAGCTGACCTTCCCGGCGCCCATGCTCTTTGTGCTGGGGGCCATCTCCGTCTTCCTGATCGGCGGCCTCAGCGGACCCATCCTGGCCACGGTGGCCTCGGATCTACACCTGCACGACAGCTACTTTGTGGTCGGCCACTTCCACGCCACCATCTTCGGCGGCTTTGTCTTCCCCTTCTTTGCGGCCGTCTACTACTGGTATCCCAAGGTGGTGGGGCGCATGTACAACGAGCGGCTGGCCAAGGTTCATTTTTGGATCATGACCCCAGCCTTCTGGGTGATGAGCATCGGCCAGATGACCGTGGGCGTCTTGGGTATGCGTCGTCGTATCATCGACTACGATCTGCCTCCCCTGGTGGAAAATACCCACCTGTGGATCACCATCGCTGCCTTTTCCATCGGTCTCTCGGTGTTGCTCATGGTCTACAACCTCTTCCAAAGCGCGGAGGTCGGCCAGTTGGCCGGAAGCAACCCCTGGAACTCCCGTTCGCCCGAATGGCAGGTTCCCTCCCCCATCCCGGAGCACAGCTTCCCCTCCCCCCTGGTGGTGGTGGGCGAACCCTACGACTACGGTCTGGCCGGCTCCACCTATGTGACCGTGGCCCCCATGACCGCAGGGGATGATTGAAGCAAGGAGTAATGAGTAAGGAGCAACGAGTAATGAGTAAGGAGTAAGGAGTAAGGAGTAAGGACGCAGTGCCGGGTACTGGTACCATGCACAATTACTCATTACTCCTTACTCCTTACTCATTGAGACTCACTCATTACTCATTACCCATTACTCATTACTCATTACACGATACTCGACACGCAATACTCGACACAACGAGGGAATCAATGAGCGATAAAGCGACCGATAAGAAACCGATTTTTCGACAGGGAATAATTGTGGCCGTGGCGCTGGCGGCGCTGACAGGACTTGAGTTTGTGGTCGCCACCCAAATGGACAACGCCGTGTTGTTGCTGGTGTTGATGGCCGTGGTCAAGGGCGCGTTGGTGGCCTGGTACTTCATGCATATCAACAGTCTGTGGACGGAAGAGGAGGCCCATTGATGAGCGCTGTCGCCCAAACTCTCACCAGCTATCGCGCCAACGTGCGCATGAACCGGCTGGGCCTCTGGCTCTTCTTCTTCTCCGAACTCTTTCTGTTCGGCACCTTGCTGGTCGCCCGCTTCGCCCTGTGGCGCG
Organism: uncultured Caldilineaceae bacterium; assembly: GCA_964551895.1. Classification (GTDB taxonomy): domain Bacteria; phylum Chloroflexota; class Anaerolineae; order Caldilineales; family Caldilineaceae; genus JAGNDO01. Next base: position 2,961 of record CAZKEX010000245.1, on the reverse strand, counting down.
AGGATGGCGTGATCTCCCGCCCGGAACTGGACCAGACCATCGGTCTGATCGTGACCTCCGTGTTGCTGGCCTCCAGCTACTTTATGAACCGGGCCGAGGTCGCCATTGCCAACGACAAGCGCAACGACTTCATGATCAGCCTGTTGATCACCGCTGTGCTGGGGTCTATCTTCCTCTTCGGCGTGATGATCTTCGAGTGGGGGCTGATCCCCGTGCCCTTTGTGGACGCGGCCCACCTGCTCAAGCCCACCTCCCGGGTCTATGGCGCAGTCTTCTTTGCCATGACCGGGCTGCACGCCCTGCATGTGGTCAGCGGGATCATCTTCATCATCCTGGTCTTCATCAACGGCTCCAAGGGCGGCTATTCCAAGGAGAAGCATTGGGGTGTGGAAGCCTGCGCCATCTACTGGCACTATGTGGACTTCATCTGGATCTTCTTCTACCCCGCCCTCTACCTGATCGGCCAAGTGACCCACAACGTGTAGACAGAGATTGTCGAAATAGAACACAGATCGGACGGATCCGACGGATCAAAACGGATCAAAGCTCAAAAAAGAAATCCGTGGACATCCGTCCGATCCGTGGCATCCGCGTTCTATTTTGAAAATTGCTGACGATAGGACCGTAGCCTGGCGATCGAGACCCAACCGAGTTGAACCTGAGATCTCCTGCGTCGGCATTCGGCGCAGGAGATTTTACTGAAAACCGATCACACATCCGGGCAGAACACGCACACGATAGAGTCAGGGTTCCAGAAATAGAACGCGGATGGCGCGGATTTGACGGATAACAACGGATTCTTTTTGATTTGAAAAGATTCGTGTCGATTCGTGAAGATTCGTGGATAAACTCTTCGCTACCTCTAAGATCGACCATCATGAGTCCACTTCTAAAAGCATTGCTAACTTCATGGGATCTGCGTCCCGAAATTCTGTTGACCTTGGCCATCCTGGGTACCCTGTTCACCCTGGGCTGGTGGCGGATCCGCGCGGCCAGCCGCCACAACCGGTTGGCCGCGGGCTGGCGGCTGGCCTCCTATTGGACCGGGCTGATCACCCTGGGCATCGCCCTCATGTCCGGCATCGACATCCTGAGCGGCCAGCTCTTTTTCATGCACATGGTCCAACATCTGCTTCTGGTGATGATTGTGCCGCCCCTGCTCCTGATCACCAACCCCTTCCCCTTCCTGCTCTGGGGACTGCCGTCCCAGGCTCGGCGCTGGGTGGGCGGTCTCTTTGTGCGAGAGTCGAGTTTTCGCAATGGCCTGGTATTTGTCACCCGGCCCCACATCGTCTGGATCGCCTTTGTGGGCCTGCTGTTGATGTGGCACGATCCCAATCTCTACAACTTGGCTCTGACCAGCGACCGGGCCCACGATCTGGAGCATCTGAGCTTCTTCGTGCCGGGGATGTTTTTCTGGTGGCATGTCACCGGGGCCGGACCCAAGCTGCACGGCACCCTGTCGCCCGGGGCCCGCATCGCCTTTGTGCTGCTGGCCGTGCCCCCCAACTTCCTCCTGGGCGCGGCCATCGGCTTTTCCACCACCATCATCTATTCCTTCTACGAAAGCGTCCCCCGCTTCTACGGCATCTCGGCTCTGTCGGACCAACAACTGGCCGGCTTCATCATGTGGGTGCCGGGCAGCATGATGTATATCATCGCCGCCCTGGTCTTGTTGGCCACACTCCTCAGCAACGAGGATGACAAACCCGTGCCCACGGTGGAGACCTGGACATCGGACCAAGCCCTGATCGCCCCGGGCCTGGAACACCGCGCCACCCAGGCCCGCTGGAAACAGCTTGAAGCCCAAAAAGCCAAGGCCCGCCAAGCTCCGTCCGGGGAGCCAACATCATGATCCGACAACGTTTTCGTCAAAACAGGGCAGAAAATGGCCACGAAGAAGGGAAGGCAGGAAGGTTCACGAAGGAAGTCCTCTTGGTTTCTCGAAATCTTCGTGGAGCTTCCTATCTTCCCTTCTTCGTGGCTCTCGGACTTCTGCTCCTTCTAGCCCTATGCCTGCCCGCCCCCCTCTCCGCCCACGGGGGCAGCCTGCCCCGGGTCTCGGACGTGGAGGCCGGCCCCTATCGCCTCTTTGTGTGGGCCGAGCCGGTCCCGGCCTTAGAGGGGGAGGTCAACTTCACCGTGGCGGTGACGGAGATCCCGGCCCAAAAGGATGCCCAAGCGCTGCCGGTTTTGGAGGCAGATGTGCAGATCAGCCTGGAGCGGGTGGACGGCACGGGGCGCACCCTCGCCGGCCAGGCCACCCACGCCGAGGCCATCAACAAGTTGATGTATGAGACCTATATCGACGTGCCCACCGCCGGGGTGTGGCGGACCACGGTCACGGTTGACAGTCCCCTGGGCCTGGCCGAGACCAGCTTCGAGTTCGATGTACTCCCCGGTCCTGGCATGGATTGGACCTGGCCGACCGTGGGGGCGCTGGGTCTTGTCATCCTGATTGTGGCGGTGCGCTTTTTCCGTCGCCCCGCATCCTCATCTTCATCCTCTGTCGGCGCATCGGGTCGCCCCGGCCAAAAGAGGCGAAAACGCGTATGAACCTCTCTATCTTCTTCAGCCGCCGCTGGCGCTTTGCCACGGTTTTGGTGGTGATCGGCATGATCTTCCTGGCCCAACTGGGCTTTTGGCAGTTGGATCGCCGGGATCAACGCCGGGCCGAGAATGCCAGGCTGATCGCGCAGATGGAACAGAACCCCCTGGTTTTGGATGGCTCCGTGCAGTGGAGCGACCCGGTCGAACTGGATGATCGCGTGGCCCAGGCCACGGGCCGCTTTGACTACGCCAACCAGATCATCGTCACAAACCAGAACTGGTTCGACCAGCCCGGTGTGCATTTGATCACCCCCTTGATCATCGACGGGTCCGACAAAGCCGTGCTGGTGGATCGGGGATGGGTGCCCTATAGCAAGGCCACGCCGAACCAATGGCCCTCCTTTGAGGAAG
>CAZKEX010000244.1:0-7314 GCA_964551895.1 uncultured Caldilineaceae bacterium | reverse complement strand
CACCAACTTCACATTGTCTGATTCTGCTGCAAAAAGATCAAAGCCACCCCAAAGGCGCAAAGGACGCAAGAAGTTCAAGAAGAATCTTTTGTTTTTCTTTGCGTCCTCTGCGCCTTTGGGGTGAGCCATTTTTGATGAAGCAGACTCAACTCAGCACACCCTAATTGAGGCTATTTCTATGTACGTACCGATTTCCTGGCTCAAAGAATATGTTGACATCACCCTGCCCACCGCGGAGCTGGCCGAGCGCATCACCCTGGCCGGGCTGGAAGTGGCCGGGGTCACCCAGGTGGGCGATTGGTGGGACCCGGAGACCCTGGTCGTGGGCCAGGCGCTGGCCGTCCACGAACACCCGAACGCCGACCGTCTGGTCCTGGTGGATGTGGATGCCGGGGACGCCGCGCCCCAGCGGGTGGTGACCGGCGCGCCCAATCTCTTCCAATACAAGCACGCCCCCGAATTGCCCATGCTCAAAGTGGCCTTTGCCAAACGGGGGGCCATGCTGGTGGACGCCTACAGCGATCAGCGCCCCCGGCCCAAAAAGAAGCTCAAACCGGCCAAGATCCGGGGCATCAAGTCCGAGGGCATGGTCTGCTCCGAGCTGGAACTGGGGTTGAGCGAGGAACACGAGGGCATCATGCTCCTGGCCGAGGACGCGCCGGTTGGCACCCCCTTGCGGGACTATTTGGGCGACCAGGTGCTGGAGGTCGAACTGACCCCGGACATGGCCCGCTGTCTCAGCATGGTCGGCACGGCCCGGGAGGTGGCCGCCCTGACCGAGAGTACCCTGCATCTGCCCGCGGACGAAGTGGCCACCAGTGGTGACGGCGACGCCGCCGACTATGTGGCCGTGGAGATCGAGGACCCCGCCCTGTGCAACCGCTACACCGCCACGATCATCCGCAACGTCACCATCGGCCCCTCCCCGGCGTGGATGCAGGATCGCCTGCGCAAGTCGGGCATGCGCCCCATCAGCAATATCGTGGACATCACCAACTTTGTCATGCTAGAACTGGGCCAGCCCCTCCACGCCTTCGACTATGATCTGTTGGCCCAGCGGGCCCAGGCATCCGGCGCGGCCAAACCGACCATCATTGTGCGGTCGGGCCGGGATGGGGAAAAAATGACCACCTTGGATGGTCAGGAGCGGGTTCTCGATGGGACAACCCTCTTGATCACCGACACGGCCGGCCCGATCGCCCTGGCTGGCATCATGGGCGGCCTGCAGACCGAGGTCCACAAGGGCACCCGCACCATCTTGCTCGAATCGGCCACCTTCGAGGGCATCAACAATCGGCGCACGGCCCAGCGCCTCAAGCTGCACAGCGAAGCCAGCGCCCGCTTCACCAAGGGGATGCCCGCCACCCTCAACCCCATCGCCGCCCGGCGCGCCGCCGAACTCATGCGTCTGTACGCCGGGGGCGAGGTGGCGCCGGGCATGGTGGACGCCTATCCCGTGGCCCAAACCCCGCCCGTGGTCTACATCACCGAGAGCGAAGTGCGCCGCCAACTGGGCATGGAGATCACCCTGGCCCAGGTAGCCGACGCCCTGGCCCGGCTGGATTTTGACGTCAAACTGGTCAACAATGTGCCCGCCGCCGCCCATGCCGACGCCACCTTTGGCCTCTCCCGGATCAACGACGAACCCCTGGTCCAGGCCACCGCCCCCTGGCGCCGCCTGGACATCCGCTTCTCCGCCGACCTGACCGAGGAGGTGGCCCGCATCATCGGCTACGAAAAGGTGGGCACGACTTTGATGGCCGATGTGCTGCCCACCCAGCACCACAACGCCGGCCAAGAGACCCAGGAGACCCTGCGGGATCTGCTCATCGGCTGCGGCCTGCAGGACACTATCAACTATGCCCTGACCACGCCGGAGAACCATGCCAAGCTCAACCAGCGCCAGGCTGACCCTGGGGAGGAACCGGTCTATATCGAACTGGCCAACCCCCTCACCCCGGAGCGCCGGGTACTGCGCCGCACCCTGCTGGTCAGCGCCCTGGAAAACCTGGCCCACAACAGCCGCTTCACCGACCGCCTGGCCGCCTTCGAACTGGGCCGGGTCTATTGGCCGGAGCAGGGGGACGGCGTGCGCCCCAAAGAGGCCCGCCGGGTCAGCATCGCCCTCACCGGCTCCCGGCGGGCGGGCAATTTCCACCCGGACCCCGGCGGCGACGAGGCCTTTGACTTCTTCGACCTCAAGGGGGTAATCGAGACTCTGATCCAGCGCATCGGCTTCTCCTCGGCAGATCTGGAGTTCCGAGTTGCGCCGGACAGCGGCACCTTTGGTCCCCGCTGTGCCCAGCTTTGGCTCAAGGGCCAACGCATGGGCATCATGGGCGAGGTGCATCCCCAGGTGCGGGCCAACTTTGGCCTGGGCGACGGCCGGGTCTGCCTGGCCGAGCTGGACGTGGATCCCCTGATCCGCCCCACCTGGACCCTGCACATCATGGACCCCATCAGCATCTACCCGCCGGTGATGGAGGACCTGGCTTTCGAGGTGGCCGAGGAGATCACCAGCCGCCGGGTGATGGACGCCATGCGGGCCGCCGGAGGGGATCTGCTCTCGGACATCGAGCTTTTCGACATCTACCGGGGCAAGCCCATCGCCGACGGGCGCAAGAGCATGGCCTATCGCCTCACCTATCAAAGCCAGGACAAGAGCCTGACCGAAAAGGAGATCGCCGGCCTGCGGGGCAGCATTGTGGACGCCGTGGAAGCCGAGACCGGCGGCAGCTTGCGGGGATAGGGAGTCAACCCTCTTCCAGGAAGCTGACAGCTTCCTGGAAGATTTCGGACCGCAAACGAGGTCACAGGCAGATCGATTGCCCGTGACCTCGTTTTTTGTATCTCGCTCCCACGCTCCGCGTGGGAGCGTTTTCCGACGCTCTGCGTCGAGAAGGACGCAGAGCGTCCGATTGCATTCCCACGCGGAGCGTGGGAACGAGGTATGCATATCCAGTTCGTAAAGATTGCCACTTGTGTTTGGCGCAAAACCCCCGTATGATATATGGGCATCATTGCTCATTGCTCACCGTTGTTGCCGACATCAACCACCATCGCCAACCATGCAAATGAGGTGTCCCCATGACCAAGACCCGTGCCCCAAAGGCCCAGGCCCTTGCTGCCCCAGCCCCCTCTCCTTCCGAACTGCTCCCTCGCCACTTTGTTCTGCGCGTGGTCAACGAAGACATTGTCAAAACGGACGCCGACTGTTTGGTGGTCAACCACTATGCGGGTATCCACGTCACCGGCGCCGCGGCAGATGTGGACGCGCTGATCAACAACGCCATTCTGCGCGCCGCGGCCCGGGGCGAACTGGATTTTCCGGCGGGGCGTATCACCTTTATGCCCGCCCGCCGCTCGCCCATGATCCCCGATGTGGTGGCCGTTCTCTCCATGGGCGAATATGAACTTTTCAACAAACAGGCCCTCAACATAGAGGGCACAGATGAAATCATCGCCAAGGCCTTGCAGAGCTTTGGCCGCAGCATGGCCATTGCCTGTTGCGATGCCGAGCAGCGGGATGTGGCCACCGTGGCCCACGGTGCGGGAGAGAGCAGCCAGATCCCGCCCAAATTTGTGGCCCAACATCTGGTCACCGGCTATTGGCGAGGCCTGCAAGAGAGCGGTAAGCCCGGCCAGTCCTACACCCTGACTTTGGTGGAGAAGGAGACGGCCAAGTGCAGCCAATTGGTGGCGGGCATTCAGCGGGCAAACAAGAAAGATCTGGACAAGATCCTGCAAATGCGTCGGGCAAAGATCTGTGTAAATCCTGCCACCCCAGACACACCCGATGGTCAGACCGACGACCGAAGGGGCTATGCCTGGATCGGGGATCTGGACCCCACCCCCCAGCCTGAAATGGTTCTGCCCCCGCTTCACATGCGCCTGGGGGTCTTCAAATTGAACGAAGACGAACTCAAGCTGACGGTGATCGGCAATGGGAGCGCGGATCAGGCGGTGCGGGACAATTTCCAGGCCAGCTTGATCGGGAAAGCCAGAAACCGACTGCGGGCCTTCAACGCCCTGGTGCCGTCACAATTGCGCCGCCTGGAAGCGATTGAAGCCGGAGAGGACCCCAAGGCCGCCATCGCCGCAAGGAACGAACGGGGGCAGTTGAAGATCGAGGTGGAGACACGGGTGCGCGCCATCGGGGTGATGCTGTACAACCAGATCTTCAACCCCAACAACATGGAGGGGATTCGGGCACAGCTAAACGATCCCCTCGCCAAACAGCTACTTTTGCGCCTGGACGAGGAGACAGTCTCCATCCCCTGGGAGCTGATGGCCGATGAGGAGGGCAAAATCCTCTGCCTGAATCGGGAGATCGGTCGCCAGATGGAGCTGCCCAATGTGGTGCGCAACTACATGATCCCCCATCCAAACCGGGACCGGGAACTGCGCATTCTGTTGGTTTCAAACCCCACGGGAGATCTAAAAAGCGTCGAGGAAGAGACTCGGCGGGTGGTGGAGATCCTGCACAACCATCCAACGGCCAAGATGAAAGTGACCCATATCTCCGGCAAATTGGCCACTCCCTTGGCTGTACTCAGCCGGGTGGACGAAGATAGCTACGATGTCTTTCATTTTGCCGGCCATGCCAGCTTTGACCCCAATCAGCCCAGCCGCAGCGGATTGGTCATGGCCAATGGCGAACTCTTGACCGTGGATGCCATCTCTCGCATCACCGCGCCACCCCGGTTGATCTTCTTCAACGCCTGCGAATCCGCCGGGGCGATCTTTCATGTGCCCGCTGGCCAGAGGACCGAAATGAGCGCCCTGGGCTTGATCGATACCCATGCAGCGGACAGCAAGGGAAGCAACGGAGCCAAGGGAAGCAACGGCAAGCAGAAGGCATCCAACGGCGCGCCAGAGGCAGAGGTAGAGGCTGAGATAGAGATAGGGGTGGAGGATGAGGTAGTCAACCGCTTCTTTGGCCATCTGCCCGCCAGCACAGTGAGTATCTTGCTGCGATCCGGCATCACCAACTTCATCGGCGCCACCTGGCCCGTGGAAGATACCGCGGCCGCCGAGTTTGCCGTCGCCTTCTATACCCAACTGGCCGGAGGCGAAACCGTGGGCGCGGCCATGCGAGATGCCCGCCTGCATGTGATCGACACATTGGGCTTTGGGCATCTGACCTGGGCCAGCTATGTGTTGTATGGGGTGCCGTGGAGTCGGGTGGTGTAGGGATGTTGATACGTTGATTTGTTGATTGGTTGACTTGTTGACTCTCACCAATCAACAAATCAACAAATCAACCATTGCGCCCGCGCACATGCGCCACATCCCGTCCCTTGCGGACTTGGAAGAGGTCCAGGTCGGCGGCGACGGTGGTGTTGGGGAAGATGGCCTGGGCTTCGGCCAGGAGGTCGTTGGGGTGATAGCGGCGGCTGATGTGGTGCAGGACCAGATGTTTGACCCCGGCATTGAGGGCCAGACGGGCCGCAGCCTTGGCGGTGAGGTGGCCGAATTTCTTGGCCATATCGGCATCTTCGTCCATATAGGTGGCCTCGATGGCCAGCAGGTCCGCCCCGGCCACGATACTGTGCAACGGCCCCGTGCGCCCCACATCCCCCACAAAGCAGAGTTTGGCCCCCCGCTCCGCCTCGCCCAGCACCTCCTCGGGCTGGATCATCCGCCCGTCCGCCAAAGTGATGGCTTGCCCCTGGGCCAGATCTCGGCGCACCGGCCCGTGGGGGATGCCCAAGGCCTCGGCCTTTTCGGGCAGGAAGGGGCGACGGGGCTTCTCTTCAAAGGTGAAGCCAAAGCAGCCCGCGCCCCGGTGGGTGACCGGGAAGGCTTCCAACGAAAACTCTTTGTCCTCGAAGACCACCCCTTCCTCCAGCAGATTGAGATGCACCCCCATGCGCTCCCCCTGGCCCGGCCCAAAGACTACCTGCATCAACGCACTCACCCGCTCCAGGGCCGGTTCGCCGCCGAAGATGTTCAGCTCGTCCAGGGCCTCCCAGCGGCCCAGGGTGCTGGCCAGCCCGCCCAGGCCCAAAATGTGGTCCAAATGGCCGTGGGTGAGCAGGATCTTGTCCAACCGCCGGAAGCCCAGGCCGCTACGCAGAAGCTGACGCTGGCTGCCCTCGCCACAGTCGATCATAAAACGGTGTTCGTTGATCTGAACTACGGCGGACGACAGCCCGCGCTGAATCGACGGGGCAGAAGCGGATGTGCCGAGAAAGATGAGTTCAAACATTGCAACCTCGAATTATAAACATGATTTACCAACGGAACCACGAATGACACGAATTTCACGAATTTTTCGGGAATAAATTCGTGTCATTCGTGAAATTCGTGGTTGCAGCTACGCAAACCCGATGCAGATGACGCCGGCGGCGATGACCAGGGAGGCGCCGATGCGCAGGCGGGGGGCCGGTTCTTTGAAGAGGATGACGGCGGCGATGACGCCCAGAACGATGCTGAACTGGCGCAGGGCGACGATGTAGCTGGTGAAGGGGCTGAGTTGAAAGGCCCACAGGACCAGCCAATAGGCCGAGGCGATGAAGATGGCCGCCAGGCCGGCATGACGCCACTGGGCCGCGTTGCCTCTTTTTAGGGCGATGCCGCCAAATTTTGGCAGCAGAATCAGCAAAAAGGGCACCATGAAGATGGTCTCCCACGCCCCATAGCGGATGGCCGAGGGCAACCCTTGGGGCAGCATCTCCACGGCCAGCTTGTCCACGGTGGAATAGCCCGTGGTGCCCAGGGCGGTGATCAGGATCCACATGCCCGTGCGGTTGAAATAGCGGGCGGAGTCAAACTTGCCCAGGCGCTCCAAAGGCAAAACCAGACAGCCCCCGGTCACCAACAGGATGCCCAGCCAGCCCAGGGGCGATGGCGCATGGCCCCGGCCCAGGTCCACAAAGGCCAGGATCAACACGGGCAAGGCCCGGGCCACAGGATAGACCACGGAAAAGTCTCCCACCTGATAGCCCGCGGTCAGCCCCAACAGATAAAGCGCCTGGAAGATCCCGGTCAGCGCCAATAGCCCCCAGACCACAGTGGGCATGGGTGTGGCGATCCATTCCACCACCAGCAGGGGAACCAGGGCCACAGCCAACGTCACCACGGTGGAGCGCAGAAGCAGCAGCGGGTCCGCACGCCGGGCATGGGCCATCAGATTCCAGCTTGCATGCAGGACCGTGGAGACGAGGACGATGAGAACGGGAAGTAGGGTCATGGGGTTGGTTGGTTGGTTGATTAGTTGATTGGTTGATTGGTTGATTGGTTGATTGGTTGATTGGTGACTCTGCTGCAAAAAGGTCAAATTCACCGCAAAGACGCCAAGAACGCAAAGAA
>CAZKEX010000243.1:0-7323 GCA_964551895.1 uncultured Caldilineaceae bacterium | reverse complement strand
GGCCTGGGCGCACCGGACCCCCTGCCCCTCTCCCTGGGCCTGCGCCCGGACCCGACTTTGGCCGCCTGGCGCACGGACCCGTCGCCGGAAGGATTGAGATCGTCCGTGCAGCGGCTGGACGGCCTGGACGTACTGGCCGGTTTCTTCGACCCCGTGGCCCTGCAAACCTTCGCCCCCTCCGCCGAAGACCCCCGCTCCGGCCTACCCGGTCTGGCCGACAGTGCGGCTCAGGCTGGATATGCCGTGGTCGTCTTCGATGTCTCGTCGCCGGAGCTGGCCGCCGCTGCGTTGCGCGCCGCCAACACGCTGCTGCTCGTCGGCACACCCACCTTGCCCGGTGCGCTCCACGCCGTGGAAGCCGTGCGATTGCTCAACGACCTGCTGGCTGGCCGCCATCGCATCCCGTCGGACGCCGTTCACCTGGTCCTCAACCGGGTGCGCCCGGTCAGCCTGACCCCGGAGGAGATCGTCCGCGCAGGCAAGGCCCAGCGCCGGGACTTCCCCCCGCTCGCCGCCGTCCTGGACGACGATCCGGCCATCGAGGAGGCCCTCAACCGCAAGCGGCCTGCCTATCTGCACTCCGAGCCGTTGCGCAAGGTGGCACGCTCACTGGGGGATCTGTTGTTGGGGCAGGCGGCCAACATCGTGCCCAGTGCACCGACGGGGAAGGTGTACTCGTTGGGGCCGATCCGGGTGAGAGTTTGAGGTAAGAAGCCGTCAGTCTCGACGGCTTGGGGGCTGGGCTGTGAGCATGGGCCTTGACCGCGGCGAAGGTTCACAAAAGCCATCAGCTTACGGCCAGTGACCATTCTTCGACGATGGAACTCACGTCGAAGAAACAGACCGCTCCACAAAGCTAACAGCTAGTTGCTGAAGGCCATCCCATCCAACCATCCAATCAACGAACAGGACCCTTTTTCATGTCATGGACATCCTACTCCCCTGCCTTAACCCCTGAACAGTCCGCCTCTTTGATCGATGAGACTTGTCGAGATTTGGCGGGGCTACCCCTCTCCATCCTGCGCAACCGGCGGGAACTGGGCAAGCGGGCGGATCTGGCCTTGCAGACGGCGGCTCGTCGTCTGGGCCTGCCCACGCCGGACAGCCAGGCGATTTTGGCGCAGGTGCTGGCGAGGGTCGGTGGTCTGGGCTTTCTGGATGGCTTGATGCCGCCCAATGCCTCGAAATACACGGACCTTTTGTTGAATGCTGACGGCTCAGTGTGGGGACGGCCCAAGGGCAGCATGGCCTTCGACAAGCTGGATCTGCACCCTTCCCCGGCGGAAGCCTGGCGCACGGTGGAGGCATTGCTGGCTCCCCAGGGCCGGGCCTGTACGGAAGCCACGCCCACCGTGGATGCCAAACTGCCCCGTGACAAGGAACTGGGGTTCGGTGGCGTACGGGTCAAGGTCGTCCATCCTGCCATCGCCAGTGGGGACGGCTACCCGGCCATCGCCCTGCGCCTCTTTGAGCCGACGCCGGTGAAACCGGGCCAGATCGTGGAGTGGGGCGTCTTCCCGCAAGCGGTGATGGATGGGCTGCTGGCCGCCGTCGCCGGACGGTTGCGGATATTGGTCGTCGGCGGCACCGCCACGGGCAAGACCACGCTGCTCAGTGCGTTATGCCACGGCATTCAGCCCGACGCCCGCATCATCAAGGTGGAAGACCCGGAGGAGATCTGGCTGCCCCATCCCAACGTGACCACCCTGGAAGCCCGCCCCGCTCCCCCTGGCTCCGACGTGCCCGCCTACACGGTCTCCGACGGGGTGGACGACGCCATGCGCCTGGCCCCCAGCCATGTGATCGTGGGCGAGGTACGCACGGGCAATGCGGCGTTGTCGCTGTTCCGTGCCCTCATGTCCGACCACGCCGGGCTGACCACCTTCCATGCCGAAGGGCCGGAGGAAGCGGTCTTCCGCCTGGGCGTGATCCTCTTCGCCGATGCCGGGGTCAAGTTCGAGGCGGCCAAAGGTCTCTTCGCCCAGGCCATCGACCTGGTGGTCCAGGTGGGCTGGCGGGAGGGCAAGCGGGTCGCCCTGGGCGTGTGGGAAGTGGCCGGGCTGTCCGGCAGTCGGGTGGAGTTTCGGGCGTTGTGGTCGCCGGGCGATGACGAGATGGCTGCGCTGTCGAAGAAACGGCGGTAGGGCCAGTCAGAAGTTTGAAGTGATGAGTTTTCGTGTTTGGACGTTTCGTTTTCATCTGGAGCCTTTCATGTCCCTGATCCTACCTCTCGCCGTTGCTCTCTCCGCCGCTTTGACCGTGGCCGTCCTCGCCCGTCGCCTGAACCTCTCCTTCGGCACATCGGTCAGCCGTACCCTGGCCGACTATCTGGATGTGCAGGCGGATGCGCCCCGTCCCCTGGCCGTGGACCCCTCCGCCGTGATCCTGCTCTCGTTGGGTCTGCCGCCGGACTCCCGCTGGCTGGTGGGGATTCGAGTGGCGTCCGGGGTTCTTCCGGCCCTGGGCCTGATGCTCCTGGGCTTTCCGCTCCTGCCCTCCGCCGGGGGAGGGGCCTTGACCGCCGTCCTGGCCCATTCCATGTTGCAAAGCCGCTGGCGAGCCTTCCGGGTACAGGTGGAGCAGGAATTGCCCACCTTCGTCAGCCGCCTGGCCGGGACACTGCTCGTCACCCAATCTCCCCAGGCCGCTCTGCAAGAAGTCACCGACACCCTGCCCGATGGCTCGCCCCTGGCCGCCTGGATGCAGCGTCTGCTCACGGATCTGCGCTCCGCCGGGCCGCAAGCCATGATCTCCGCCCAAGCCGACGCCGCCGAATTGTCCCCCTCGTTGGCCCTGGTCCTCTTCCAACTGCGCCGCTTCTTTGAGACCGGCGGCAGCGGCTTCACCCGTGCCTTCTCCACCACGGCGTCGGAGCTGTCCGCCATCCTGGAAGCCCGTGCCGTGGCCGGGTCCAAGGCCGAGGCTGCCCGCAGCGCCGTCCTCACCATGCTCGCCATCATCGGCGGCATTCTGCTGCTCCTCCTCTCCTCCCCCAGCGTGCAGATGGGCTTCCGAGACCCCACGGTCCAACTCATCGCCGCCGCCTGTCTGGGCACCATGGGCTTCGGCTATCTGTGGCTGAATGGGATGATTGAGGAGGCGATGGAATAATGGCGAATGGAAATTTGAGAATGGAGAAGTTTTAATTTTGGTCGCCGGACCTCCATTCGCCCTATGAAACCCAATCCGTTCTCGACCACACCATTAACACTTTTTCATTTTCCATTCTTAATTTTCAATTCGGAGCTTTCTCGTGAACACAACCCTTCTCCTCGCCACCTCCATCCTAGCGGGCCTCACTGTCATCGCAACCTTGTCTCGCTTTTCCTTCAGCCCCTCCGCTGCCCGCGCCCTGGGCGACTATCTGGACGCCGCCGCCCCGGACGCCGTGGAGCGCATGGGGGCATCTGCCCTGGCACGATTGCCCGGTCTGGCCGAGTGGGTGAGCTTTGATGCCCAGCGTCGCTGGCTGGCCCTGGACGGGGTGGTCCCTTCCCCTGCCCAGACCGTGGGACTGAGTCTGGCCTTCGCCGGGTTGGGGATGGTGCTGGCCGTGGTGACCGGTGCGCCCATCGCTGGGCTGCTGGGCGTGGTGGGGGCGGTCGTCCCCTTTGCCCGCCTACGTAGCCAGGCCAACCGGGTCAAGCGCCGGGTGCAGCGCTCCCTGCCCGAACTCACCGCTCTCCTGGCCGCAGAGATGGCCGCAGGCAATCCGCCGGACAAGGCGTTGGAGCGGGCCGCTGAGTGGGGTGGTCCCCTGGCCGTGTTGGTGCGCAAGGTGGCTGAAGACGCTCGGGCCACAGGCCGTCCCATCTTTGGCCGGGGCAGCAAGGACGGCGCACTCGTCCGCACGGTCTCGGCCTACGACCTGCCCGCCCTGCGCGCCTTCGCCGCCCAGATCGACCTGGCCGCCCGCAAGGGAGCCGCCGGGCCGGAACTCATGGAAGGGCTGGCCAAGACCCTGATCATCGAGTTCAAGGACCGTGCCCTGCGGGAAGCGGAGGCGTTGGACTCCCGTCTGGCCGTGCCCAGTGTGCTGTTCTTCTTCCTGCCGTTTCTGTTTTTGATGCTGGTGCCGTTGATGTGGCCGGTACTTCAAGTTTTATGAGCCGTCAGCTCTGACGCCTGCTGCGTCCTATCAGCTTTCGGGTCCATCGTATCTCGCCACTACTTCACTGCACAGGCTAACCGCTGATAGGCGGCGACAGCCGCCGTGCTGAAGGCTGTTTCCCATGAACCTCCTACTCGTACTCTGGTTGCTTCCGTGCGCACTACAAGATTATCGCACACGACGTATATCGAACTGGCTGACCCTGCCCGCTTTTATTCTGGCCTGGCCAGTGGCGTTATGGCTGGGTGGAAGCGAGCGGCTGATCCTCACCTTCGCCGTCTTCGTCGGCTGCTGGGCCGCTTGGCAGATGCATACTATGGGCGCGGCGGATGGCAAAATCGCCGTGGCGTTGGCGGCGGTGAGTCCGAGTGCGTTGGCGATGGGCGTGGTGATCCTGGTCGGGATGTTCGCGGGGTTGTGGGTGTGGAAGCGGCGGAGTGTCAGCGTGCCAGCGGCGGTGGGGTTATATTTGGGGATGGTTGTGGTCACAATTGTGGGATGACAAACGTACAAACATCCAAACGTTGAGGGCGAGATCCGAAGATCTCGCCCTCTTTTATTGCCGCTGCTACCGCTTCAACATGGGAAGATAGAGATGTTGGTTCTCCGACGGCACGGCGGCGAACACGGCGTCTGCCGAGATGTTGCCGTTGATGTCCGAGGCCTGGGCGCGCACAAGATAGCGGGCGGCCCCCTCGTTCCCGTTCAGGGTAAAGGTGAAGCCGATTCGGTATGTGTCCGTCTTGGGGTCGTATCCGTAACGTCCGGGGCGTATGGCCACGCCCACAGGGGCTGGGCTGACCGGTCCGGCTCCGTAGTCGCCATCGTACACGCCGTCGTAGGCCGGGGCTGTGTCCAGAATGGTGAGAATGGATGTGCCGTCAGGGTGAGGGGTGTAGAGGGCAGTCCATGCTTGCATGTCGAAGGAGCGCCGGTGGATCTCCACGGGCGTGCCGCCGGACAGGTCGAAGAGAACCACCTCCAGCCGGTTGAAGTCCAACTCGGTTGGCGGCACGGTCACAAGCACATCCACGGTTGGACTCAGCGGGGTGGACATGTTTACGCCCTCGATAACAGCCTGGGGGGCAGTCAGATCCGGGTAGGCCAGTCGGATGAGGGGATGCACCGTGTTTTCTTGCCAAAGCCCTCCGTCCCGAATCTCGAAATGCAGGTGGTCAAAGCCGCCGACAGGGTCAGGATCGCAGGATGGATTCACATTTTCAATCCCGGTTTCACCCGAATAGGCAATGACTTGTCCAGCCGCCACCGTGTCATTGACGGCCACAGTCACCGACGTAAGATGGAGATAGTTGCTGTAGTAGTAGCCGTCGCCCGGCCCGTCGTGTTTGACCTGCACCATGCGGTCTTCGTAGCCACTGTTGACACCAACCAGGCGCACCACGCCATCGGCCACCACATGCACCGGGCTGTTGCAGTCCGCCGGGATGTCCATGCCCCGATGCCAGTCGTAGCGGTCCCCTGCGCTGGCTTTTAGGCGAGGACCAAAGGTGGAGGAGAGCCGGTTGCGGTCGTTGATCAGATAGTCGGCGGTATTCGACCCTTTGATGGGCCAGACGGGAAGTTTATCGTATCCAAAGACGGACGTGCCCAGATAGGGCGCAGACCCCACAAAGTTTCGGGCCAGGGCATGGGCTGTGGCGGCAACGTTGGCATAGGTGCCTAACTCCTGTGCGCCCATGCCGATGAGGGTTGGCGCGGCCTGCACCTCATCCTCAGCTCGGCCCATAATGTCGGCAGCCGATCCCCCGACGCCATCATAGACCATGGGAACCAACACATCCAGAGATTGGGCCAGCATCGCCACTGCACCAGACGGCAGATGACCGGCCACTGCCTCCTCGTTGTACCACCAGCCGATGGCGGCGGAGAACTCGACAGCGCTGCCCTTGGGACCGAGTACCGTGCGGATTTTACCGAGTAGTGCCACATATTGCTGCATCACCGTCTCCCGGTCGGCCCAGGACATATCGGCCCATTCTGGCAGGGCATGGGGTTCTGTGTCGATGTGAACCCCCGCCAACCGTGCGCCAGGATGGGCACCATTGTACGCCAAGATATTCTGTAGCAAGGCCACACCTGCGGCGTGATTGGCCAAATAGGTGAAGACCGGGTCTTCCAACGTCATGGCGTGGACGCTGATGTCCCGGCCCTTGGCTTGCTCAATCAAATCCGCTAAAGCACTGGCGTAGGCGGCGTCATAGTTGGCATGGCCGCCGTCGATCTTGCGCACATCCAGGCTCAGGAAGATCTGGTTGACCCCCATGCCGGAAAGAAAGGCGAGCCGCTCCGTGCTGTTCCATCCAGGGGCACCGAAGCCGTACACCCACACGGCGTTGACCGGGCGCACCCCGTTCAGCTCCGCCACCCAATAGGGGACATCGGGCAGACTGTCCCAGGGGTTGATCCACGGCCCCGTCTTCAGATCCGGCGTCACATAGACCCATCCGGCGTGGCGGGCTTTGCTCAAGGCCAAGGCGGTGCGCATCTGCGCCACTGTGGCCGTATCGTAGACCAGATGCCAGAAGCGGCTGGGATTATAGGCGTTCACCCAGTCCGGTTGGGCATAGGATGGGTCGGTGTAATCGGCATAGGTGCTTTCAAAATTGACGATGATGTCACTGGCCGTCACGTAGCACTCGTCGGTCTGGGTGCCCGGATTGATCACCGTCAACGCCTTGCCGCCTTTGGCCTTGATATGGGCGTGGAGTTGGCTGTAGTAGCCATTCCCCGCCGGGGGCGGCAGCACCAGGGCGCAGTCCGTGGAGACTTCGTCCAGAAAGATGCCGTCCAGGCTGGGGTAGAAGGTGTAATAGGCGTCGATCTCGGCCTCAACTTCGGCCAGGGAGCGGGCACCATAGGAGGTGTGGATGTACCCGATCACGGTCAGCCCGGCGGTCTGGCTGTGGACGACTTGGGCGGCATAATCCGGGTTCACCGCCCCGCTGGGTCCGCTGTCCGGGTTGATGATGGCTAGCCCAACCGAGGGCGCGGCGTCTTCCAGTTGGGTCCACAGAGAGCCGGGGTAGAAATAGGAGGGCACGGCAATGGTTTGGATGTGGTTGGCCGGAGGCGCACTGGCTTGGGCGACGGCAGACTGCGGCCATATGGCGGTCAAGCCGAGCATCCCAAGCAAAAGCCAGGCTAGAAGGCGAAAAGCAGTTCGCTGCATGAGCAATCCTCCTTTGATGGAT
>CAZKEX010000242.1:0-7387 GCA_964551895.1 uncultured Caldilineaceae bacterium | reverse complement strand
GTATTGACGGCGCCAATGGCTCTGGCCGCCGGGGTGAGTCCGTCGAGAAAGGGCATCACCGCCTGCTTGTGGGGGACGGTGACATTGGCTCCTCTCAACCCCAACGCCCGAATGCCCAGCACCGCCTCGCCAATGCGCGCCGGTGGCTGGGGCGAGACGGGCAACCCCACGTAGCGCCAATCCATCTCCAGCCGAGCAAAGGCCGCGTTGTGCATGGCCGGGCTGATGCTGTGGCCCACCGGCCAGCCGATCAGACCGACCAGGCGTGTGCTGGCAGTGATCTCTTGTTGATTGGTTGATTTGTTGATTGTCATGCCTCTCCCTCGTCCACCCCGTCCCCCTCATCCACCCCATCCACCTCGTCCAGGGAAGCCCCCAACGCCCGCAACGTTCCTTCGAAGCCGGGAAAGCTGTCCGCGGTGACGTGGGCATTATGAATGGTGAGGGGGCCGTCGCTGATCAGCCCGGCCACGGCCAGGGCCATAGCCAGGCGGTGATCCCCGTGGCTGTCACCGTGGCCGCCAAAGAGGGGCGTGGGGCCGTCTATGATCATACCGTCGGGTGTGGCTTCAATTTTGGCCCCCAAATTGCGCAGTTCTTGCACCGTGGTGGCGATACGGTCGGTCTCTTTGACCCGCAACTCCTGGGCGTCTTTGATCACCGTGCGGCCGTGGGCCTGGGTGGCGGCCAGGGCCAACGTGGGCAGCTCGTCGATCATGGTGACGATCTGGGATCCGCCCACGGTGATGCCCCGCAGGTCTCTGGCTTGGATCTCCACATCGGCCACAGGCTCGCCGCTCTCGTCCCGTGGGTTGAGGTAGCGGATGGCCGCGCCCATCTCTTGCAGGGCATCCACCAGTCCCGTGCGGGTGGGGTTGACGCCCACGCCGTGGATGGTGATGTGGCTGCCGGGCACCAGGGCCGCGGCGGCGATCAGAAAGGCCGCCGAGGACATATCCCCGGGGATGGTCAGGTTGAGGGGTTTGAGGGGGCTTTGGGGCCGTTCGCTGTGCAGGGTGTTGCCCCACACTTTGATGGGCGCGCCCATTGCCCGTAACATGCGCTCCGTGTGGTCCCGGGCCGGTCCCGGCTCCCGGACGATGGTGAGCCCCTTGGCATACAGCCCGGCCAACAACAGACAGCTTTTGACCTGGGCGCTGGCCACGGGCATGGGGTAGTCGATGGCGTGGAGTCCGCCGCCGTCCAGCCCCTCGCCGCTGAGGGAGAGGGGGGCGAAGCGGCCGTTCTGCCGCCCCAGGATCACCGCGCCCATGCTGCGCAGAGGCTTGACCACCCGGTCCATGGGCCGCCCCCGGATCTGGGCCGTGCCCGTGAGGACGCTGGAAAAGGCCTGCCCGGCCAGCAACCCGGTCAGCAGGCGCATGGTGGTGCCGGAGTTGCCACAGTCGAGGACATCCGTCGGCTCGACCAAGCCGTCGATCCCCCGGCCCCGCACGGTCAGATCCGTGGGGGTGTGTTCGAGGATCTCCACCCCCAATCCGCGCATGACGTGGAGGGTGGAGCGGCAATCCCCCCCATCCAAAAAGCCGCGGATGATGGTGTCGCCTTCGGCAATGGCCCCAAAGATGACCGCCCGATGGCTGATAGATTTGTCCCCCGGCACGCTGCAATGGCCGCGCAGGGGGGAGGTGGTTTGGATGATCAGGATGTTTGACATGAAGGGTTTCCTTGTTGAATGAGTAAGAAGTAAGGAGTAAATGTTGTGTGGGACGGATCGGTGCTTTTGGATCTTAGCTGAATAGGCGCAGAACGTCGTCCATCACGCATTACGCATTACTCCTTACTCATTGCCGTTTCCACCCCGCCCGCGTTTGTTGGGACTGGGCCAATTTCGTGCGCAATGCCTCTTCGTCGCCGCTGTCGATCAGGGCGCGCAGGTCGGCCAGGTGATGGGTGGCGGTGTCGATCTGGGCCAGGACCGCGTCCCGGTTGGTGGCGAAGATGTCGAGGAACATCTGGGTGTCGCTGGCGGCCACCCGGCTGGTGTCCCGAAAGCCCCCGGCGGCCAGCCGCCAGACCAGGTCGTCGTCCGCGCCGGTCTGCATGACGGTGTGGACCAGGGCGCTGGCCAAAACAAATGGCAAATGGCTAATGGCGGCCACCAATCGGTCATGTCGGACTGGGTCCAGGACCACGGGGCGAGCTTTGACCGCGGTGACCAGTTCTGTGGCCAGGGCCAGGGCATCGGGTCCTGTGCGGGCCAGGGGGGAGAGTACCCAGGTGGCCCCTTTGTAGAGGTCCGGCTCCGCGGCCCCAAAACCGGCGGTCTCTTTGCCTGTCATGGGGTGGCCGCCCATGGGTTGGAGACCCGGGGGCAGATCCTGCATGGCGGCGCAGATGTGGGTCTTGGTGCTGCCCATGTCCATGATCAGGGTGCCCGGCCACAGGATCGGCCCGACCTCGGCCAGCATGTCCACAATGGTGCGCACGGGCGTGGCCAGGATCACGATGTCCGCGCCGGCCACGCCGGTGTTCAGATCCGTGGTGGCCTGGTCCACAGCATCGGCGAAGAAGGCGGTCAGCGCGCCGTCCGCGCTGCGGGTGACGCCCCGCACTTCCCGGCACAGCTTGTGGCGCACCAGATCCATGCACAGACTGGCCCCCATCAGCCCCAGGCCAATGACGGTGACGCGACAGTCGGAGAGAGGTTTGGGCATGAGCAAGAAGATCCTGTGAAG
This sequence comes from uncultured Caldilineaceae bacterium, assembly GCA_964551895.1. Classification (GTDB taxonomy): domain Bacteria; phylum Chloroflexota; class Anaerolineae; order Caldilineales; family Caldilineaceae; genus JAGNDO01. The sequence goes on along the minus strand of CAZKEX010000242.1, from coordinate 4,688 downwards.
GTTGGACGTGGGGGGAGGAGCAATGAGTGATGAGTAAGGAGTAATTTGAACGTGGTGGAGTAAATCCTGGGTTGTTCGGGAAAAAACTGAACGTTCCCAGACCACGCATTACATAATTACTCCTTACTCATTGCAGTCCTAAATCTCCCGCCCCACCGCCTGGGCGATCAGGCGCAGCTCTTTCATCAGCTTGACGAAGTGGTCTGGGGTGAGGCTTTGGGCGCCGTCGCTCCAGGCTTTGGCCGGGTCGGGGTGGACCTCGATCATGAGGCCGTCCGCGCCGGCGGCCACGGCGGCCTTGGCCACCGCGGGGACCAGATCCCATTTGCCCGTGCCGTGGGCCGGGTCGGCGATCACGGGCAGGTGGGTGAGCTGTTGCAGGGCCGGGATGGCGTTGATGTCAAAGGTGTTGCGGGTGTAGGTTTCGTAGGTGCGGATGCCCCGCTCGCAGACCATGACATTCATGTTGCCGTTGCTCAGAATATACTCGGCGCTCATCAACAGCTCCTGAATCGTGCCGCTGATGCCCCGTTTGAGAAAGACCGGGATGTTGGTCTTGCCCAGGGCTTTGAGCAGCGAGTAGTTTTGGGTGTTGCGCGCCCCCACCTGGAAGATGTCCGTGTAGTCGCCCACCAATTCCACCTCGTCGGGACTCATCACCTCGGTGATGATGGGCAAGCCGGTCTGCTCCCTGGCCTCGGCCAGATAGCGCAGCCCCTCTTCGCCCAGGCCTTGGAAGGCGTAGGGGCTGGACCGGGGCTTGAACGCGCCGCCCCGCAGGAAGTTGGCCCCGGCCTCCTTGACCGCGTGGGCGGTCTCGATGATCCCCTCCCGGCTCTCCACACTGCACGGCCCGGCGAAGATGGCGATCCGATCGCCGCCGATGGTCTGGCCGCCCACGGTGATCACCGTCTTCTCTTCGCTGAAGTCCCGGCTGGCCACCTTGAAGGGCTGCATGATGCGCACGGTCTTTTCCACGCCGGGCATCACCTCGAAGGTGTCCTGCTGGATCAGATAGTCGTCTGCGCCGATGATGCCAATAATCGTGCGGGCCTCGCCCCGGCTCAGATGGATCTTGTAGCCCAATTCCTCCACCCGACGCACCACGCTCTCGATGTCCCGGCTAGGTGCGCCTTGTTTCATGACGATGATCATGGTTAGTCCTTTCGTTGTACGGTTCGAGTATCAATCGACATCAATATCAACGCAGGTTGAGTAGGCCGAGTTAACCACGAATTCCCTTGGCCCTTGAAAGAAGGCCGTATCGAAACCGAAGCGGGTCGACCCGCTTCGGTTTCGATACGCCGCCAGTCAGTGAATGGTCAGCGGAGATCTCGGCGGCGGCTACTCAACCTGCGCTAACCCTGTCAACAATCACCATTGTGGACTACCCAATTCCATTGACAGCCAAAACCGGCGTCGGTTCGGCCTGAGCAACCGGGGCGTCCACCATGTGTCGGCCCACAGCCTTTGCCACCAGACGCAGTTCATCCATCAAGGTGGCGAAACGTTCGGGCTTGAGGCTCTGGGGACCGTCGCTCAGGGCCGAGTCCGGGTCCGGGTGGACTTCGATCATGATGGCGTCCGCGCCGCAGGCCACCGCGGCCTTGGCCATGGGGCCGACCAGTTCCCACTTGCCCGTGCCGTGGGCCGGGTCGGCCAAAACGGGGAGGTGGCTGGCCTGTTTGAGTACGGGCACGGCGTTGAGGTCGAAGGTGTTGCGGGTGGCGGTCTCGTAGGTGCGGATGCCCCGCTCGGCCAAAATCACGTTGTAGTTGCCGTTGCTGAGGATATATTCGGCGCACATGAGCAGCTCTTTGATGGTGCCGCTGATCCCCCGCTTGAGCATGACCGGGCGGTTGGTGCGCCCCACGGCCTGGAGCAGCCCATAGTTCTGCATGTTCCGGGCGCCGATCTGGAGGATGTCGGCGTACTCGGCCACCATCTGCACGGTCTCCACGGTCATCACCTCGGTGATGATGGGCAAGCCGGTCTGCTCCCTGGCCTCGGCCAGCAGTTCCAGCCCTTTCAGCCCCATACCCTGAAAATCGTAGGGACTGGTGCGGGGTTTGAACGCGCCCCCCCGCAGAATACGGGCCCCGGCGGCCTTGACCGCGTGGGCGGTCTCCAAGATCTGGGTGCGGCTCTCCACGCTGCACGGCCCGGCCATCACCACCACCTCCGGCCCGCCGAGGCGCACCATGTTGACCCCTTCCCCCACCTCAATGATAGTGTCGTGGGGATGGCTGGTGCGCCCGGCCAACTTGTACGGCTCCTGGATACGCACCGTGCGCATCACCCCGGCCATGGCATCGAACAATTCCCGGGTGATCCGGGTCAGATCCCCCACCAGGGCCACCACGGTCTGGCTTTCGCCGTAGATGGGGTGGGTCTTGCAACCGAACTGCTCGGCCTTACGGATCACCGCGCCGATCTCGGCGGCGGTGGCATCGGGTTTCATGATAACGACCATGGTGTGGCTCCTTTAGTATTATGCCAATGTGAGAGGCAATGAGTAAGGAGTAAGGAGTAATGAGCGTGGTTGGGGCGGATCCCTTCGAGATTGTCAATGGATTCGCTTACCCCATCACTCCTTACTCCTTACTCATTGCCCTAAATCTGTAATAGCGCCGTCTGACTCATCTCCCCGTCCAGCTCCGGTTGGATGCCGGCGGGGTAGCTGCCCAGGAGTTTGACAAATGCGGCCCGGCTGAGCAGGCCGACGATGGCCTCGCTGCACCGAGTGTCCTGCCAGTGGCCCTGAAAGTCGAGATAAAAGACATAGTGCCAGGGCCGGTTGCGCCGGGGGCGGCTCTCCAGTTTGACCAGGTTGATCTCCCGGTTGGCGAACTCGCTCAGGGCGGAATAGAGGGCGCCGGGGGTGTCCGGCACGGCAAAGACCAGGGAGGTCTTGAGCGCGCCCTGGGGTTGGGCCTCCCCCTTGCCGATGACGAAGAAACGGGTGTAGTTGTGGCGCAGGTCCTCGATGCCCTCATCCACAATCTCCAGACCATAGTGTTCGGCGGCCAGGCGGCTGGCGATCACGCCGATGCCCGGTTCCGGGTTCTCGGCCAGCTCTTTGGCGCTGCCGGCCGTGTCATACCAGGGGATGGCCTTGAAGCCCCGGCGGTTGAGATAGCCCTCGCACTGGGCCAGGGCCTGGGGATGGCTGCGCACCTGCACGATGCTCTCCCCATTGCCGGGGATGGTGAGCAAGTTGTGGCGCACCCGCAGCAGGATCTCCCCATGCACCTTCAAGTCGTGGTCGAGGAGTAGGTCATACGCTTTATTGATACTCCCGGCCAAGGAGTTCTCCACGGGCAGCGCCCCAAAGGTGGCGGTCCCGGTCTCGGTGGCCTCAAAAATATCTTCGAAGGTGCGGCAGGGCAGGGTCACCACCCCTGGCCCAAAGTGCTGGCGGATGGCCTCTTCCGAGTATGCGCCGTGTTCGCCTTGGAAGGCGACCGTAATAGTTGATTGGTTGATTGGTTGATTGGTTGGTTGGTTGGTCATAGAAATTGGTCCCGTTGTTGGGGTCTGGTTGAGATTAGGAGATTGGGCGACTGAGAGATTGGGAGACTACGACGACACAATCACCCAATCACCCAATCTCCAACGCACCTCTATCTCTATCTCTTCCTCTACCTCTACTGCGCTTCCCATTTTGCGAGTTGGGCGTCGATCCAGCTTTCCAGTTCGTGCATGTCGATTTCGGGCAGGTCGGCCTTGTCTGGGCGCAGGGTTTTGGCCTTTTCCAAATAGACGTGGCGGATCTCCTTGGCCGATTTGTCCGTGTTCCAATGCAAAAGTACCCGCACACACATGGGCAAGCTACCGGGCACGGCCATCTCGTGGCCGCACATCAGGGGCACATCCGTCCACCCCAACTGGCGGGCTGCCGTGGCCGGGAAGGCCGCCACCAGATCCGGCGTGGTGGTGAAGAAGGCGCTGGCCACATCCTCTGGCCGCACGCCGTTGAGCCGGATGATCAGGGCCAACATCTCCCGGGTCGCCCGCCAGATCGCGTCCGGCGTATCTTCCCCCACCGTAGTGGCCCCACGTATGCCTCGACAGATCATAGAAAAGCCTTTCGAATTGCGAATTGCGAGTTGCGAGTTGAGAGTTGCGAGTTGCGAGTTGTGAGGGGCGAATGGCGAAATTGTGCATTGACTGACTAAATTCGCCCCTCGGCCCTCGCATTTCGCAACTCGCAACTCGCAATAAAAAAAGCGAGGTGACTTGGCGTCGCCTCGCTCTCGTAGCGTGAATGGGGTGGGATGTTATCCGTTCACCGTTCACTCTCTCCGCGGGACGCGCAGGTAAAGCCACCAAAATAATAGCTAAACCACACCTGTCCAGAAAATTGGGCAAAAGAAAACCCACGTCCCAGGGAACGCGGGTTGACAGACAAGATCACACCACCAGCCGGGTGGCTGTGGGACTGGCGACGGCTCTCGGTTTGGCCGGACAGGACGCTGGCAGTGGTCATGGTTGGCTTTGGGTTGATTTCACAACAGGAGTCGAACTGTGTTCGGAAATGTTCGAGAAGAATAACACAGCCATTTTGCCGTTGTCAAACCGTTCCAAGAATAAAACGGGTCTTGGTGACAAAAGAGGTTAACCGCCGAGGGCGCAGAGGGTGCGCAGAGAGCGCAGAGGAAAAGCTTTGTTTTTCTTTGCGCTCTCCG
>CAZKEX010000241.1:0-7433 GCA_964551895.1 uncultured Caldilineaceae bacterium | reverse complement strand
AGCTTTAGGCCTCGGACCGCAAGCGGGCGGCCTTTTCGACCGCTTCTTCGATGCTGCCCACCATATAGAAGGCCTGTTCGGGCAGGTCGTCGTGCTTGCCGTCCAGAATCTCCTTGAAGCCCCGCACGGTGTCCTCGGTCTTGACGAACTTGCCGGGCGTGCCGGTGAAGACCTCGGCCACAAAGAAGGGCTGGGTCAGGAAGCGCTGGATCTTACGGGCACGGGCCACGGTCAACTTGTCGTCCTCACCCAGCTCTTCCACACCCAGGATGGCGATGATGTCCTGGAGATCCCGGTAGCGCTGCAAGGTCTGCTGCACACCACGGGCAATGGCATAGTGCTCATCGCCCACGATCAGCGGGTCGAGAATGCGGCTGGTGGAGCTCAGGGGATCCACAGCCGGGAAGAGGGCTTGGTCGGCCAGTGAACGCTCCAAGGTGATGGTGGCGTCCAAGTGGGCAAAGGTGGTGGCCGGGGCCGGATCCGTGTAGTCATCCGCAGGCACATAGACCGCCTGCATGGAGGTGATGGACCCCTTCTTGGTGGAGGTAATGCGCTCCTGAAGTTGGCCCATGTCCGTGCCCAGGGTGGGCGCATAGCCCACGGCGCTGGGCAGACGGCCCAAGAGCGCGGAGACCTCGGAACCGGCCTGCACAAAGCGGAAGACGTTGTCGATGAAGAGCAACACATCCCGGCCTTCGTCGCGGAAATACTCGGCCATGGTGACGCCGGTCAGACCCACCCGCAGACGGGCGCCGGGGGGCTCGTTCATCTGGCCAAAGACCATGGCCGTCGAGTTGATCACCCCAGAGTCCTTCATTTCGTGCCAGAGATCGTTGCCCTCACGGCTACGCTCACCCACACCGGCAAAGACCGAATAGCCGCTGTGGAATTTGGCCACGTTGTTGATCAGCTCCTGGATCACCACGGTTTTGCCCACACCGGCGCCGCCGAAGATGCCGGTCTTGCCACCCTTGGTAAAGGGGGCAATCAGGTCAATCACCTTGACACCGGTCTCGAAGATCTCGGCCTTGGTGCTGCGCTCCGAGAAGCTGGGCGGCTGGCGGTGGATGGGGTAATGGTCCTCCGCGTTCACCGGCTCGTCGCTGTCGATGGCCTGCCCGGTGACATTAAAGATGCGACCCAGGGTAGCAGGGCCCACAGGGACCATAATCGGCTTCCCCTGGGAGGTAACTTCCATGCCCCGACGCATGCCGTCGGTGGTGCTCATGGAGACCGTGCGCACGGTGTTGTTGCCCAAGTGCTGCTGCACTTCGCAAGTAAGGGTGCTACCGTCATCCATTTTGACATAGACGGCATCATAGATCTCGGGGAGTTCGCCGGCGGGGAACGCAAAGTCCACGACCGGACCGATCACCCTGGTTACTGTACCTTTCAGTTCTGCCATTCCAGTATCTCCCGTTCAAAGATAGCTATCAGCGGGGGCGGGCAAGGAGAGAAAGTTCTCTCTATGCACCTTCCAGGGCTGTGGAGCCGCCGATAATGTCCATAAGTTCGCTAGTGATGCCTTCCTGCCGGGCCTTGTTGTAGCGCAGGGTCAGGGTATCGATCAGTTCGTTGGCGGCCTCGGTGGCGTTACGCATGGCCACCATACGGGCGGAATGCTCGCTGGCCAGAGATTCGTACACCGCCTGCAGGATCTGCACCTCGGTGAACTCGTACAGCACCCGACTCAACACAGTTTGGGCATCCGGCTCGAAGATGTAGTCCGGGGCCATCGTCTCCGAGGCATCCGATGCAGCCGTCGCCGGGTCCACGGGCAACAGCTTCATTGTGGTCGGCTTCTGCACCAGGGTGTTCACAAAATCTGTATAGATCATGTAGACTTCGTCAAAGTGGGCGGACAAGAAATCGTCCACCACACCCCGGGTGATGGGGGCAATATCGTTGGTGGTGGGGCTGTCCGTCATGCTGGTGAACTCGGCCCGCACAGAGCGGTCGAAGCGCATGAGCCAATCTCGCCCCTTGCGTCCAACGGCCACCACCTCCACCTCAAAGCCCGCTGCTCGCTTGTCCCGCAGGAACTTGGCCGCCATGCGGATCACATTGGCATTGAACCCACCGGCCAACCCCCGGTCCGCCGTGATCAAAACCACCCCCACCCGTTTGACATCCCGGGTCTGGATCAGGGGATCCAGATTGTTTTCCGTGGACGGCAGCCGGGCGATATAGCTGAGCACCTCCCAGGCCTTTTCGGCAAAGGGGCGAGTGCCCAGCACCTGGGCCTGGGCGCGACGCATACGCGAAGCGGCCACAGTCTCCATGGCTTTGGTCACCTGGGCAATATTCTTGACCGAACGAATTCGGCGTCGAATTTCTCGTGTACTAGCCAAGGGATTCTTCCTCCCTGAAACTGGATTGTTGCGACCAAATCCCAGAAGCCGTCAATTGTCTATTCGACAGCTTCTGGCTCTTCCGGTCGCCCAATCAGTGATATTTACAGTGATGGTTATGTAGCGGGACTCCAACCTTTGTTGAAGTCGCCGATGGCCAACCGCATGGCATCGGCCAGGTTGTCGTCCATCACCTTGTTTTTCATGATGGACTGACCGATCTCTGGGTGGCTGGCATCCATGTAGGCATGCACATCTCTCTCCCACTGTTTGACGCTGGCCACCGGCACCTCGTCCATCATCCCATTGCCCACGGCCCACAGACTGATGATCTGCTTGTCCAAGGAAAGGGGTTGATATTGGGGCTGCTTCAGCACTTCCTGAATGCGCTGACCACGGTTGAGCTGGCGCTGGGTGGAGGCATCCAGATCGCTGCCGAACTGGGCGAAGGCGGCCAGCTCGCGGAACTGGCTGAACTCCAGCTTCAGACGACCGGCCACCTTTTTCATGGCCTTGGTCTGGGCAGAGCTACCCACACGGCTGACGGAGAGACCCACGTTCAGGGCCGGACGAATACCGGCATAGAAGAGGTCGCTCTCCAAGAAGATCTGGCCGTCGGTGATGGAAATCACGTTGGTGGGGATGTAGGCCGACACATCGTTGGCCTGGGTCTCGATGACCGGCAGCGCGGTGAGGCTGCCACCGCCGTACGCCTCGTCCATACGGGCGGCCCGTTCCAACAGGCGGCTGTGCAGATAGAAGACGTCGCCGGGATAGGCTTCACGCCCAGGGGGGCGGCGCAGAAGCAGGGAGACCTGGCGATAGGCCTGGGCATGTTTGGAGAGATCATCGTAGACGATCAGCGCATCCTTGCCCTGCTCCATGAACTCTTCGCCCATGGCGCAACCGGCGTAGGGGGCCAGGAACTGCAAGGCCGCCGGGTCCGCCGCGGAGGCGGTGACCACGATGGTGTGATCCATGGCGCCGTACTTTTCCAGCACACCCACCACCTGGGCCACGGTCGATTGCTTCTGACCGATGGCCACATAGATACAGATCAGGTCCTTGCCCTTTTGGTTGATAATGGTATCAACCGCAATGGCAGTCTTGCCGGTCTGCCGGTCGCCGATGATCAGCTCGCGCTGGCCGCGACCGATGGGGATCAGGGCATCGACAGCGGTGATGCCGGTTTCCACCGGGGTATTCACGGATTTACGGGTGACCACGCCAGGGGCAATCCGCTCCACGTTACGGAACTTGTCCGTGTCGATGGGGCCTTTGCCGTCCACAGGCTGACCGATGGCGTTGACCACGCGACCGATCAGGGCATCGCCCACGGGGACAGAGGCAATACGACCGGTGCTGCGCACCAAGTCGCCTTCCACAATCTCCATGTATTCGCCCATGATCATGACACCGACGGAATCTTCATTCAGGTTGAGGACCATGCCCAGCGTGCCGGTCTTGGTGAACTCAACCAGCTCGCTGGACATGGCGCCCTGCAAGCCTTCGATGATGGCGATCCCGTCGCCAACCTCAATCACTTCGCCCACATCCACCATACGGGGAGCCGGTTCGAAGTTGAGGATCTGCTTTTTCAATAGTTCGGTAAAGTCTTCGGTACGCACAGCCATTGGCATTGTCTCCAATTTAGCTAGTTAACAGCCGGACCAGAGATCCAGCCGACCCGTGGGCCTCCACCCGATCCGACGGGGCAGACAGCGCCTGGGCGCCGGGCAAACGATCCGATGTTTGCACTATTTCCGTTATCGCTGATTGCCGTCAGGCTAGCGAAGTCGTTCCTTGCCTCGACCTAGCGAGTCGTCGTCATCAACGATTCCCGCAGGGCGTTGAGACGGCTGACCACAGAGGTATCGGTCAAGTGGTCGCCCACCCGCACCCGCAGACCGCCCATCAAAGAGGGATCGACCTGGAAGCTGAAGACCAGATCAGCCCCGTATTGGGTGGTCAGGTTGGCGCTAATCTGCTCCTGCTCGGCCTGGGAAAGGGGGGCGGCGCTGACGATCTCGGCCTTGATGGGGCCGCTGCGACCACTGACCACCTTGGCCAAGGCAGCGGACACGCCGGGAATCAGGTCCAGGTTGCCGTCTTGGACCATCAACTTGAGCAGGTTGACCACCTCATCCGGCGTCCCCTTGGGCAGCACGGTCTCCAGGGCCTTTGCCTTTTCGGCCACAGATTTGCCGCCATCCGCCATCAAGGCGAACAGGGCAGCATCATTGGCCAGAGCAGACCCCACCGCGCCCAGAGCAGACTGCCAGCGCTCGATCATCGCCTCCATGACAGCCTGTGCGTATCGACTAGCCAGCGCGCTCTTGTCGCTCATTTCCCGCTCCCGCTCTGCTCGGCCAGGAATTCGGCCACGAAGCGCTCGTGGTCGCCTTTGTTTTGCAGCTCACGGCCCAAGATCTTCTCCGTGGCCATGATGGCCAGTTCGGCGATCTGTTTTTGGGCCTGGGCCAAGACCTCTTCGGTCTGGGCCTGGGCCTCAACCTGGGCTTTCCTGCGAATCTCATTGGACTCCTGCTCGGCCCGGGAGCGAACCTCCTGGGCGATCTTCTCCGCATCCCGCGTGGCCTGGGCCCGGACTTCCTGGGCTTCCCGGCGGGCGGCATCCATGATCACGCCCTTTTCCTTCTGGGCCTCCGCGGCCGCGCCAGAAGCGCGCTCGGCATCCTTCATGCTGGTGGCAATGCGCTCTTTGCGCTTGTCCAGCATGGCGAGGACCGGTCCATACAGGAAGATCCGCAGGATGATCATGATGAGCAAGAAGTTGACGATCTGAGAGAGCAGGAGGGTACCGCTAATACCGAGTTGGTTCAATACATCGCCCAAAGTGCACCTCCTAGTAGTTCACATCCAATGGTCTTGTCCGGCATCTGCGCCCAAGGGCACAGCGCCCCAACACTGTTCGTCCACCCTTGTTCGTTGGCCTCAACATTCCTTGGCCAACTTTTCCGGGCATCTTCTTCGGGCAGCTAGACGAACTTGATCAGCAGGGCGATAACCAACGCGTAGATCGCGATAGCTTCGGCGAACGCAATGGCCAAAATCATGTTGGTCTGCACATTGCCGGACGCTTCGGGGTTGCGGCCCATGGCCTCAACAGCCTTGGCGCCGATCATACCTACACCGATGCCGGGGCCGATAGCACCGATACCGATAGCCAGGGCAGCGCCCAGTTCTTTCATCGCAGCAGCATCCATTTGTTTCACTCCTTGTCGAATTTGAATGAATATAGCAGAGACTGTCATGTTTTTCAGGCTATGAAACACCTGGAAAGCAAGCAAAAGTCATTAAAGCGGATAGTTCGTTGACAGGTAAGTTGACAGGTAATACGTTGGCAGGTAATACATTGACAGGCAGTACGTTATAACGTTGAACAGATAAACAAACCCAAGGCCCTGGGGACCTTGGGCAACAAACGATTTAGTGATGATCCCCACCATCGTGGCTGACCACGGCGGTGGTGAAGAAGACGACAGCCAGCATCATGAAGACCAGGGCCTGGATGAAGCCGACAAACAACTCCAAGGCATAGAAGGGGACGGGAATCAGGAAGGTGATGAGGAAGGCCATAACCGCCAACAGCACTTCACCCGCAAAGATGTTGCCAAAAAGACGAAAGGCAAAGCTGATGATCTTGGCGAACTCGCTGACCAACTCCAGCAGACCGGAGAAGATGTTGATCCCCTTCATGAAGCCGGTGCCCTTGAAGTTGAAGAACTTCTTGAAATAGCTGACTCCCAACGACTGCACACCCCAGAACTGGACCATGAACATGGTGATAATGGCCAGGGCAAAGGTCAGGTTGAGGTCGGCGCTGGGCGCTCGGAAGAGGGGTACCTTCTTGGCGTGACCCTCCTCAGCGGAGACGACCGCGCCCGTATCAAAGAGCAGAATGCCGCCGTCAGCCATGGCCAATTCGCCGTTGTTGACGGAGCCGTGCCCCTCCGCCGAGGCCTCTTCGGCGTGGCCAGCGCCGTGTTCAATATAGATGCTGCCCACCCCAGGAATCAGACCGGAGTAGTTGCTGAGGATCACGATGATGAAGATAGTGGCCACCCAAGGGAAGAACTTGCGGGCATTCTTGCCGGAAACGCTCTCGACCAGATTGTAGAGACCCTCGACCACCAGCTCCATGAAGTTGCCGAAGCCCGTGGGCTGCATCTTCAGACTGAAACGGGTGGCCAAAGCCAAGACGATGATGACGAGGTCAACAATCAGCATGGTCAAAACGGAGTTGGTGAACCACACGGGGCCATCTTCCAACAGCGCTTCGGCTGCCAAAGAGACATGAGGGGAGTCGGTTCGTAGAATAAAACTGGCGATCAACAGAACCAGGGCGAACAGACTAAGGAATGCGTTACGAGGAACCTTGAAGAAATTGATAAGTCGGCTCACTGAACTTTACCCTCCACATTTAGTAGGTGACGATTGGGTTGTCACTTAGCTCTTTTGTATCTTTTGTGCTTGCCCTATCCGCGTCTCGTCTTGAGCTGCGCCAGATCGTTCAACTTTGCCAGGCACACCATCGGCGCACAGGCCATCGGCAATCAAACCGTCAGCAATCAAGTATAGACCCGAATCCTGGGGATCATCCTCGAAAAGCCCTGTACCGGCCCAAGAGCTATCCCCATCAGCAAGATCATGCTCATCCACAGGCTTAGGAGCAACCTGGGCGATTACCCGATCAAATTCATTGAGGGTGGAACGCAAAACCAAAACTGAGGCCAAAGGAATAGCCAGGAATCCCAGCACAATGGTCGCCATGGGTGATGTGCCAAAGAACACGTCTATCAGCGCCCCAACAACCAAGGGCAGACCTGCGGTGACGGCAAAAATCTTGGCAATCTGTCGCACATCAATTCGGGTGTCGTGCATAGTTTCGACAGTTTACCACATGATTCGGCCAATCGTATACAATAGGATTGGCCGAAAACACTTTCTCTATCTAAGTCCGGCAGATTATACCAGCAGCCCAACCATTGCGCAAATTTTCACAGCTTTTGTGACATAAATACCCTGTTTTAGATGTCACATGTCCTGTGGGTGAAG
>CAZKEX010000240.1:5569-7440 GCA_964551895.1 uncultured Caldilineaceae bacterium | reverse complement strand
ACGCCTGGGCGGATTTGGCGGGGGGCGTGGTGTGCGGGTAGGATCGGGGGATGGAAAAGCAAAGGCAAAAGGCAAAAGGCAAAGTGCAAAAGGCAAAAGGGGCGTGGGTGGACGGCGCTGCCCCCGCAACACGTAACACGCAGCAGGCCGTGGGTCTCGTGGCGGGGATCGGCGCTGGGATCGGCGCCGCACTGGCCGGATACGCGCTGTTTTGGGAGCCGTCGGATGTGCGGTTGGAGCATGTGACCTTGCGGGTACCCCGGTCCGCCGGGGTGTTGCCGGAGAAGGGGCTGCGCATTCTGCACCTGTCGGACTTCCACTTTCAGGGGCGAGCGTGGCGAGAGCGGCCCAAGATCGAGAAGGTCAAGGGGTTGACCCAGGGGTTGGAGTACGATCTGCTGATCCACACCGGGGATTTTCTGCACACGGACGGGGGCATGGCCAACGTCTTTGAATTGTTGGACGGGCTGCCCACCCCCCGGCTGGGCGCGTATGCGGTGATGGGCAATCACGACTATGTTTGTTATGATATGCGGGATGTGATCGTCTTCAGTTGGCGCAACTTCCTGCGCTGGGAAGCCGACCATCGCCAGCGTCCGTTTATTCTGGCCCCCCGAAACCGCTGGGAACGGGCCAAACAGACGGCCCATTTCAGCCACTTTTTGATGAACTATCCCGTGGAGGCCAAGCGCACGGGCTGGAACAATGTGGCAACCCTGACCGATGAACTGGCCAAACGGGGCATCCAGGTGCTCCACAACCGGGCCGTCCGCCTCACCACCCACCACCCCGCCATCGGGGACGTGGATCTGCACATCGCCGGCATCGACGACCTGCACGAGGGCGCGCCGGATCTGGACACAGTGCTGGCCGGCATCCCCCCGGAGGCGTTGACCCTGCTCCTCAGCCACAACCCGGACATTCTGGACCATCCCGACATCAACCAGGCCGATGTGGTTTTGGCCGGCCACACCCACGGCGGCCAGATCGTCCTGCCCATTTTGGGCGCGGCCCACACCCATTCCGAACACCTGGGCCGCCGGGAAGCCTCCGGCCCCATGCAGCGGGCCAACACCCAAGTCTACGTCAACCGGGGCCTGGGCGAAGGCATCCCCCTCCGCTTCGGCGCCCCGCCCGTGGTGGCCGTGGTAACGCTTGTGAATTAGGTGGTTGGGTGGTTAGTTGGTTTGTTGGGTGGTTGGTTGATTCTGCCCACCCAACCACCCAACAAACCAACAAACCAACCAACTAACCAACTAACCACCCAACCACCCACCCAACAAACCAACTATGCTCAACTTCCTCTCCTCGTCCGCCACATGGCGGCCCAATTTAGTCAACAATCTTACCGGTGACGTGCTGGAGATCGGCGCGGGGACGGGGCAGAATTTCGCCCATTATGGGGCCGAGGCCAGAATTTGGGCCATCGAACCGGACCCCGTGCGGGCGCACATGGCCCAGGCGGAAGCCCAGCGCATGGGCGCGTCCATCCAGGTGGATGTGGCCCCGGCGGAGGCGTTGCCCTATGCCCCGGCCAGCTTTGACCATGTGGTGAGCAGCCTGGTCTTCTGCTCCGTGGCGGATCAGCGGACGGCTTTTGGCGAGGTGGCCCGGGTGCTGCGCCCCGGCGGTGTGCTGCACATGATCGAACATGTGCGCCCGGCCAATCCGATCCTGGGCTGGGTGACGGCTGTGGTGACGCCGCCGTGGAGCCGCATGGCCCACAACTGCCATCTGGATCGGCCCACGCTGGATGTGCTGACCGAGCTGGGCTGGGCGGTGGAGGTGCTGAAACGGCGCAGCGTCTTTGTTAAACTGCGGGCGACGCGGGAATAACGAAATGCACAATGCACAATGCACAATGCACAATG
>CAZKEX010000240.1:0-5469 GCA_964551895.1 uncultured Caldilineaceae bacterium | reverse complement strand
ACAATGACGTGGCGTTCGTAGCCTGCTAAATCGCCCAATCTCCCAATCGCACGCAACTCACAACTCACAACTCACAACTCGCAACCCGCAACCCGCAACCCGTAACTCGAGGTTCCCATGTTCGGCAACAAATCCACCTTCCCCGACAAGGGCGAGGCCATCGACCATAGCCAATTGAAGCGGTTGGAACGTTTGAGCCGCAAGGCCATGCTCTCCTCTGCCAAGAAGATGGACCCCATCGCGTTCGAGCATATGGTGGGGGCCTTGTTCGAGCGCATGGGCTACGATGTGCGCACGACCGTGGCCTCTGGGGACGATGGGGTGGATCTCTATGTGCGCCAGGGGCGACGCACCGCGGTGGTGCAGTGCAAGCGCTATCGGGGCGATGTGGGGTCGCCTTTGATGCGGGACCTCTACGGTACCATGCTCCACAACGGCGCGGACGAGGCCTACATGGTGACCACGGGGAACATCTCCAACCAGGCCCGGCGTTGGGCCGAGGGCAAGCCGATCCAGATGATCGATGGCTTTGCCTTGGTGGAGTGGATCAGCGCCTTGGATCAGCGCCGCAAATCCCGCCGCTGGGGATGGGTGGCGGCGACCGTGGCGGTGATGGCGCTGGCCGCTGGCTTTGTCTACAGCCGAGGAGGGCTGCCGGCAACGTTGGACGCCTTGGCCTCTCTGCCGGCGGCTGTGGCCCTGCCCGTGGGTCAACCATCGGCTGACCCCATAGTTGACCCCACAGTTGATCCCGCGTCCGCCCCCACCCAGGTTGTGCCCTCGGAGGCGACTGTGGCTCTGGCCCCCACCCCCTTGCCCACCCTGGAGATCCCTTTGAGCGCCGTCTTTGAGGACGATGGGATTGGCTTCTCTTTCATCTATGACAACCGCTGGCAACTGGAAAAGCAGCCGGAAGAGCAAGGGGTGGCAGGACGAGGCCAGGGCGTGGTGGTCAATTTGACCCAGCAGACGTATACATTCCGGGTGCAGGCCCAGACGCTGCCCTTTGCCGTGCCCCTCTGCCCCACACCCACGGACACGGCCTTGGCGGACGATTACCGATCTTTTGAGGTCAACGGCGTCACCTTCTGGCGTCCGGCTGTCGAGGAGGGGGTGATGGCGGTGACCGCGGATGGCGCGCCCCTGCCCATTTCCGTCTTCACCCTGGCCGGCGCGGGGGGAGAAGAGACCCTGTGCGCCTTCCCGGCGGGTGCGGGCTTCTTGGGGATCAGCTATCTTCTCCCGGACCAAGCGCTGGCCGGGGACGGGGTGGATCTGGCGATCCTGGCCCAAATGGACGCCATGCTGCAATCCCTGCGCTGGGAAGATAATCCCCGGTAGCCGAGCATGGCCAATTGCCCTTCCGCCCAGACCAAAACGGACGCCGGAGAGTCTCTCCGGCGTCCGTTTTGGTCTCTGGAAAAAAATTCCCTTATTGCGTGGCGTCCACGGGTGGGGCCAGTTCCAGCCAGAGCTGGTTTTTCAACACCTTGCCGTCCATGTCCACAAAGATGATCTCCGTGACCATTTCGGGCAGTTGCTGGCCCAGGTCGCTCTTGTTGAAGATCACGGCGTCGTTGGGATAGACCGTGCGCAGGAATTTGGAGCGGATGCTGAGGCTGGTGAAGGCCACTTGGACATAGATGCGGCCGGCCTGCTCTGGCCTGGCGTCTTCCCAATAGACCTGCTCGATGCGGATGCCGCTGCCCGCGGGCACGGCCCCGGGCGAGACAAAGATCAGGGCATGGGCGTCGAAGTCCACCCCTTCGCTCAACTGCTCCACCACCTCCGGGTCGATCTCCAGGGGCGGTTTGATGTTGGGCGTGGATGATTTGGCATCGTCCGCCGGCATGACCGGCGGGGCCACCCGGCCCACCGCGGCGTCTGTGCGGGAGTGCAGATTGTCCAACACAAAGCGCGCCCATGTCTCGGCGTCGTTGAAGAGGCGATAGGTCGCCTGATCCGGGCGCAGATCCAGCCCGATGCGGTGGGGGACAGAGGCGATGACGGTCAGCCCAGCCAGATCCACGGGGGCCTCTGTCGTGCTTTCTGCCAAGGCCGTGGCGGTCGCCGTGGGCGCTGTTGTGACCGTGGCAGTCGCCGTGGGCGCGGGGGTGGACGTGGACGTGGGAGAAGAAGTCGCCGTGGCTGTGGCCGTGTGGGTCGGCGTCAGCGTCGGCGTCTGGGTCGGCTCCTCCTGGGGTGTGCTCGTGGCCGGGATCTCCGGCGTGAAGGTCCAGGTGGGTGTATGGGTCACCGTGGCCGTGTGGGTGGGCAACGGTGTGGCGGTGGCGGTGGCCGTGGGCAGGGCCGTGGGCGTAGCCGTGGGGAAAGACGTGGGGAAAGGCGTCCAGGTCGGCGTGCTGCTGGGCGGCGGTGTCTGGGTCCAGGTCGCCGTCCACGTGGGGGTGGGGCGAGGGATGGACTGCCACCAGAACTCGGCTCTGGCCCCCAGGGTATTCTCGTAATATTCCACCCGCAAACGATGCACCCCGGCCCCCAGGTCCACATCTGCCGTATAGGTTGTTACCGTGGAATCGTGCCATTCATCCAGCACGGGCACACCGTCAATCCACAGCCGGATGCCATCGTCCGCCCGCAGGAAGAAGCGATAGCTGCCGGTCTCGAAGAACACGTCCCGGGTCCAGCGCACGGAGAACCCGTCCGCGGGCAGACCGGGGGCCGGGGCGTCAATGCCCCACTGAAAGTCGATGGCCGCGTCATCCCGCACCAGGACGGGGACGCCCAGGAGATCCGGGTTGGGGTAGTATTCGCCCTTCCAGCCGGTGATGATCTCCTGGCGTTCCCAGGCAAAGTGGATGGTGGCCTTGCCCGTGCGCTCGTAATAGTCCACCCGCAGATTGTGGATGCCCTGGGTCAGGGTTCGTTCCACGGTTTGGGTGCGCAAGGAGCCATCCCGCCACTCGTCCAACACCAATTGATCGTCGATATAGAAGCGCACCCCATCGTCCACCTGGAAGATGAAGCGATAGGTCCCGGCATCAAAATTCAGGCTGCGGGTCCAGCGGGCGCTGAAGTTGTCCGCTGGCAGACCGGCTCCCGGGCTGGCCAAGCCCCAATCGAAGCTGACCGCCACATCGTTCCGGGTCAGGGCCGGCGGGCCGCTGAGGTCGGGATTGGCCCAGAAATCCGCCCGCCAATCGGTGAAGGGGACGGCGGTGGGCTGGGGCGTGTCTGTGGGAATCGGCGTGTTTGTATTGGTTTGGGTCGGCGTGGGGCTGTTGACCGGGGCCGATGTGTTGGTGGCCGTGGGCGTGGAGATCACCGCCCCGCCCGAACTTGTGGTGGCCGTGGGGGAGGGCGTGGTGGTCAGGGTGGTCGTGATGGGCGCTGTGCCGGGCCGCACCACCTGGAAGGCGGTGGTGGCCTGGAGGTTGCCGTCCGCCGTATACGCGATCACCGTGTTGGGGCCGGGGACAAGCCAACGGTCGCTGATGGGATAGAGAAAACCCGTGCTGACCGTGCCATCATTGGCCGACGTGCTGGCGGCCAAGATGCCGCTGCGTCCGGCCCCATCCTGCAAGGCCAGGATCACCATAGTGTTGGCCGGCCACCCCTGGCCGCTCACCCGCACATAGACCCCCGCATAGCCGCTGGCCGGGTCCAAAACAAGGGAGGGTTCGGCGTTGGCGACCTGGGTGGCCGTGGGCGCAACCGTCGGCCCCAGGCCAGGAAAGAGGCTGAAACAGGCGCTGAGGGTGGCGACGGCGAAGAGAGCCGCCACGACCAAAAGGGTCCACCGGGCCGCGCTGGGGCGGCTGGGGATTTCGATCTCTCCCGGTTGATCCTGGGGCTGACCCTTGGGCTGACCATCGGTCTGAACGGTAGATTGGGATAAGCGCTGGCGGGTATAAAGAGGGGTGAACTGCTGTCGAATTTTGTTCATGGATAATTGGTCTCCCTGGGGTGAAAGCACATCTGCCCATAAGATGTGGGCGTGCCAATAGGACGTTCTTCCAACGGCGATTGTTCCAAGTATGCCACGGTTATGTCCGGTTTGATAACTTCGAAGGGTGACGGAACCCTTGCAGTGGGCCGGATGACGGCTCTTCGTGCTATACTTCCCGTCATGGTCACCCACGGCGATGTATCCCAACCCAATCCGGCGGCATCTTTTGGCCCTGCCCTGTCCACGATCCTGCCTCTGCTCCACGAGGCCCTGGCCAAGGAGGGTCGCTTTGTGCTGCCCCTGGCCGGGACCAGTATGCGCCCCACCCTGCCCATCACCTGCCGGGTTGAGATCGTCCCCCTGCCCCCCCTGCCCGATTCGGTGGCCCTGGGCAGCCTGATCGTCTTTGCCGTGGGCGATGCCCTCATCACCCATCGGCTGGTGGCCCGCCGCCCCATCCGGGGAACCCTGCACTGGATCGCCCAGGGGGATGGCCGCCGGGCTGCCGATGCCCCTCTGCTCCCCGGCCAGGTTCTGGGCCAAGTGGCGCGGGCCGTGGATGACCAGGGTCAGCTTCTGTGGCCAGGGCCCGGGGAGAAGGTCTGGGCGGCCTGGTGGATCTTGCGCCATCATGGGCTGGCCCGCCTGCGTCCCCTGTGGCGGTGGGTGCGACGGAGGCAAAGATAGGTTGTTGTCGGCCCAGATAGCCACAGAACTCTTGGTCAGAATGATTATGTATGGTAAACTGGCCGTAAGATGACGACTGACCCATTCACCTGACCCATTCCCCTGATCCATTCACCCGCCGAGCGCCGTAGGCAATCCCCGCCTCTCACACCACGAGGTAGTTGTGACAGACAGTAGCCGCACCTCATCTGACCCTGACCTCAGCGAGCGCATCCAGGAAGCCCTGCGCACCTTCGATATGTTGAGTGTGGACAGTCCTCTGGCCGATCTCTTTCTCTTTCGGCGGCTACGGGGCACACGCACCCTCTCCTCCCACCAGATCACCAACCGTATCATGTTGGAGCTGCTTGAAAAGCTGGAAAGCGAGAACCCTCACCACAGCCAAATCCTGCGCAAGCGTTTTATAGAGGGCAAGAATATGGCCGCCGCCGCCCAAGAGATGATGGCGTCTGATTCCACCGGCTTCCGCTGGCAGCGAGAGGCCATCGCCCGCATGGTTGAGCTTGTGGCCGAGGCCGAGGCGGGCGCCCGCACGGAACTGCAAGCCCGTTTTCTCAGCCGGTTGAGCCCGCCCACCAATAGCAAGCTCTTCGGCATCAAACCCCACTTGGATCGCCTTATGGAGTGGGTGTCGGCCACAGACGTGCCGTGGCTGGTTCTGGTGGAGGGCATGGGCGGCATCGGCAAGACCACCGTGACCGATGCCTTTGTGCGCCAGGCCATCGAGCAATATCTTTTTGACGACTTCGCCTGGGTCAGCGCCAAAGCGGATCACCTCAGCTTGATCGGGGAGATTCGACCGGTGCGGGGGGCCACGCTTAGCCCGACGGCCCTCCTGGAGCAGTTGGCCGGCCAACTGCTGCTCCCAGAGG
>CAZKEX010000239.1:4983-7473 GCA_964551895.1 uncultured Caldilineaceae bacterium | reverse complement strand
CGATGATCAGCACATCCACGTCATAGTTCATGGTTTGGGTTTCCTCTCTGGTCGAATGAAGGAGAGATTGGGCGATTGGGAGATTGGGCGATTGGGGTGGTTCCACTATAGCCCTGAACCGTGGGGAATGCAAGGGGGGCGGCGCCATTGCGTTCCCAGCCTGAACGTGGCAAGATGCAGGGTGAGAAGATTGCGGAAAAAGGATCACCGCAAAGAACGCGAAGAAAAAAAAAACGCGAAGAAAAAACGCAAAGGAAAAAATAGAACACGGATTGGACGGATGAAACGGATTTTTACTGATTTTTACTGATTTTTTAAAAATCCGTTTTTGATCCGTCACATCCGTTCGATCCGTGTTCTATTTTTTTTCTTCATTGACACGATTGGACGCGACAAATGAACCTGTCTAACCTGGGATCGGCTGAGATCGGCTCCATCCTGGCTGGCCTGCTGATCGGTTGGCTCTTTGGCGGGCTAGGCAACCTGGCCGCGGATCTGCTGCCGGCTTGGGGCAGCGAGACGTGGCGACGTCCTGTGGGCCACGACCTGCGTCATGCGTGGAGCCTGCTCTGGTTTCCCCGCACTCGGGGGAAGTGCCCCGGCTGCGGTGAAGTGCGTTCCCGGCGGGGTCCGCTGTTGGAGTTGGCGACTATGGGCGTGTGTGGGCTGTTGGGATGGCGCTTTGCGGGGGATGGATCTCTGCTGGCCGTGGTTTGGCTCTATGCCGGATATCTGCTGGCCGTGCTGGCCATCGACCTGGAGACCCGGCGGGTTCTCAACGTGATGACGGCCCCGGCGGCGCTGACAGCCCTGGTCTTCAGCCTGCTCCCCGGCACGCCCACGCCCCTCAACGCCCTGATCGGCGGCGGGCTGGGCTTGGGGATCTTTCTGGTTTTGGCCCTGGTCAGTCGGGGCAGCCTGGGCATGGGGGATGTCAAACTGGCCGGGGTGATCGGCCTGATGATCGGCTATCCCAACGTCACCACAACTCTGATCCTGGGGGTACTCTTGGGCGGACTGGCCGCCCTCTACTTGATCGTCGTGCGCCGAGCCGGACGCAAGGCCACCATGGCCTATGCACCCTATCTCTCCTTGGGCGCCATCTACAGTCTATTTATGTTTTTGGGGCGATGAAAATCAATTGACAATGCACAATGCACAATTGACAATGCACAATGATATGCGGTAGTCACCCTGATCGTGTCGACCAGACCATTGTGCATTGTCAATTGTGCATTGTGCATTGATTTTTCGCCCCTCGCTTCTGGAGGCAATCATGCTGCATGTCAAGAACCAAACCCGTGGGACCACCCTGGTAGACGCTGGCCATGTGGCCGATTCATTTTGGAAGCGTTTCAAAGGGCTGATCGGGACCAAGAATTTGCCCAGGGGCAATGGGCTGTTGATCGAACCCTGCAACAGCGTCCATTGCATGTTCATGTCCATCCCCATCGACGTGGTCTATGTGGACAAAAAAGACCACGTCGTGGCCCTGGACCCGGAGATGAAGCCCTGGCGCTTTGGCAAGATCCACCGCGCCAGCCGCTACGTCATCGAACTCCCCGCCGGCGCCATCGCCCGCACCCACACCCAGGTGGGGGATGCGTTGGTGGTGACAAGGTGAGGGGGTGACAAGGTGACAAGGTGAGGTTGGTTGATCGCCCCCTCACCTTGTCACCCTGTCACCCCCTCACCTTGTCACCTTGTCAGGAAAACTGAGAAAAGTCCGGCGCGCGGCGCTCCATGAAGGCTTGGAGGGCTTCGGCGGCTTCGGGGGAGTTTAGGCGCTCGATAAAGCGACCGCTCTCTTTGTGGACGGTGGCGGCCAGGGCGTCGGCGTGGCCCTCTTTGAGCATGGCCTTGGTCATGCGCAGGGCGGCCGGGGGCTTGGCCGCCAGTTGGGCCGCCTTGGACCGGGCCAGGGCTTCCACCTCTGCGTCGGGCACGACCTGGTTGACAAAGCCCAGCTCGTAGGCCTTGGCGGCGTCAAACGCGTCCCCCAGCATGAGCAGCTCCGCGGCCCGCACGTGGCCCAAGAAGCGGGGCAAGAGCAGGCTGGACCCGGCCTCCGGCACCAACCCCAAGTTGATAAAGGGCAAGATAAAGCGGGCGCTCTCCCCGGCATAGGCCAGGTCGCAGTGGAGGAGCATGGTGGTGCCGATGCCCACGGCCACCCCGGTCACCGCGGAGACCAAGGGCTTCTTGGCCTCGAACAGGGCGGTGAGGAAGAGCCAGACCGGGCTGTCCGCGCCCACGGGCGGGGAGACCATAAAGTCGCCCAGATCGTTGCCGCTGGTGAAGTTGCCCCCGGCCCCGGTAAAGAGGATCGCCCGCACGTTGGGGTCATCCTCCGCGGCCCGCATGGCTCCGGCCATGCGGGTATACATGTCCAGGGTCAGGGCGTTCTTTTTGTCGGGCCGGTTCATCTGGATGGTCAAGATGCGGTCTTGGGTGGAAAGATTGATCAGGTCGCTCATGGTTGGGTCCTTG
>CAZKEX010000239.1:0-4883 GCA_964551895.1 uncultured Caldilineaceae bacterium | reverse complement strand
GTCCAGCCGGGCAAAGGGGCCGTCCCCGGCCATGACCTGGGGGATCAGGGCCAGGTGCGCCCGCACTTGCGCCAGGTCCACGCCGGGGTGCAGGGCCTTCAGCCGGGCCTCGTCCACCCGCAGACGCAGATCTAAAAAGCGCTGGGTGCGGCAGAAGAGGATCACCCCCACGTTGACAAATTCCTCCCGCTCCACCCTGGGCACGACCCGGATCAGGGCGTATTCGTAGGCATGAGATTGAGGTTGAGATTGAAATTTTGGTTTTGGGCGGGGCGACTCAGCGGAGTCGGGCATGGGCATTCACCGCCTCCTCCACAAAAGCCGGCGCGGCGGCCAGCCGACCCAGCAGATATTCCTCGTATCCGGCTCGATGGCCGGCCACGTCGGCGAAGGGCGCATCCACCAGCAGCCAGCTATCGGGCACCCACGAAACCACCTCTCGAATCAACGCCGGGGTGACGCGGGGACGCAGGTCCGCGTCCGCCTGGGCCAGGGAGGTGGCAAAGGGCAGCAGGACATGGTCCTTGATCAGGGCAAAGGGCGTGCGGCTGCGGGCCGCGTACTCCTCCCAACTGTGGTGAAAATAGAGGGCGGCCCCGTGGTCGATCAGCCACAATTCCTCTTCCCACAGCAACATGTTGACATTGCGGGGCGTGCGGTCCACGTTGGTCACAAAGGCGTCAAACCAGACGATACGGGAGGCCAGATCCGCGGTCGGGGCGGGACGCAGCAGGGGGTTGAAGGCGAAGGCCTCGGGCAGAAAGTCCATGGCCAGGTTGACCCCGACGCTGGCCGCCAGCAGCTCCCGGATCTCCGGGTCGCCTTCCGTGCGCCCGATGGCCGGGTCCAGGGTCATCAGCGCCTGTTCGGGTACCGCAAAGCCCAGGGATCGGGCCAGCTCCCCGGCGATGATCTCGGCGATCAGGGCTTTTGGCCCCTGGCCGGCCCCCACAAATTTCATCACATAGAGCCCGCCGTCGTCCGCCTCCACAATGGCGGGCAGGGAGCCGCCCTCCCGCAGAGGGGTGACATATCGGGTGGCGGTTAGGTGTCGCAGCATGTGGTAAATGGCTTTCGGTTTGTGCAGCAAGAGAACGATCAGGTATTTTAACCGCATGGTAGCCCGACTCCCCTCGCAAGTCAACTTCTCGACGCACACCCCCTATCCAACCTACTAACTTTGCACCCTCGTATACCTTGAAGTATGATCAGGGGCGGTATCCTAACCTGGCCTGTCCAGAGCCAAAAAGGCTTACCCCGGAAGTAATGTTTTTGTTGACCTTTTTGAGTTGGGGGAATTGGGTGGGTAGCGTTCTTTTTTTGTTGAATCCAATAGCGATAAGCTTGGTCGGGTGGGGGGTGGCCCTGGCCCTGATCGGCTGCGTGGGCGCTTCCCCACCGACCGGCCAACCGGCGTCCACCGAATTGGTGGTCTTTGCCGCCTCCTCGTTGACCGAAGCCTTCACCGCCCTGGGCCAGGGGTTCGAGGCCGAACACCCCACCGTGCAGGTGACGTTGAATTTCGCCGGTTCCCAGCAACTGGCCCAACAGTTGGCCCTGGGCGCGCCGGCGGATCTCTTCGCCAGCGCGGACCAAACCCAGATGGCCGCGGTGGTGGCCGCCGGGCGGGTGAACCCAGAAAGTGTGCAGATCTTCGCCCACAACCGGCTGGTGATCGTGCTGCCCGGGGACAACCCCGGCAACGTCCACACCCTGGCCGATCTGGCCCGCCCCGGTCTGCGGGTGGTCCTGGCCGACGCCTCTGTGCCCGTGGGGGCCTACACCCGCACCTTCCTGGCCCGCGCCGACGCCGGGCCGGATCTCCCCGCAAATTTCAGCCAGGGGGTGCTGGCCAACACGGTCTCCTTCGAGATCAACGTGCGGGCCGTCCTCAGCAAAGTGCGCCTGGGCGAAGCGGATGCCGGGGTGGTCTACGCCAGCGACGGGGCCGCCGCGGGGGAGAGCGTGGGCCAGATCCCCATCCCCGACGCCCTCAACGTGGTGGCCGCCTATCCCCTGGCCCCGGTGAGCGATGGCCACCATCCCCAATCCGCGGCTGCCTTCGTTGATTTCATCTTCAGCCTCCCGGGGCAAAAAATTCTGGCGGATCATGGCTTCTAGATCTCCCTCGCCCCCTGGCTGGCCCCGCCCGGAGCCAGCCCGCCCTGTCAGCCCGTGGCATCTGCTCAGCCTGCCCATGCTGATCTTTCTGGCCCTGCCCCTGGCTGCCCTGCTCTATCGGGCTGCCCCCGGCGAGATCTGGCACAATCTGGCCATGCCCCAGGTGCGCCAGGCCATCCTCCTCAGCCTCTCCACCACCCTGATCAGCACGGCGTTGATCGTCATGTTGGGCACACCTCTGGCCTATCTGCTGGCCAAGGGGCACATCCCCCTGCGCCAGGTGGTGGACAGTCTGGTGGACTTGCCCGCGGTGCTGCCCCCGGCGGTGGCCGGCGTGGCCCTGTTGATCACCTTTGGCCGCCGGGGGGTGCTGGGCGGCTTCTTGGCCGAATGGGACATCTATATCGCCTTCACCTCTGTGGCGGTGATCATGGCCCAGGTCTTTGTGGCCTCGCCCTTTTTCATCAAGGCTGCCACGGCCGGTTTTGCCGCCATCGACCCAGAACTGGAGCAGGCCGCGGCCCTGGACGGCGCGGACGGCTGGCAGATCTTCCGCCACGTCACCGCGCCCCTGGCCTGGAACGGCATGGTGGGCGGCGCGGTCATGGCCTGGGCCAGGGCGCTGGGCGAGTTTGGGGCCACCATCATCTTTGCCGGCAACTATCCCGGCCGCACCCAGACCATGCCCCTGGCCATCTACATCGGTTTCGAGCTGGACCTGAACGTAGCCCTCACCCTGGCCGTGATCCTGATGGGCGCGGCCTTCCTGGTGCTGTTGGTGGTCAAGGGGCTACTGGCTCGGGATCTGGGGGTTATGCGGGGATTGTAGCGGGGAAGTGATTGGGGGGGGTGGGAGATTGGGAGATTGAGAGATTGAGAGATTGGGTGGTTGAGAGATTGGGCGATTACGCACGACACAATCGCCCAATCGCCCAATCTCCTAATCACTCCCAATCTCCCAATCACAAATTCACGGAAACCGACAGACCACCCGCCCCAAGATCTTGTCCGGCGTCACCGGGCCAAAGTGACGGCTGTCCGTGCTGGCCGCCGGGTTGTCCCCCAGCAGAACGTATTCCCCATCCGGCAGCACATGGGCGACCCGCTTGAGGATCAACGTCTCCGGCTGGGGGGGATGGGGGATCACCACCACATCCCCCACCTGGGGTGGGCGGCCATCGTGCCGGGGCGAGACGGTCAGCACCTCCTGGCCGGGGGGCAGATGGGGCAGCATGGACTCCCCCGTCACCCGCAGACGGCGACGGCGGCCCAACAGCCACAAAAACAGCTCACGGGTCGTGCTGGCCGGGATCGGTTGCGGGTCAGATTTCGGGTTCATGGTCTTCCCGTAAAACAGTCATCCCATAAAACAGACCCGGCGTAAATCACGCCGGGTCCATCTCTCACACGTTCAAATTACTCGTCACTCATCACTCATTTACCTTATGAAGCCGTGTAGTACGCCACATCCCGCTTCTTGGTGGCCCAGAAGATGTTGTGGATCTCTTCAATGGTGGCCATCAGCTCCTGGGCATGGGCCAGGCTGACTTCCACCTTGCAGGCGGAGCAGAGCTTGGTGGCATTCCAGAAGGTGGTGTGCAGGTCTGGGTAAGCTTCCAGATGCACGGGCTTGAAGTAGTCGGTCCACAGCACCAGCAGTTCGGTCTTGGCGATGTGGGCTTGCTCTTCCTTGATGCTGATAAAGCGGGACATGGAGTTGTTGTAGGCGGCTGCGGCGGCTGCATCCCCAGCGGCGGGCAGGGGCAGGGCCAGGATCTTCTTGGTCATGGACAGCACAGCTTCCGCCGCGATGCGGGCCGAGGCCGGGTCGTAGACGCCACAGGGTCCGTCACAGTGGGCGGAAACACTGGGGGCCGGGAAGAGTTCGGCGGTCAGTTTGGCGATGGTTTTCAACATGGTGGTAGTTTTCCTTTCGCTTAGAAGATAGAATGGGTCCGGGCGCTCGGGACTGCACTTCCATTTAGGCGTCCATTTAGGCTTCCATTTAGACGTCCATTTAGGAGGAGAAGAAGATCGATCGGGCAATCGAACTCCTGGCCCCATGGCAGAGCGAACGCATCTTTGAGAATACAACAGGCCTATTGTAGCGTATGCGGCTGAGTTAGTAAAGAAGATTTGTTCCGTTTGTGCTGAAATTTGACCAATGGGTCTGGCTGATATACAATTTCTCTCTGTATGCAGGTTGTCTGGTGTTGCCTATCCACGGCCATACCGCCCATGCGCCGACGTAGCTCAATCGGCAGAGCAGCTGTCTTGTAAACAGCAGGTTATCGGTTCGAGTCCGATCGTCGGCTCTGCTCGAAAGAGCAATGCAATCCACGACAATCTGTAGCACAGGTAAACTTGGTAGTTCGTTTTGGGCGGGTGCCCGAGTGGACAAAGGGAGCTGACTGTAAATCAGCCGGCATACGCCTACGGTGGTTCGAATCCGCCCCCGCCCACTCAAGCCCACATAGCTCAGTCGGTAGAGCACATTCTTGGTAAGAATGAGGTCATCGGTTCAAGTCCGATTGTGGGCTCCTCAACAAAAAATGTCTGTGAAGGGTTCTCGAACTCCTTCGTAAGCATCCTAGGCAAAAGGCCGCTCAGCACGGTGCTGGGCGGCTACTTAATGATTGGATCTGGTGGCCAGATCTGGCTAACTCGAACTGGACCTTAAACTGTTTTTTGAAGGAGATTCACCCAAATGGGAAAAGCAACTTTCGAGCGGACAAAGCCCCATGTGAATGTGGGCACGATTG
>CAZKEX010000238.1:0-7496 GCA_964551895.1 uncultured Caldilineaceae bacterium | reverse complement strand
GCCGAGGGGCGCAGAGCGCCCGTTTGCGTTCCCACGCGGAGCGTGGGAACGAGATCTTCCAATACAAAAAAAGGCCCCGCCCATTCCTCCGGGCGAGACCTCTTTCGTTTTCTGTTTTACGGCAAACGTCATAATCTGTTTGGCCGTCTGTTTGGCCGCCTGTTTGGCCGCCTATTTGGCATAGCCCACAGCCCGTGTCTCGCGGATGATGGTCACCCGAATCTGACCCGGATATTGCACGTTGTCCTCGATCTTCTTGGCAATGGACTTGCTCAGTTCGATGGCGGACATGTCGTCGATCTCTTCCGGGCGCACGATCACCCGAATTTCCCGACCGGCCTGGATGGCGTAGGTCTGGCTGACGCCGTTGAAGCTGTTGCCGATGTCCTCCAACGCTGTGACCCGCTTGATGTAGGCGTCCAGGGACTCCCGCCGGGCGCCGGGGCGGGCCCCGCTGATGGCATCCGCCGCGGCCACGATCACCGCTTCCAGGCTATGGGGCTCCACCTCGTGGTGATGGGCGGCGATGCAGTTGACCACCTTGTCGTTGACCCCATAGCGCTTGGCGATCTCCGCGCCCACCAGGGCGTGGGGACCGTCGATCTCGTGGCTGACCGCCTTGCCGATGTCGTGGAGCAGACCGCCCAGCCGGGCTGTCTTCACATCCGCGTGCAGTTCCGCGGCCATGATGGCGGCGATGTGGGCGGTCTCGATGGCGTGGAAGAGCTGCACCTGGCCATAGCTGGTGCGGAATTTGAGCCGCCCCAACAGCTTCACCAACTCTCGGTGCAGCCCTTGGGCGCTGGTCTCGATCACCGCCTGCTCCCCGGCCTCCCGGATCACCTGTTCCACCTCCGACTGGGCCTTCTCCACCTCCTTCTCGATCCGAGCCGGGTGGATGCGGCCATCGGAGACCAACTTGGTGAGGGCGATCCGGGCGATCTCCCGGCGCACGGGGTCGAAGCTGCTGATCAGGATGGCCTCTGGGGTGTCGTCCACCACCAGATCCACGCCGATGGCCTGCTCGATGGCCCGGATGTTGCGGCCTTGGCGACCGATGATGCGTCCCTTCATGTCGTCCGAGGGCAAGGAGACGCTGCTGACCGCATACTCGCTGATGTGGTCGCTGGCCACCCGCTCGATGGCCACGGTGATGATCTCCCGTGCCCGACGGTCGGCGTCGTCCATGACCTCGGCCTCCACCTCGCGGATGGTGCGGGCCATCTCCTTTCGAGCGGTCTTCTCCACCTCTTGGAGCAACACCTGGCGGGCCTCGTCCTCGGTCATGCGGGCGATGCTTTGCAGCGCTGTCTCCCGCTCTTCCTCCAGATTTTCGACCACAGCAGTGCGCTCGTTGAGCGTGGTCTCCCGTTGGTTGAGCTTGCGCTCCCGAGATTCCAGTTGTTCCATACGTTTGTCTACATTGTCCAGCCGGTTTTGCAGTCGCTCTTCGGTGCGTTCCAGATCCCGTCGGCGCTTGGTCATCTCTGCCTCGCCGGCGTCCCGCATGCGGACCTCTTCTTCCTTGAGGGCCAACTGCTGCTGTTTGATCTGGTTTTCCGCTTCCATCAGGATGCGCTCGGACTGTCGCTGTGCAGAATCGACAAGTTCCTTTTGGCGCGCCTGTTCGGCTCGGAGACCCTGTTCTTGACCTAGTTCTTGGCCTAGTTTTTGGCCTCGTCCGAAAGCGACATAACCGGCGACCACGGCGCCAATGATGGCCGCCAGGAGTATCAATACGATCGCCAGTGGTAAGGGCATGATTCAGTCCTTGTTGAATGGTGAAACGTGAATAAAAATGGTGGTTGATAGGTCGGGATCAGGGGGCGGGCTTGGCCCGGCTCACTCATCCCCTTGTTCGGCCTGGATCTCTTGCCAGACAGTCTCCATCGCGGTCGATACCACAGACCAGGAGAAGCCCCGGCGTTGCAAAAATCCAGCCATCTTGTGTTGAAATTCGTCGTGGTTCAAATGTTGCCAACGATACGCACGAGAGCGGGCAGCGTCCAGGGCTGCCTCGTCCGCATCGACCTGCTCTGTCACCAGGGCATCGATGATCTCGGCGCCGATGCCCTTCTTGCGCAGTTCATAGCGCAAGGCCCGGGGGGCCATAGGCTTGAACTGGTTCCGCTGTTCGATCCAATATTGGGCAAAGGCCCGGTCATCCACATAGCCCTGGTCGGTCAGCTTTTGGATCACCCATTCAATGGTCTCGTCGGGTAGCTTGCGGTTTTGCGCCGACTTTTCTTCTTCTGCTTCGGCTTCTCTGGTCTCTTGTTCTTTTGCGCTTAACTCGTCAAATTCGGCTTCTGCTTTTGGCGACCCGGCTTTGTCTGTTGCCCGGCGTCGCTTGCGCCCTGGCCGATAGCGACGCAGATTCTGTTGAACTTCCCAGATGCTGCGAGGGCGCACGGCCAAAAATGCCACCGCCCGGTCATAGGCCTTGGAGCGCAGGTTGAGGGTCTGAAGGTGCGCGATTTCCCCATCGCTCAACGTCTGGCCCCGGCGCAGTTGGGCCGCATCCAGCGCCGCCAGCCCAAAGGCGAACTTGCCATCCAGGAAGACGCTGACCCGGTCCGGGTTGCGTTTTTGAAATGATAAGGCCGTGATTGTCCCCGCCACAGGCGCCCATTCCCTTCACAAACCAAAAACCTCACCGCAAAGACGCCAAGAACGCCAAGAAAAACAAGGTTTCCCTCTGCGCCCTCTGCGGCATCTCCGCGTCCTCGGCGGTTGATTTCCCTCCACAAAAAAAGCACGCCGCAGCAGATGCCACAGCGTGCTCGCAACATGAACATTGAAAGGTCATGATCTGTCGCCGCCCCAAAGCCCAAGATCCAGAATCGGGTGCGGGTGACACAGGTCATGGCCCAGGCAACGCCAAACCCTGGGTGGTGCAATCTTGCGCAAAACAGACGTGCGACTTTTTCAAACAATCCCGTTCGGGGGATGCATCGTCAACCACAGATGCCGGGGAACATGGCTTATGTTGCTCACTCCCCCTATTTTGCCAGCGCCGTCTGTTTCAAAACGTGTGGCCGCAGTCGGGTTGAGGGAAGTGCATGGATGAATCCGGCGAAAGGGCTATATCTGCCATCGATAATATCGTCAAAGATATGGGCAGACAGGGCCGACCCGACAGGCGGGATGGGGCTGGATCGGCGCCAGAGATGGTCACTACTTATCAAAGTCATTATCTGTCAAGGTCATCATCTGTCGGGTCATCATTTGCCAGAGTTATCATCTGGCCAAGGGGCGAATCACCGCCCGCTTGACGAACACAAGATGCTGCGTAAGATTGTCAATGACACGATGCCCATGTTTTGGCCTTCATCGCTGTTCGGGATGAGGGGCCTGACCAAGACGCTGGGTAAGCGCCGGTTTGGGCTTGATGTCAACAACCGGACAGGTCAACCCACTGCGCCGGTTGAATTTCCAGGGATGCTGCTTGGTGTGGCTAAAAGATTCGGTTGTGCGTACAGACTTGTCATATAGATCAAAAAATCAAAAAAACAGTTGGTTAAGATTCGGTTCAGGTGTTGCTTGGCTATGCGGCCTCGGCTCCCGTGTCGCTTTCCGAAACGATCAACCCGGCGCGCTCGCGCACCATGCGGTCGATCTTGGCCGCTCTTTCTGGCTGGGTGCGCAGTGCATCTTTGCTGTTCTCGCGCCCCTGGCCAATCAGCTCGTCCTCAAAACGATAGAACGCGCCGCGCTTTTCGATAATGTCGAACCCAACCCCCAGGTCGATCAGATCGCCCAGGGTGCTGATGCCTTCGTTGTACATGATGTCAAACTCGGCCTGACGGAAGGGGGGGGCCACCTTGTTCTTCTTGACCGTGACCCGGGTGCGGTTGCCCGTCACCTCTGCGCCCTGTTTAATGGACTGGATACGCCGGATGTCCAACCGCACGCTGGCATAGAACTTGAGGGCCATACCCCCAGAGGTCGTCTCCGGGTTGCCAAACATGACGCCGATCTTCTGGCGCAGTTGGTTTGTGAAGATCAGACAGGTGCCGCTGGTTTTGACCGCACCGGCCAGCTTGCGCAGGGCCTGGGACATGAGCCGGGCCTGCAAGCCCATGTGGCTGTCCCCCATCTCGCCCTCGATCTCGGCCCGGGGCACCAGGGCGGCCACGCTGTCCACCACCACCACGTCCATCGCCCCCGAGCGCACCAGGGCCTCGGTGATCTCAAGGGCCTGCTCCCCCGTGTCCGGCTGGCTGACATAGAGGTTGTCCACATCCACGCCGATCTTGCGGGCGTAGGCTGGGTCAAGGGCGTGTTCCACATCTACAAAGCCGCAGATGCCCCCCATGCGTTGGGCCTCGGCGATGATGTGCAGACAGACCGTGGTCTTGCCCGAACTCTCCGGGCCATAGATCTCCAGGATGCGTCCCCGGGGCACACCGCCGATCCCCAGGGCAATGTCCAGACTCAGGCTGCCCGTGGGGATGGACTCCACGTTGAGCCGGGTGGCCTCGCCTAGTTTCATGATCGCCCCATCGCCAAAGCGCTTGTTCAGGCTGGCCAGGGTACTCTCTAGGGCCTTGTCTCGGCCATTTTTTGCCATGAACTAACTCCGGTGAAGCGCTAATGTCTGGGAACGGTACAACTTGAACTTGGATCAACGAGCCATTCTCCAAGGAGCGGCCAGGCTGATCAGACAGGTGAAAGTTTTATGTTACCCTGTAGTCCGTATAGTTTACTTGAGAGCCTCGAAAATTGCAAACGAATGGCGAATGGCGAATGGCGAATGGCGATCCCGACTCGCCATTTGCCATTCGCCATTCGCCATTCCCTCTATTGACTGCCGGGGGCGGCGTAGATCCGCTCCCGCAGCAGCATGATGTCCCGGCGCAGGCTGTCGTTGACCTCGATCTCCGCGGCCACTTTGTCCACCCCATAGCGCACCGTGCTGTGATCCCGTCCGCCCAGCAGGTCGCCGATCATGGGCAGGGACATATCGTTCTCCTCCCGGAGCAGATACATGGCCACCTGGCGGGCAATGGCAATATCCTTGGTGCGGGTGCGTCCGGTCAGATCCTCCACCTTCAGGCGGAAGTGTTCGGCCACCACCCGCACCACCGTGGACGGCTCCCGGGGCGTGCGCTGGGGGGCCAGATCGTTCAGCACCGTCTCGGCCAACTGGCGATCCAGGGGGCTGTCGATCATGTGCGCCTGCATCACCAGCCGGTTGAGCGCGCCTTCCAGCTCCCGAATGTTGCTCTCCACCCGTTCGGCCACAATTATCAACACATCCAAGGGGATGGGGAAGTTCAACTCCGCCGCCTTGGCCTGCAAAATGGCCACCCGGGTCTCGAAATCTGGCTGGGAGATGTCGGCCTGTAGACCCCCTTCAAAGCGGCTGCGCAGACGACCTTCCAACGTGGCGATGGCCTTTGGCGATCGGTCGCTGCTGATCACCACCTGACGGTTGGCCGAGTGCAGATGGTTGAAAGTGTGGAAGAACTCCTCCTGGGTACTCTCCTTGCCGCCGATAAACTGGATGTCGTCGATCAGCAGGACATCCAGTTGGCGATATTTGTTGCGGAACTCTTCGGTATTCTGGTTGCGGATGGCGCTGATCAGGTCGTTGGTGAACTGCTCCGACGTACAATAGAGTACGTTCAGATTGCGTTTGGCGGCCTCGTTGCCCAGGGCATGAAGCAGATGGGTCTTGCCCAGGCCCACGCCGCCATAGATAAAGAGCGGGTTGAAGCGTTGCCCCGGCTGCTCGGCCACGGCCCGGGCGGCCGCATGGGCCAGCCGGTTGTGGTTGCCCACCACAAAGGTCTCGAAGGTGTGGTGGATATTGAGCGGGACGCTGGATTGGCTGTTGTGCTGAGTCATGGTCGGGTAGATGATGGCTCTTGGCGCCGATACCACGGCGATGTCGGGCTGGACAGATGCCTGAGCGGATGCCTGGACAGATGCCTGGGCTGACCGAGGGGCGGGCTGAACGGGCTGATAGAGGGGTGTCTCCTCCGACATCTCCGTGTCCCCCGCCGGTTGTGACTTGACCCGGAAGTTGACCTGCACCGAGCGGCGCATGATGCCCCCCAGGGTGCGCTTGATGGTGCCCCGCAGCCGATTGTCCAGCCAATCCCTGACATAGCTGTTGGGGGTCCCGATGATGAACTCCCCATCTTCATAGGCCATGATGGACGTGTCCCGCACCCACGTGTTATAGGTAGCGTCGGTCATCTGCAGGGCCATCTCGGCCAGGGCCATCTGCCAGACGGTTTGAGAATCGATCTTGCTAGGGCCAAGGCCAACTGGGGTTGCCTGGGGTATCTCGGCGGCAACGGGTTGGGGGCGAGGGGGAACTGGCGTCGCGTCCCTGGCCGTTGTAGGAAGCAGCGTGTCCTCGCCGGCCAAATCCACCGCCAGACCAAATTCCTGCCAGGGGCTGATCTGACCGCTGTCCGTCTCCCCGGCCAAGTCAACCAAGTCGGCAAAGGTGGATTGCTGCATACCGTCGACGCTGGGTGCGTTTGTCTCGTCACCCTGTCTTGCAGGCGGTGTCGCAGAGACAGTCGTCTGTGTTCGGAACGGCTTGCGCCCGGTGCGCCCGGATCCCGACGACCGGGTCGATGGGGCCTGGCTGGGCTTGGCTGGATTGGACCACCCCTGCCCGCTGCGATCGTATGATTCCCATTGGTTGTTCAAAAGAGGGCTCCTCCATCCTTCTCAACGCGGCACAACGCTCAAAATGGCGGGCCGCTCAACGATGCAAAAAAGTTCTTCTCTTTCCAGGTCACCCACTGCAAAACAGCCTGTGGCCACAAACGATCCAGCCAGCCAATCCAGCCTGCCAACCCCACAACCTGTGAATTTTGGCGTAAAGAAAACTATGGGCACGTCAATAAACGTACTCATAGTGTGTTCTCTAGGCTGTTTTGTTCATGCCATGCTTCAGCGGCGGCGATGTGGATAAGTCGCCGGCTTATGCATCAAACGTTCTGCACGAGGATGGTGAGAACACATTAAAGTGTGTCCGTTTACAAGCAGCAGAATGTGGTCGATGCAAATTGGGGAGCAGGCCTGGTGTCGATGATAGGATCGGTGTTTGGCGACGTTACTTCGTGTGATCTTGCTTAGTGCAGTGTAGCAGAAAGCTCACCGATTGACAACGTGGGTTGGGGATAAAAAGAGGTCAAAAAGCCAGGTTATTGTCAACAGATAGGGGGTGCACATCCGTTCTACGCGAGATGTAGAGGGTTGGAATCTGTGAGACTCTATATAAACAGACTAACCAATTTGGAGAAACATTTTTTGATTTTCCAAAGCGTCGCGCAAAAAATTTTGATTCCGGCTTTTCTAAAATTTAGATTAATTCTCCGCGCAGTTCTCCCCAGCAAAGGCAACTCTTGGCAGACTTATCCCCGGACTTATCCCCAGGGGGCATAAGTGACTCTGCTACAAAAAGCCAATTTTCACCGCAAAGACGCCAAGGACGCAAAGATTTCAAGGAAGATTGAAAGGAAGATTGA
>CAZKEX010000237.1:0-7497 GCA_964551895.1 uncultured Caldilineaceae bacterium | reverse complement strand
TATCTATTTCTTTCTTGCCCAGGCTGCTATATTCATACTCATAATAAATAATCTTTCCGTCACCGACTTCTTTAACGACAACGAAGTTTCCTGTATCACTCTGACCAAAAATGGGTTCTGTACCTGCAAATAAAAATGCAAAGCCAATAACTATAAGCAGTACAATTCTCTTTTGCATTTTCACTTCCACTTAAGGCCCCAATTCATCAAAACTTTGTGGTGGAGTGATCACTTCAAATACACCGTCAACACCGACGACACCACCACCACCACCAGCCCCAGGGGGATCATGAACTTCCAGTTGAACTTCATGAGCTGGTCGAAGCGGGGGCGGCTGATGCTGGCCCGTACCCACACAAAGACAAAGAGCAGCATGACCACTTTGATGAAGAGGTAGACCGGCCCCAAAAAGACAAATTGCTCGGCAAAAGGTCCCCGCCAGCCGCCAAAGAAGAGGGTGGCCATGATGGCGCTGGTGGTGATCATGTTGATGTATTCCACCATCATAAAGGTGGCAAACTTCATGCCCCCATACTCGGTCTGGAACCCGGCCACCAGTTCGTTCTCGGTCTCCGGCAGGTCGAAGGGAGAGCGGCTGGTCTCGGCCAGGATGCAGATGAAGAAGAAGGGGAAGATGCCCCACAGCAGCAGCCATTCCCACCAGGGCCGAGCCGTCTCCACCAGGGTGACCAGGCTGAAACTGCCGGACAGAATCAAAATGCTGACCAAAAAGAGGCCCAAGGGCAGCTCATAGCTGATCATCTGGGCCGCGGAGCGCAGGGCGCCCAGCAGGGAATAGTTGTTGTTGCTGCTCCACCCGGCCAGGATGATGCCGTAGCTCTCCAGACCGGCCACGGCCAAAATCCACAGGAAGCCGATGTTGACATCCGCCACCGCCGGGGTGCCCTTGGCCACGGGGATCACGGCCCAGATGATCAGGGCGGGGATCAGCGCCAGGGCCGGGGCGAGCAGATAGATGGGCTTGTCCACATGGCCGGGGATCAGCTCTTCTTTGAAGAAGGCCTTGACCGCGTCGGCGATGGGCTGCAACAGCCCCCGGGGCCCGGCCCGGTTTGGCCCGATGCGCACCTGGAAGCGGGCGATCAGCTTGCGCTCAAACCAGGTCAGGTAGGCGAAGCCGGTCAACAGCACCACAATCAGCACCACGATGCGAATGATCGGAAATACGATCAGATTTAGCCAGTCCATAATCTATCTCTTCCGTGAAAATTAAGGGCGATGAGTAATGAGTAATGAGTAATTGGTTGAGTCAATCCTTGGATTAACTGAAAACCCCAGGAATAACTAGACCACGTTCAAAATTACTCGTTACTCCTTACTCATTGCTTCCCCGCTCAATTTTAATTCGCTGTTCCCTACTTTCCTCCAACAACCCCCCCACCGGCGCGCCGGCCTGGCTTTCGGGGATCCAGGCTGTGCCGGGCTTGACCTGGGCGTCCACCTTCACGGCCAGGGAGAGTTCGCCTGCCGGGCTGCTCACCGTGACGGTAGCGCCCTCGGCCACGGCCAGTTTGGCCGCGTCCGCCGGGTGGAGGCCGACAAAGGCTGCCCCGGCCATGTTGTGCATGGCGTCGGTCAGGTGGAAGAGGGTGCCGCCGTCATACAGCACGGTCCCCGCCACCAGGTCCAGGGGGAAGTCGGCCTTGGCCGGGAGACCGCTTTTGATGATGCCGTTCTGGATCGCCTGGCGATAGACCGGGGTCGGTCGCACGGGGTCCGCGGCCCACTGCTTGCCCTCGTCCCCGATGGCGTCCCAGGAGATCTGGCTGTAGATGGGGGCGGCCACGGCGATCTCGGCCAGGATATTCTGGGCGCTGCCAAAGGGCCAGTCCGTGCCGAAGTGGGTGGCCAGGTGGTCGAGGATCAACCAGTCCGGCGCGCCTTGCAGGTTGTGGTTGGTCAGGGCCTTGGGCGCACGCTGCACCCGCCGCTCCAGGTTGGTGAAGGTGGCGTCGCTCTCGGCCCAACTCACCGCCGGGAAGACCACATCGGCCAATGCCGCGGTCTCGGTGAGGAAGAGATCCTGCACGACGAGGAAGTCAAGCTGGTCCAGCCGGGCAGCCCAGGTGGGGCGCTCGGAGGCCGGGTTGGCCCCCATGACGTACAGGGCTTTAATATCTTTGCCCGCGCTGTCTAGCATCTGATTGTAGGTCTTTCCAGCGGAACCCGGAAGTTTGGCCCCCCAGAGCTTTTCCAAAGATTTGCGAGCCTTTTCATCCTGAACAGAAAGGTGGCCGGGCAATTGGGTCGGTAGCACGCCCATGTCCCGTGCGCCTTGGCTGTTGGCGTCCAGGCCGATGTAGCCCAGGTTTTTGAAGTGTCCGGCGGCCAGGGCCAGGTTGGCGAAGGCGTTGGCTGCCTCCTTGCTCCCGGCCAGGGGGCCGTAGAGGAAGAGCACGTTCTTGCCGGCCCGGATGGCCTTGGCCGCGGCCTTGACCGCCTTGGGGGAGACGCCGCACAGGTCCCGCAATAATTCGTCGCTCACTTCGTCCACCCAGTCGGTCAAATTGGCCGGGCTCTCCTTTTTCAGGGCCAGCAGGGCCTTGGTCACCCCGTTGATGGTGGCGACCTCGGTGCCCGGGCGATAGTGGAGGAAGGGACCGTCGTAGCGGGTCAGCTCGATCTTGCGGGGGTGGGCGATGATCAGTTTTGCGCCACCCTTGCGCACGGCCCGCTTCAGGTGTACGTCCAGCACGGGGATCTCTTCGCTGGGGTCCAGGCCCAGGAGGAAGACCACGTCCGCGACCGGGTCGGGACCGTATTGGGGCTTCATCACATCGGCCAGGGCGGTCATGCCCGGGGCCAGGGCGGTGATGTCGCCGCCGTTGCGGTGGTCGATGTTGTTGGTGCCGAGGATCTGGCGCATGAAGCGTTGGAAAATATAGTTGCTCTCGTTGCCCAGCTTGGCGCTGCCGATGCCGCCCAGGGCGTCCGCGCCGTGGGTGGTCTTGGCGGCCTTCAGTCCGGCGGCCGCGGCGCTCAGGGCCTCCTGCCAGGTGACGGGGACCAGTTGGCCGTTTTTGCGCACCAGAGGCTGGGCCAAGCGCTGGTCGTGGTTGACCCAGGCGTGGGCAAAGCGGCCCTTGTCGCAGATCCACTGGTCGTTGACGGCCATGTTCTCCCGACCCACGATGCGGCGCAGGCTGTCCGTGCGGGTGTCCAGGCGCAGGTTGCAGCCCATGGAACAGTGGGTGCAGATGCTGGCCGTGCGCTCGGTCTCCCAGGGGCGGAAGGCGAAGCGGCTGACCTGGTTGGTCAACGCGCCCACGGGACAGATGTCGATGATGTTGCCGCTGGTCTTGGCGTCCACCTCTTGGCCGGGCTGGATGTCGATGATGGTCTTGCCGCCCCGCTCGAAGAGGCCCAGTTGGGGCTTGTCCTCCCACTCTTCCAAATAGCGGGTGCAGCGCCAGCAGACCACGCAACGCTCCTGGTCCAGCACAATCGTGTCGGAGATGGGGTAGTCCTTCTTCTTCAACCGCTTGGGCTCCACCATCTGGCTGAGGGGGTTGCCGTAGCGCATGGTCTGGTCCTGCAAGGGGCACTCGCCGCCCTTGTCGCAGATGGGGCAGTCCAGGGGGTGGTTGAGCAGCAGGAAGCCCAAGTTGGCCTGCTGCACGGTCTGCACCTGCTCCGTGTTTGTGCGCACGATCATGCCCTCGGCCACGGGCACCGTGCAGGCGGTGTTGAGCATGACGCCCCGGGGAGATTCAAACTCCACCAGGCACATGCGGCAACAGCCCACCGGGTCCAGCTTGGGGTGGCTGCAAAAGACGGGAATCTCGATGTTGATTGTGGCCGCGGCATCCACCACCAGGGTGCCCTTGGGCACGCTCAGGGGTTTGCCGTCGATGGTCAGGTTTACAAGATCAGTCATGGTCGGTTTGGTTCCGGTAAAAAAGTGACAACATGCGATTGGGCGATTATGAGATTGGGAGATTACGTCTCCCTGCCTTCTTGCCGCTCTAGCCGGGTCCGTGACCCGGCGAGAGCAAAGTGGGCTAATTGGCTCCCGGAATGATGGCGTTGACGGCCACGACGCAATCGGGAAAAGCCTCTG
Organism: uncultured Caldilineaceae bacterium; assembly: GCA_964551895.1. Lineage (GTDB taxonomy): Bacteria > Chloroflexota > Anaerolineae > Caldilineales > Caldilineaceae > JAGNDO01. Next base: position 3,416 of record CAZKEX010000237.1, on the reverse strand, counting down.
GGGCGATCTGCTCATCCCCGGAACAGATCGATTTTTCAGCATACCCCGCCGCGCCGCTGGCCAACACCGTGGGCTGACGGTAGATTTCAATCACGTCGTCGATCAGGTTGACGATCCAATATTCCCGAATCCCAGCCGCGGCATAGAGGGGAATCTTCACCTCTCGGTCATAGCGCAGACTGGAATCAGCCACCTCAACCACCAAGAAAAGGTCTTCGGTGCTGGGATGGCGTTCGGTATAGCCGCCGGGATGTCTGACAACCAAGGCGAAATCCGGTTCCGGTTCGGACGTTTTGTCCGGCAGGGTGATGGGCGACTGAATGCGCCCCAAGACTTTGTTGCCAAGTCGGACCAAGATTAGATCGACCAGTCTGGAAATAGCCTCTGCGTGTGGGGGTTTAATTGGACTCATATAGCGCAATGTCCCTTCGATAAGCTCCAGCCGCTCCTCTGGCTGAAAAAAGCCGATCTCGATCAATTGGTGGTATTCGTCCAAAGTGAAGCGACGCAAGGATCCGTCCGGCGCAGATCGTTTCGTGGGCGCGTCCACAGACTTTCTCGCCCCACTTTTCGCAACCACCGGCTCCCGCATCAAAACTGCCACTCGTCTCCCCCCCCCAATTAAAAATTAACCATCAACCATCAACCATTAACCATTAACCATTGTCTCACTTCGCCTTCACCATCGTATCCCGCAACAACGGCGAATCCCCCTCCAAGGGCAGCACCGTGTCCCGCAGGGAGCTGGGCTGGCCGGTGTCCGGGCGATAGACCGGGTGGATGGGGATCACGGGGCCGATATCCGCCGGGTTGGTGTCGAGGAGGAACTCGTCCCAATCCGGGCGATATTTGGCCAAATTGCTCTGCAAGCCCCACACGGCCGCATAGCCGAAGGGACAGAAGCTCTTGCCCCCCACGTTGTCGGCGATATAGCTCATCAGGTCAATATCCTTCTTGCGTCCGCCCCCGGCCTGAATGCGCTGCAGGGTCGCCTCCAGCCAGGGCGTGCCTTCCCGACAGGGCGTACACTTGCCGCAGCTCTCTTCCCGATAGAAGCCCAGGACACGGGTGGCGACGTCAACCATGGACGTCCGCTCGTCGATCACGATCACCCCCACAGAGCCCAGGGCCGACCCCGCCGCCTGGACGCTTTCGTAGTCCAGAGGGGTGTCCAACTGGTCCGCGGTGAGCATTTGCACGGAGAGGCCGCCGGGGATCACCGCCTTGATGGCCGCGTTGTCATCCTCTGGCCCGCCGCCATATTTGTAGATCAGATCCCGCAGGCTGACGGCGTGGGGCAGCTCGTAGAGGCCGGGCCGCTTCACATTGCCGCTGAGACAGAAGATGCGCATCCCCGGCGACTTCTCCGTGCCGAAGCTGCGATACCACTCCACCCCATGTTTCATCACATGCAACACATTGGCGATGGACTCCACGTTGTTGACGATGGTGGGTTTGTTGTACAGCCCCTCGATGGCCGGGAAGGGGGGTTTGAGCCGGGGGAAGCCCCGGTAGCCTTCCAAGCTGGAGAGCAGGGCGGTCTCTTCGCCGCAGATGTAGGCCCCGGCCCCCCGATGGACCAAGATGTCCACGTTGATCTCTGTGCCAAAGATCTCCTCGCCCAAATAGCCCTTGGCCTTGGCCTCGGCGATGGCGTCGTTCAGCCGTTGGGCGGCAAAATAGTATTCGCCCCGAATATAGATGAAGACCCGCTCGGCCTGAATGGCGAAGGCGCTGATGATGGCCGACTCGATCAACTGGTGGGGGTCATACTCCATGATGACCCGGTCTTTGAAGGTGCCCGGCTCGGACTCGTCCGCGTTGATGACCAAATAGCGGGGGAAGACGCCCTGGGGCAGGAAGCCCCACTTGACGCCGGTGGGGAAGCCGGCGCCGCCACGCCCGCGGATGCCGCTGGCCTTGATGGCGTCCACCACCTCCTGGGGTTGCTTGCCCTTGAGGATGCTTTCAGCCAGCTCGTAGCCGCCGTCGGCCAGATAGCTCTCGATCTTGTGGCTGTCCGGCGTGTCCACCCGGCCCATGAGGACCATCTTCTCCATGCCGCCGTGGGTGTGGGGACCGGCGGCTTGGCCCGTGTTCTCCGGGTCGCCTTCTGGGGACCAGCGCTCCAGGCTGACAAAACCGTGGTCGTTCTCGATCACGGCCAGCATCTTGTCCACATCCTCGGCGGAGTCGATCTCCTCGAAATAGCGGATCTTGCCGCTGCTGCGCTCGGTGACGGCAACCATGGGCGCGCTGCCGCAGGAGCCGAGACACTCCATGTGGTCCAAGGAGTATTTGTCGTCCGGGGTGGTCTCGCCGTGGTGGATGCCCATCTTCTCTTCCAGATGGCTCATGCACTTGGCCGAACCCCGCAACATGCACGGCACGTTGGTGCAGACCTCCACATGGTAGTCGCCCTTGGGCTGGGTCTTGAGCATGTGGTAGAAGCTCACCACCGCGCCCACCTCCGCCGGTTCCAGGTTGAGGATGGCGGCCAGCTCGTTCTGGGCCTCCACGGCGCAATAGCCAAACTCCCGCTGGATGGCATAGAGGGCCGGCAAAATCGCCGACCGCTCCCGGCCGGTGGGATAGAGGGCGATCATTTGGTTGATTTCAGAACGTAAGGATTCAGATAGCATCATGGTAAAAGATATTCCTGAATAGAACGCGGATGACGCGGATTTGGCGGATTCACGCGGATTTTTTTTGGATTCTTCCGTTTTCTTATGACCAACCCTGGTCATGTAGGTCTAGAATAGAACGCGGATGACGCGGATTTGGCGGATTCACGCGGATTTTTTTTTGGATTCTTCTGTTTTCTTAGGGCCAATCCTGGCTAAGGACTTTCTAAATAGAACGCGGATGGCGCGGATTTGGCGGATTCATGCGGATTTTTTTCGGATCCGCTTGTTTTCAAAGACTCGTCTGGCAAATGTAGGCTCTGATCCGAAGTTGAGTACCAATCCCACTTCTTGGCGTGTAGCTTTGAGATAATTGGTCAACTGGGCTAAATGCGCATCAACAATCGACTCAGCTGCCTTTAGCTCGATGATTACTTTGTCTTCAACGATCAGGTCGGCAAAGTACTCCCCAACAATTTCGCCGTCATAATAAACGTGAATGGGTGCCTGTTGCTTCACTTCCAAGCCCAGCTTACGCAGTTCACGGACCAACGCGTTTTCGTACACTTTCTCCAAAAAACCGTGCCCCAGGGCGTTGTAAACTTTATAGAACGCACCAAGGATTTTATCGGTCAGTTCACCATGTTTGAGAATTTTCGGAGACATGACCATTCTCCCAAAAAAAATCCGCTTTGATCCGCCAAATCCGCGTCATCCGCGTTCTATTCCCACTCCGCCCTACCGATCAACCTCTCCAAGCACAATATCTATCGATCCAATATTCGTCACAAT
>CAZKEX010000236.1:3350-7510 GCA_964551895.1 uncultured Caldilineaceae bacterium | reverse complement strand
GGGAACGGCTCACCAACGAGGATCTGCGGGGCAGTTTGGTGCTGTACAACTTCACGTATACCCACTGCACGGGCGATTGCCGGGACACCAGCCAATCCATGCAGGCGGCCCAGGAATGGCTCAAAAGTTCCGGCATCGCCGAAAACGGTGTGGGCGGACTGCCGGTCAAGATGGTCACCGTCTCCTTTGACCCGGAGCGGGACACGCCGGAGGCGCTGCAAGCCTATGCCGACGGCCTGGGCGCGGACCCGGCCCTGTGGCGCTTCGCCACGGGGGATCCCCTGCGGCTCAAACATATGATCGGCGGCGGCTTTTACACCTATTACAATCAACGGCCCGACGGCGCCTTTGAGTTTGACCCGGCCTTCATGCTGGTGGATGGCTGGGGCATTTTGCGGGCCGAATATCGTCAGCCCACCCTGGATCTGACCCTCTTGGAGCGGGATCTGGGGCTGATCGTGAAAGAATTTGAACAGAGCGAAGGGGCCAGCCGCTATGCGTACGAGGCGGCCCATCTCTTCCTCTGCTATCCGCGCTAGACCCGATCTTCCAGGAAGAGGCCAGGAAGTCTCGTTTGACCCAGGATCTGCTGGCCTCTTCCTGGAAGATTAGATCGCCAAAGAAAACGAAAGCATCCCCATGACGACTTCTCCAGATCGGCCCACCAAAGCTGCCGCTACCCAGGGCAAATGGCGGTGGATCTACATTCTGGCCGGTGTGCCGGCGTTGATCGTGATCGCCCTGTTGATCGTACAGCAACTGGCCCCGCCCAGCTTCAACGGCATGGTGATCCAGTCTCCCCAACGGGCTGCCAACTTCACCCTGACCGCCAGCACGGGCGAACGTATGGACTTGCAGGATCTGCGGGGCAAGACCGTGCTGCTCTTCTTCGGCTATACCTTCTGCCCGGATGTCTGCCCCACCACCATCGCCGACCTGACCCAGGCCATGACCATTCTGGGGCCGAAAAAGGCGGAGAAAGTGCAGGTGGTCTTTGTCTCCGTGGACCCGGAACGGGACGCCCCAGAGCGCTTGAAGGAATACCTCTCCTATTTCAACCCGGCCTTTTTGGGCATGACCGGTACCCCAGAAGAGCTGATCGCGGCCAGCACCCCCTTTGGTATCTTCTACGAACAGCACGAAGGCACCCCGGCCACAGGCTATCTGGTGGACCACACGGCCACCGTCACCGTGATCGACAAGGAAGGCTATGTGCGTCTGGTCTTCCCCTACGGCATGGGGGCCGAAGCCATGGCGGCGGATTTGGATCAGTTCATCAAATAGCCCCAGAACCCCATAACGCGTTTTAGCGAGTATAAAACTATAACTTTTCTGGCGAGGGCGGTATAATGGCCCCCGTGTGCCCCGTTTTACGCTGTATAGTTGACTGCACTGCAAAAAGCCAATTTTCACCGCAAAGACGCCAAGGACGCAAAAACTCAAGGAAAAGTACGAGGAGACCGCATGTCTTTTCTTTGCGTTCTCTGCGTTTTTGCGGTGAATTATTAGTTCTTACAGTTAGAGATATAATCCCAGGAAAATGACTGGCCAGTGTTACCATAAAAACCTTGAAGCCGACGAAATTATAAGGAGGTTCCAATGAAAGATCCCCAAACACCCAAAGGCACAGCCGCACTCATGGCGGTCTATTTTGTTATAATTGTTGCCCTTTGGTCATTCAGCTATTTGACCATGTTGTCCCGAGGAATTACATCATGAGCGCAGAACACCAAACACCCCAAGAAGCCCCTGTGGGGCACGATGTGGCCGAATTTCATGTGGATTGGTACGAGAGCGCCTGGGTAAAGCTCTCCATCCTCCTGCTGCTGGTCTTCGGCACAGCCATTTCCATCTCCAGCTTTGGCTATGGTATCCAGATCCCGTCGGTCTATCAGCGCATCGACCCCGGTGTCTTCCAGACCCCTGGGGCGCCGGATGCCGGCGCTTTTGCCAACCCTGGCCTGCGGGAACTGGCTCCGGGCAAATACGAAGTTCATATTTTGGCCCAGATCTGGTCCTTCACCCCGGCCGAGATTCGGGTGCCCGTCGGCTCGACGGTCACTTTTTACGTCACCAGCCGGGATGTGCAGCATGGATTCAAGCTGCAGGAGACCAATCTGAACATGATGGTTCTGCCCGGCCAGATCTCCACGTTGACCGCCACCTTTGACGAACCGGGAACCTATAACTTCATCTGCCATGAGTATTGCGGCAGCGCTCATCACATCATGTACGGTCGCTTGGTGGTTGAAGAGACCGCCGACGCTCCTGCTGCACAAAACTAGGGCCAGGGAGACGAGAGGAAAAATTATGGCTATTGCTAACGAAACAATCAAGGCCGGTGCAACCGGCAAGCTTCTACCCTCCAAAACCGCCAGCGAAGCCCGCTTTGCCATGGAAGATCGCATGGCCGGGATCGCCATTGGCGTGGCCCTTGCCTCCCTGTCCATTGGGGTGACCATTGGCTTGATGCAAGGCTTGGAACATGCGGGTATCGACACCTACAAGTATGCGTTTGGCATGACCTATTATCAGGGGTTGACCCTGCACGGGGTACTCAACGCCCTGTCGTGGACCACCTTCTTTATCGTGGGCTTCTTCACCTTTGTGCTGGTGCGCAGCTTGGATCGGCCCCTTGCCTACCCCCAACTCAACATGGCCGGCCTGACGATCATGATCATCGGCTTGACAAGTGCGGCCATCCCCATGTTGACCAATGCGGCCACTGTACTCTACACCTTCTATCCTCCCTTGCAAGCGACCTGGCCCTTCTATGTGGGCTTGACTTTGGTGATTGTGGGGTCGTGGGTCGTGGGTTGGGGCTTTCTGGCCACCTTCTTTGCCTGGCGCAAGGCCAACCCTGGCGTGACCACCCCCTTCCTGGCCCTGGGCGCTCTGATCACTATGGTCATGTGGCAGATCGCCACCCTGGGCGTGGCCACCGAGATGTTGGCCCTGCTGATCCCCTGGTCCTTGGGCTGGGTGGACGGCACGGACCCCCTGTTGGCCCGCACCTTCTTCTGGTTCTTTGGCCATCCCCTGGTCTACTTCTGGCTGTTGCCCGCCTATCTCTCCTGGTATGGCATGTTGCCCAAGATTGCCGGGGGCAAGATCTTCAGCGAGCAGTTGGCCCGACTGGTCTTTTGGCTCTTCCTGCTCCTCTCCATCCCTGTGGGTATGCACCACCAATTCACGGACCCGGGCATCCCCGCCGCCTGGAAGTTCCTGCACGGCGTGATCACCTATAGCCTGGCCATCCCCAGCTTCCTCACCGCCTTCACCGTGGTGGCCTCGCTGGAAATAGGCGCACGGGCCCGGGGTGGCAAGGGCTACCTCGCTTGGATCTTCAAGCTGCCTTGGGACAACCCGGCTTTCGCCGCCCAGAACTTTGCCATGATCCTCTTTGCCTTTGGCGGCATCGGCGGCCTGACCAATGCCTCGTACAACCTGAACCTGGCCGTCCACAACACAAGCTGGATCCCCGGCCATTTCCACCTGACCTTGGGGTCCGCCACCACCTTGACCTTCATGGGCATCCTCTATTGGCTGCTGCCCAAGCTGACCGGCCGCCAACTCTTCACCCGGCGCATCGCTCTGGCCCAGGCCTGGACCTGGTTCATCGGCATGATCTTCTTCTCCAATGGATTGCACGCTCTGGGGATTATGTTTGGCGTGCCCCGGCGCACCATGTTGGGGGCCGCGCCGTACTTCGACGAAGCCTGGCGGCTCCTGCTGACCGAATCGGCCGTTGGGGCGAGTCTGCTCTTTATCAGCGCGACGCTCTTCTTCATAGTGATCATCGGCACCCTGGTCAACCCCAAGCGGGTGACCGAGCCCATCGAGATGCCCGTGGCCGAGGATCTCTCCGGTCGGGCCATCCCCGCCTGGCTCAACAACTGGAAGCCCTGGCTCTACGGCACGGTGATCCTGATCCTGCTGGGCTATGGCCCCATCCTCTACGTCCTGATCCGAGACGCCCAACTGCTCTCGCCAGGGTTTAGGGTCTGGTAGCTGATCGTTGATAAGTCAGCACAAGACCGAAATATGACCACATAAAAAGCGCCTTTCCTGACCAGGAAAGGCGCTTTTTTGATGCTTTCGCTAGTTTGTTGATCAGGGTTGAGATTGGGAGATTGGGAGATTAAGAGATTGTCATCATC